>DATFRR010000271.1:0-33338 GCA_035263025.1 Micromonosporaceae bacterium
TCGCGAAGGAAGCGCTGGCTCGAGCCTGAGCCCTGCGTTCGGTCGGCGCACACTAGGTCGGCTGTGCCCCTTGCCAGTCGTCGCCTATCCGCCACGAGTCGACGACGATTCCGCGAACCAGCACATCGAGTGGTTCGACGCCTTCGACGTCGTTGGTCTGGTCACCGACGGCGGCCACGCTTCACCAGCCAGCATTTGTTTGGCACCGACCCGGCCGTGATCGCAGCGTGCGCCGACGCAGTGCGCGATCCCTGCCGTCCACTTCTCGAGGGAGACGCAGCGATGTCGGACAGAATGCGACGGCAGCGCCGAGCAACGATCGCGCACTATCGCCGCCGGTACACCGACGAAGTCTGGGAGCCCGAGATAGCCCTACTCGTGATGGACTCCGTACCACACTGCCGTCGTCAACGACGGCAGAGTGATAGCACCGCACGCGGACTGGTACCAGGGCATGGGATCGCGGAGCGCGCCAGCGGCGGCGACCGTCACGCGTTAGGGAACAGGCAGAACGGGTGGCCGGCCGGGTCGAACAACACCTGGGTGTGATCCTGCGGCTGGTGCTCGGCGAGTGTCGCACCGCATTCCAGCGCCCACGCGACAGCGTTCGCCACATTGCCATCGTCGGCCTGAATATCGAGGTGCAGCATCATCGCGGGCTCGCCCTTGCGCGCCGGCCAGACCGGCGGCTCGTAGTCGGGCTCCCATTGAACGGCGATCGCCATCACGCCGCGATCGCTTGGCGACCGCAACATCGCCCAGCCGTCCTCGGGCGGGAATCCTGGCCGCGCCGGTTCGTTGGCCACGATCTGCCAACCAAGAAGGCGCTCGTAGAACGCGGCAAGCTCGCGCGGTTCGCGCGCTCCGATCACAACGGACGTCACGGTCAGGGGTGGGCGCTCCATGCGAACACGGTACGGCCGGAGGCCAGCGCACGCAGATCTCGGAGATCGAGCCGCGACCTGAGGACACCAGCGCGACACATCGTCGCAGGTAGGGTGCCGTATCTGAGCCGTTTTGCACGTATAGCTACCGGTTTAGCAGCTAGATTCGGAGTCGTGATGTGATCCGTGCGGAGCACGGCTACGGGGGTGGCAGGCGATGGTGCGGTTCCTGCTCCGCAGGGTGGTGTACCTGATCCTCCTCGCCGCCATCGCAACTACCCTGGCGTACTTTCTCGCGGCCACGCAACTGAACCCGAAGCTGCGCTTCGAGGGTCGCAATCCACCGCCGTCGCCGGCGTCCGTCACGGCCACCCTGAACGACTTGAACATGAACCCCGACGTACCCGTGATCAAGCGGTACGTGACCTGGGTCAACGGCGTCCTCCACGGCGACCTCGGCAAGACGATCCTCGGCCAGTCGGTCAACCAGCAGATCAGTACGCGGATGTGGGTGAGCCTGCGTCTCGTCCTGGTCGGCTCGATCATCGGCGCGATCATCGGCTGCGCGATCGGTGCGTACGGCGCGGTCAAGCAGTACCGATTATCCGATCACGTCGCGACCGTCATCTCGTTCGTGGTGCTGTCCATCCCGATCGTCGTGCTGTGCAAGCTCGTCCAGGTCGTCGGCATCAGCCTGAACAATGCGACCGGCACCCCGCTGTTCTTCACGGTCGGCGAATACACGCCCGGAGACTCGTCGTGGACGTCGTTCCCGGACCTGTGGGACCGCGCGCGCCACATGTTCCTGCCCACCCTCGTGCTCGTCATCGCGTCGGCCGCGTTCTACAGCCGTTACCAGCGCAGCGCGATGCTCGACGTGCTCGGGCAGGACTTCCTGCGTACCGCGCAAGCCAAGGGATTGACCCGTAGCCGCGCGCTGATCAAGCACGGCCTTCGTACCGCGTTGATTCCACTCACGACGTTCTTCGCCTACAACATCGCGTTGTTGTTCATCGGCTCGTTCTTCGTGGAGATCATTTTTAGCTGGCACGGCATGGGTGAATACCTCGTCAACGCGATCACCACACAGGACATCAATTCGACGGCCGCCACGACTCTATTCGTCGCGATTCTCGTGCTGCTGGCCGGCATCCTGTCCGACGTTGCATACGCCGCGCTCGATCCACGCGTACGGGTCTCGTAGGCGCGCGCCATGGCGACGCCGTCGGAGCCGATCGTCCTCGCCGAGGAAGAAAACGTCCTCGGCGAGACCGCGCCCACATCCCGTGGCCGCCTGGTGGTGCGACGGTTCCTACGCCGGAAGACGGCGGTCGCCGGCCTGATCGTCGTGGTGTTGCTGTTCTTCGCCGCGTTCGTCGGCCCGTACCTGACGAAGTGGTCCTACACCGAGGTCGACGTCAACAACCCGTTCTCGCCGCCGACCACCTCGCACTGGTTCGGCACCAACACGCTTGGCCAGGACGTGTTCGCACAGACCATGCGCGGCCTGCAGAAGTCGTTGCTGATCGGTCTCATCGGCGCGGTTCTCGCGACCGGCGTCGCCGGGATCCTTGGCGCGATCGCCGGATACTTCGGCCGGTACGCCGATCGAGCCGTCGTCGTCCTCATCGACCTGCTGCTGGTGTTGCCGTCCTTCCTTATCGTGGCCGTACTGTCTCCGCTGTTCCGCGGCAAGACATGGCTGATCTTCGTAGTGCTGCTGGCGGCATTCCAGTGGATGCTGACCGCACGCGTGGTGCGCGGCCTGACGCAGTCGCTACGCGAGCGGGAGTTCGTGGCGTCGGCGCGGTTCATGGGCGTACCCGGCTGGAAGATCATCGGGCGCCACATCCTGCCGAACATGGCGTCCTTTCTGATCATCGACGCGACGATCAACGTCAGCAGCCTGATCCTCGCCGAGGTGGCGCTGTCCTACTTCGGCTTCGGGATCCAGGCGCCGGACGTGTCACTCGGCTCGCTGATCGGCGAATACACCAACAACGCCGACACGTACCCGTGGTTGTTCTGGCTGCCCTCGATGGTGCTGGTCATCCTCGTGCTCGCGGTGAACCTGGTCGGCGACGGCGTGCGTGACGCGCTCGACCCGAACGCGCAGATCAGCGGAGGGCCGTGAGGTGCGGACGAACACCGCGCTCGACGAGGCTCTGGACCGGGCGAACGAGGACCGCGCACCGCTGCTCCAGGTCACCGATCTGCGGGTGACGTTCGGCAGCGAGGCCGGCGCGGTCACCGCGGTGCGCGGTCTGTCCTACGTCGTCAACTCCGGCGAGGTGCTCGCGATCGTCGGTGAGTCCGGGTCCGGCAAGTCGGTGTCAACGCTCGCGATGATGGGTCTGCTGCCGTCGAAGGCACGGGTCTCCGGCTCGGTACGCTTCCGCGGTCGCGAACTCCTCGGCCTGTCCGACAAGGAGATGTCGAAGATCCGCGGCGCGAAGATCTCGATGGTGTTCCAGGATCCGTTGTCCGCGCTCACTCCGGTCTACACGGTCGGCGACCAGGTCGCGGAGTCCATCCGCATCCACAACGACGTGTCACGGGACACCGCGCACAAGCGCGCCGTGGAGTTGCTTGATCTGGTCGGCATCCCGAACGCGAAGCAGCGCGCGTCCTCGTTCCCGCACGAGTTTTCCGGTGGCATGCGGCAGCGGGCGATGATCGCGATCGCGATCGCGAACGATCCGGATCTGATCATCGCGGACGAGCCGACCACCGCGCTGGACGTGACGATCCAGGCACAGGTGCTCGACGTGTTGCGCAAGGCGCGCGAGGTGACCGGTGCGGCGGTCATCATGATCACGCACGATCTCGGTGTGGTGGCCGGCTTCGCCGATCGGGTCGCGGTCATGTACGCCGGCCGCGCCGTCGAGTCCGGCAACGTCGATGATGTCTACGAGCAACCGCGGATGCCGTACACGTTGGGTCTGCTCGGCTCGATCCCGCGACTCGACCAGGCGGAGCGAGCCCGGCTCACGCCGATCGAGGGCAGCCCGCCGTCGCTCGTCGCGCTGCCGGCCGGCTGCCCGTTCGCACCACGGTGCCCGATGCGCGTGACGATCTGCGAGGAGGTCGAGCCGAGCCTCGATCCGGTGCCGGCGTCCGGTCCGGCACACGTGGCCGCCTGCCATCGGTCGGCGGACATCGAGGCCGGCAACCTGAGCGGCGCGGACATCTTCCGGACCGAGGACCACGGCCCACCGGCGGTGGCTGCCGTACCCCGTGCGAAGCGGGAAGTCGTTCTCGAGGTGGACGGGCTCATCAAGCAATATCCGCTGACCAAGGGCGTGGCGCTGCGCCGTCGGGTGGGCACGGTCTACGCAGTCGACGGCATCAGTTTCGACATTCGAGAGGGCGAAACGCTCGGTCTGGTGGGCGAGTCGGGCTGCGGCAAGACGACCACGATCATGGAGATCCTCAACCTGGTCAGACCGATGGGCGGCGAGATCGTGGTGCTCGGCCAGGACACCGGGAAGATGTCCGCGTCGGAGAAGTTCGCCATCCGACGCGACCTGCAAGTGGTCTTCCAGGATCCGATGGCGTCACTGGACCCGCGGCTGCCGGTGGTGGACATCCTCGCGGAGCCGATGCGTACCCATAAGGTGCCCGCCGACGAACAGCGCCGCCGCATCTACGAGTTGCTCAACACCGTCGGGCTGTCACCGGAGCACGCGAACCGGTATCCATCCGAATTCTCCGGTGGTCAGCGGCAACGCATCGGCATCGCGCGGGCGCTCACGCTGCAGCCGAAGGTGGTGGTGCTCGACGAGCCGGTCTCCGCACTCGATGTGTCGATCCGCGCCGGGATCATCAACCTCCTCGAGCAGCTCAAGGAGGAGCAGGGGCTGTCCTATCTGTTCGTGGCGCACGATCTTTCGGTGGTACGCCACATCGCCGATCGCGTGGCCGTCATGTATCTCGGCCGGATCTCCGAGATCGGCGAGGTCGACGAGGTCTTCGAACGCCCGTCGCACCCCTATACGCAAGCGCTGCTTTCCGCGATCCCGCTGCCCGACCCACGGCGGGAGCGACGGCGTACCCGCATTGTCCTGACCGGCGATCTGCCTAGCCCGGCAAACCCGCCATCCGGCTGCCGGTTCCGGACCCGGTGCCAGAAGTTCGCCAACGAGCTCACCGACGACCAGCGATCGAAGTGCATCGACGAGGAGCCGCCGCTGTACCAGATCGGCTCGCCCGACCATGATCATCTGGCGTCGTGTCACTACGCGGAGGCCCGAGTAGTACTCTGATCAGGCATTTTATGCGGATATAGACAGATAGGCTGATATGCGCGGCGTGGGTCGACTGTACGGCGAAGACGGCTCACCACCGATATGACCCAGCCTCGATGCGGGACTGGCGGACCTGGGGAGGAACCGTGATTCAGATGCGACGCGCGGGTGCCGTGATGGCCGCGCTGGTCGTGGTGGGCGTGGTGGCGGCGGGTTGCGGCGGCGGCAACTCGAACTCACCGACCTCGCAGACCACCGCGAATGCCGGCCAGAACGAGATCAACCCGGTGGCCTATGACCAGGTCCCCCAGGGCGGCACGCTCAAGTGGCCGATCGACGCCACGATCGTCCAGTTCAACACGAACGAACTCGACGGCAACGAGCTCAACGCCGTCCAGATGATGGACGCGATGATGCCGCAGCTGTTCCTGTCGGACGCGAAGAACAACCTCACGTTCAACCCGAACTACCTGACCGCGGAGCCGAAGGTCGCGACGCAGAACGGCCACCAGACGGTCACGTACAGCATCAACCCGAAGGCGAAGTGGTCGGACGGCACGCCGATCACGGCCGCCGACTTCATCGCGCAGTGGAAGGCGATGAACGGCAAGAACAGCGCCTACAAGGTGGTCAGCACGACTGGGTACGCCGACATCACGTCGGTCGTCCAGGGTTCGTCGCCGCAGCAAGTGGTGGCCACGTTCGGCTCACCGTTTGGCGAGTGGTGGACCGTGTTCAGCCTGCTCTACCCAGCATCGACGAACAACAACCCGAACACCTTCAACACCGGCTGGGTCAAGCAGCCGCTCACCAGTGCCGGGCCGTTCATGTTCGCGAGCCAGGACACCAGTGCGCAGACCTACACGCTCAAGCCCAACCCGAACTGGTGGGGGCAGAAGCCGAAGCTGGACCAGATCGTGTTCCGGGTCGTCGATGACAGCGCGCAGGCCGCGGCGCTGCAGAACCACGAGATCGACTTCCTGGACGTCGGACCGAACGCCACGACGTATAAGCAGGTGCAGGGCTTCTCGGGCGTGGACCTGCGCACCGCCGGCGGGCCGAACTTCCGCCAGATCACGGTGAACGGGTCGTCGCCGCAGCTCACCGACGTCAAGACGCGGCAGGCGCTGTCGATGGCGATCAACCGGCAGGCGATCGCCAAGGCACTGCTCGGGCCACTAGGCGTATCGAACCCGCAGCCGCTGAACAACCACTTCTACCTGCAGAACCAGACCGGCTATCAGAACAACGCCGGCACGGTCGGCACGTTCAACCCGTCCAAGGCGAGCCAGCTGCTCACCCAGGAGGGCTGGATCGTGCAGGGAAACCAGCGCGTCAACAACGGCCAGGTGGCGGCGACCGCGTCCCAGAAGGGCAAGCCGCTTCAGATCAACCTCGTCATTCCGAC
This sequence comes from Micromonosporaceae bacterium, assembly GCA_035263025.1. GTDB lineage: Bacteria > Actinomycetota > Actinomycetes > Mycobacteriales > Micromonosporaceae > DASQPR01. The sequence goes on from DATFRR010000271.1 coordinate 6,540, forward strand.
CACGGTCGCGGTGTCGCTGTCCGAGGCGCAACTCATCCAGCAGCAGCTGGCGCAGGTCCAGGTCAAGGTCAACATCAACTCCGTTGACGTCAACCACTTCTTTGACCAGTACGTGGCGCCAGGTGCGTTCGACATGACGGTGTTCTCGTACATCGGGACGAACTTCCCGATCACGGGCTCGGTCGGCATCTACCAGAACCAGCAGGGCGGCAACTGGAACGCGAACTTCTCGCGGGTCGGCACCGCGCAGATCGACAGCCAGATGCAGCAGGCCGTCCAGGCCACCGATCCGCAGACCGCGATCAAGCTCGCGAACCAGGCGGACGTGTCGATCTGGAACGAGGTCATGGTGTTGCCGGAATACCAGCGTCCGGACATCTGGGCGACGAACAGCAAGCTCGTCAACTTCGGAGCGTTCGGGTTCCAGACCGTCAACTACTCGGCACTGGGCTTCGAGAAGTAGCCGGCTTGGACGGCGGCGGTTCGGAGAAGCCGTGGCCGTGACCGCGCCATCGTGGACCTTGGAATCAACGTGCGTGTTGACGCCACCGCGATTCCAAGGTCCGCCGGTGAGCTAGGGCTGGGTAGGCGAGCCGGTCGAATTCGGTGGGTTCGTCTGGCCAGACTGCCCCGGTGTCGACTGACCGTTCGGGCTCGCTTGACCCGAAGGACTGGACTGGCCGGACGGCGACTGGTCGCCACTGTTCGGGGCGAGACAGTAGATCGTCTTGTCGTTGTTCACCGACACGTACGGATTCTTGGTGTCCGGACAGGCGCTCGGATCGCTCACCTTCGACACGATCTTGTACGACTCCGGTGCGCTGCAGGCGGCCGCGACCACCTTGTCGCCGGAGTGCGTCACGCAGGCACCGATCTCGTACGTCGGCGCGTTCGGCCGGGACGTGTAGTAGAGCGCCCCAGCGCCGAGCCCGATGACGAGCAGGACCACCGCGACCACTGCGACCGTACGAGGCCACCGACGCGTCGACTGATGTGCGCCGTCCGGACGTGGCGCGAGCGGCATCGGCGGGCCGCCGACCGGCGGCGGACCGTCGAAGCGAGACATGTGATCGGGGCCGGGGCCGGACCACTCGGCGGGCTCAGGTCGCGCCTCGACTCGGCTGCCGCCCCCGTAGACACGCCCGGGTGAGACCGGCGACGCCGGCGCACCGGCCGCCGGCGCGCCGCCGAACGCGGTTGCGATGTCCGGCCGGGCAGGTAGGCCGGGCGTCGCGGCTCGTGGCGGGTCGGACCGCGGCGGCATGCTCGCGCGACCGAGTGGCCCGCGGCCGGGACCGCCATCCGGCCCGAACGCCTGCGGGGGCACGGCGCCGGGTGCGCCGCCCGCGGCGCCGAAACCCGGACCCATGGGTACCGGTCCCGGAACGTCATCGCCCGGAACCTGGCGCGGCTGTCCGTAGAGCCCGGACGATCCGTATACCGCGCCGGCCGACCTCGGCCGACCGCCATTGGCAGGCATTGCACCGTTCTCGTCGACCCGGCCGGGCCCATCGAGGCCAGTCGGCCCGGCGGGCGGGTCGGGCTCAGCCGGCGAGCCGTACACACCGCCCGAGTAGACCTGGGCGCCGCCTCCATAGCGTCGCGGCGGCGCGGAGGGCACGTCGTCCGCGTCGGGCGCGCTGGACATGCCGGCGCCGAGTCCGCTGGGCATTCCTGCGCCGAGTCCGCGCGGCATTGCCGCCGGGCCGCCTGGCACGGGTGGTGCACCGCCGTAAAGTGGCTGCGGTCCGGGCGCCGACGTCGGGTCACCGAATCGCCCGCGCGAGTGATCTGAGTTGGACGCTTCCCATGACGGAGCGTCCGGCCGCTGCGATGGCACCGGTCCACTGTGCCGGCCCCGAGGGTCGTTCTCCGCGACGTCATTGTCGTTGTCATCGTCGGCGTACCGGTGGCGACGCTGGCGCGGCGACTCGTACCCACGCTCGGATCCGTACCCAGCGTCCGGTTCGGATCCCGGCCACGACGCGTCGGGTGCTCCGTCCGATGGCTGCGCCGGCCGCCCGTACGTGACCGGAGTCGAGCGCGGCGGCGGGGCCGGCTCGTCGGGCATCGGACCATCGGACGGTGGCTCCGCACGAAGGCCGGGCACGCTGACCGCCGCACGCGCAGCACGGGGCGACCCGCTACGCGGTTGTGGTACGCCAACCGGGTCAGAAGACTCGTCCATGGGCGGCCACGACGCCGAACCGGGATTCCCGTAGTGCGGTGATCCGCCACTTTCGTGGAGTGATCCGCCAGCTTCGTGGAGTGATCCGCCGTCGCCGTCCGGCGGGTAACCGTACGACCCCGGGTATGGGTCGGGCGGGTAAGTGCCTTCGGACGTCACGGTGCCTCCTCCTCCCGGGACCGCGGGCACGCCCACCTGCTCGGCTGGGGGATGACATACGAGGCGGCTGCTCGCGGTACGCGCGGTTCGAACCACCGTACCGGGGTCGTGCAGCGACCGCATAGCCCGCCGGGGCGAGCGTGCCATGCCCGGGCCAGCAGGCTAGCGGGCCGTCGGCGGGTCGGGAGGGGGCGGCGTCGGCGACGGTTGGGATCGGAGCGCACGCGCGATTGCCTTGGCGCGTCGTGCCGCGACACGACGGTTGCGAAGCAGCTCGAGCAGCGAAGTCACCCGGCTCAACTCTCTCGGAGTGCGCCAGATCACGGCGCTGTGCTCGCCCACGACGGAGTTATCCGAGTGGATGCCGGTCAACGGTAGCCAGCCATGCGGTGGCACAACGACCAACGTTTCGATCCGAAGCGTTCTCGTTATCCGATGGTGATCCAGGTGTCCAATTCGTGATCGCGCGCTGTCGTAATGACGACGGTGGCCCCGATCGGAGATCGGGGCCACCGTAGCGAGCCGACCGTCGGAGCGGAGGTCAAGACCCACCGACGCGAGCCGAGGTCAGCTCCAGGCCAGCAACGCCGCCTCCGGGTCGGTGAGGAATGCGCCGACGTCACGGAGGAACTTCGAGCCCAGCTCACCGTCCACGATGCGATGGTCGAAGGACAGTCCGAGCGTGGTGACCTGCCGGATCTTGATCTTGCCACGGTGCACCCACGGCATGTCGCGTACCGCGCCGAACGCCAGGATCGCGGCCTCGCCGGGCGGCAGGATCGGCGTGCCGCTGTCCACTCCGAACACGCCGACGTTCGTGATGCTGAACGTACCGCCGGTCATGTCGGCGGGTGGCGTCCGGCCGGACTTCGCGACCTGTACGAGTGCCGTCATCGCGTCGGCGAGCTCACGCAACGAAAGGCGGCCGGCGTCCTTGATGTTCGGAACGATCAGACCGCGTTCGGTGGCCGCCGCGATGCCGAGGTTCACATACTCCTTGACGACGATCTCGTTCGTCCCGCCGGACCAAGTCGAGTTCACCATCGGATAGCGCGCGATCGCGAGCAGCGCCGCCTTTGCCACGAGCAGCAACGGCGAGACGCGTACGTCGGCCCAGTCCCGGTCCGCCCGGAGCCGGTCGAGCGCCTTCATCGACCGCGTCATGTCGATGGTCAGGAACTCGGTCACGTGCGGAGCGGTGAATGCGCTCGCCACCATGTTCTCGGCGGTGAGTTTGCGTACGCCCTTGATGGCGATGCGCTGCTCACGATCCGGTCCGAACAGCGGCGCGGACACGGCGCCGGTGGCGACGACGTCGGCCGGAGTAGTGGTCGCCGCGTGCACGTCCTCCCGCGTGATCGAGCCTTGTGGACCGGTGCCGACCAGTCCGCCGAGGTCCACCCCGAGGTCACGGGCGAGCTTGCGGACCGGCGGCTTGGCGAGGACCGTACCGGCGCTTCCGCCGTTGACCGAAGCCGGCGCGACCGCGGCGGGCGCGGCAACCGCGGCCTGGGCGGGCGCCTGCGGTGCTGGCGATACGGAGGCTGCGGCTGGGGCGACCGGCTCCGGCGCGGCGTCGGGCTCCCCGTCGCTCTTGCGCGCGCGGCGCTTCGCGACCGCGGTCTTCGGCCCGTATCCCACCAGGACGGCCGTCCGGCCACCCGGGGCTGGACCGCCGATCAGACCCGGCTCGACGGCGCCCTCGGCGGGCGCCAGCTCGACGGCGGCGAGCGCCTCAGCGGACGGGCCGCCGGTGTTGTCCGGCAGATCGCCGGCGGACGGGTCGGTGTCGATCGCGATGATCGGCGAGCCGACCTCAACGGTCGCGCCCGCCTCGTGGTAGATCCTGGTCACCTTGCCGGCCCACTTCGCCGGGATCTCGACGGCGGCCTTTGCCGTCTCCACCTCGACGATCGGCTGGTTCAGCGTGATCGTGTCACCGACGTTGACCAGCCACTGCAGGATCTCGCCTTCGGTGAGTCCCTCACCGAGGTCCGGCAGGTTGAACTCCTTGACTCTGGACACTGCGCGCGACCTCCTAGAACCCGAACGAGCGGTCGACGGCGTCGAGCACCCGGTCGAGGTCGGGCAGGAAATCTTCCTCGAGCCGCGAGGCCGGGTAGGGCGTGTCGAAGCCCGCGACCCGCAACACCGGCGCCTCGAGTGAATAGAAGCATTGCTCCGTCACACGCGCCGCGATCTCGGCGCCGATCCCCACGTTGGACGGTGCCTCGTGGACGACGACGAGTCGGCCGGTCTTCCGGACCGACGCGAAGATCGGCTCGGTGTCAAGTGGCGAGATCGATCGGAGGTCGAGGACCTCGAGCGATCGCCCGTCGTCCTCAGCGGCGATCGCGGCGTCGAGCGCGACGCGGACCATCGGGCCGTACGCCACGATCGTCGCGTCGGAGCCCTCGCGCGCCACCCGGGCACTGTGCAGCGGAAGCTGGCCGTTGACCGTACCCGACGTCTCGACGTCGCCCTTCTCCCAATAGCGGCGCTTCGGTTCGAGGAACACGATCGGGTCGTCCGACGCAATCGCCTGCTGGATCATCCAGTGCGCATCGCTGGGGTTCGAGCACGACACGACCTTGAGCCCGGCGGTGTGCGCGAAATACGCCTCCGGCGACTCGGAGTGGTGCTCCACAGCGCCGATGCCGCCGCCGTACGGGATGCGGATCACCATCGGGATGCGTACCTTGCCCCGCGAGCGGTAGTGCATCTTCGCGACCTGGCAGACGATCTGGTCGTACGCCGGATAGACGAAGCCGTCGAACTGGATCTCGCAGACCGGCCGGTAACCCCGGATGGCGAGTCCGACCGCCGTGCCGACGATGCCGGCCTCGGCGAGCGGCGTGTCGATCACCCGCTGCTCGCCGAAGTCTTTCTGCAGGCCGTCGGTGATGCGGAACACGCCGCCGAGCTTGCCGATGTCCTCGCCCATCAGAACGACGCGCGGGTCGGCCTCCATCGCCTTGCGGAGACCGGTGTTGAGTGCCTTGCCGATGGTGAGCGTCTCGATGGCCATCAGTGCGCCTCCCCAGCGAACGAGTCCAGGTAGCGGGCGAACTCGTCGCGCTGCGCGTCGAGCAGCGGCGAGCCATGCGGATATACGTTGTCGAAGAGTTCGGTCGGCTGCGGGTCGGGCATCGACAGCACTCGCTCACGCAGGTGGATCGCCTGCTTGGTCGCGTCCGCGTCGACCTCGTCGAAGAACGCCTCGTCGGCGATGCCCTGCTTGTCGAGGAACATGCGTACCCGCTTGATCGGGTCCTTTGCCTGCCATGCCTCGAGTTCGCCCGCGATGCGGTAGCGCGTCGGATCGTCGGAAGTGGTGTGCGCGCCCATCCGGTACGTGTACGCCTCGATCAGCGTCGGACCGTTGCCGTGCCGCGCGTTGTCCAACGCGGCGCGCGTCACGGCGTACGACGCGAGCACGTCGTTGCCGTCCACACGTACCCCCGGGAAACCGAAGCCGGACGCCCGGTGATAGAGCGGCACGCGCGTCTGCCGCTCCAGCGGCTCGGAGATCGCGTACTGGTTGTTCTGGCAGAAGAACACGAGCGGAGCGTTGAACACGCTCGACCACACGAACGCCTCGTTCACGTCGCCCTGTGACGTCGCGCCGTCACCGAAGTAGGCGATCACCGCCTCGCCGTCGTCGCTACCGACCTTGCCGTCCATCGCGACGCCCATCGCATAGCCGGTCGCATGCAGCGTCTGCGCGCCGATGACGATCGTGTACATGTTGAACTTGAACTCGTTCGGATCCCAGCCGCCCTGGTCGACGCCGCGGAACAGACCGAGCGGCATGATCGGGTCGATGCCACGGCAGTAGAGGACGCCGTGCTCGCGGTAGGTCGGAAACGCCATGTCCTGCGACCGCAGTGCCCGACCTGAGCCGACCTGGGCCGCCTCCTGACCGAGCAGGCTCGCCCAGATGCCCAGCTCGCCCTGGCGCTGCAGGGCGGTGGACTCGGCGTCCAGCCGGCGTACGACGACGAGGTCGCGATAAAGGTCGCGGTATTCGGTGTCGGTGAAGTCGACCGAATAGTCGGGGTGGTCGACGCGTTCCCCGTCCGGGGTGAGCAGCTGCACGAGCTCCGGATCGACGACGAAGTTTCCGCCATCGGCCGGGGTTCGGGCCTCGTTGCCCTTCGCCATGGTCTCTCCCTGTCGTTGGCCTCGGCAGCGGGGTGACCGTGCCGGGCGCGGCGTTGGTGTCCGCGCTCGCCCCGTCGGGCGCGTGTCGCGCGGGGGATACCGACGTCGCTTGACGCGACGCCGCATCCGGGGAGCGGTGGCATCGGGGCAGCCCAACCGCAGGGTGAGCGGCGCGGCAGCCCCGTCGCCGCCGCGTCAAGCATCTCAGAACTCGCGCTGACCTCCACAGTCCGGGCGGTATTTTCTGCGCCGACCATGCCCGCCGGAGCCGAGCGTCGATCCCAACGTCACCGTTCGTGCGCGGTGATACCCATCCACGGGTACGGCACACCCGCGCCCGTCGATTCCGCGCCGACTTTCGGTACCCACGGCCGGGGGGAGTGCGCCGACCGGAGGTCCACGCGCTTTGGCTAGCTAAGAGCGCTTCGGCTAGTAATCGCTACGGATCGACGGTCGGCTTCGTGGGGCAGCCGTGTTGGTGCTGCCACGCCACGATCTCGGCGACCGGCGACTTATCGCCGCCCTTGCGCCACGAGTCCAGATATGGCCACGGCCAGATGACACCGCGCTGGTTCCACCAGTCGCCGGTGCCGCGACAGACCGGCGAGAGGCCGAAGTGCAGGTGGCACGCGCTCGCATCGCCGGTCTCGCCGACCTTGCCGAGCATCTGGCCGGCCTTGACACGGACACCTGGCCGGATGTTCTTGTTGATCGCCTCGAAGTGCGAGTTGTAGTAGCGCACGCCGTCGTCGCCACGGATCGACACCGACAAGCCGCCTCGCGTTGCGCCGGCGTCGACCGACGGCTTCCATTTGTCGACGAGCGTGACTTCGAGGACGACGCCGCTGGTTGCCGCGCGCACCTCGGAGCCGCACGGCGCGATGATGTCGGTCGCCGGATAGTCGTGGTGGACGTGCGCGTAGCTGTAGTGGCCGACGACCGGAAAGACGAAGACGCCCGGCGTTCCGAGCGGTGATGCGCTCGGCGGCACGTGCGTGTGATTGGGCGATGCAGTGGCCGGCGATCGTGACGCGCTCGGGGACGGGCTCGTGACGCTCCCGGAAGCCGAGGGGTTGATTGCCGAGCGAGGCGCCGCGGCCGCGGGTGAACCTGCACACCCGCCGACCGCGAATGCGGCGGCGAGTAATCCGGCAGCACCGATGGGAATGACCGAACGGCGTCGGTTGAAAACCATTGCCCGGAACCGTACCAGCCCGGATATCCACGGTCGTTCCCGCTGTGTGGCGGCCTTTCAGGAACGCCTCAGCATCTGTGGTGTTTCGGTTGGTGTCCCGCGTTGACGTGGCTACGCGTGCGTTGCGGCCTCGGCGGGGTGATCAGGTTCGGTGGGATCCGCGGGTTCGACTCGGCGCGCCGCGACCGCCAGCGCGTCACGCGCGTCCGTGTAGTCACCGAGCACGCGGCGCACTGGCTCGACGACGTACGCCGTGCCGACGTCGAAGATCGATCGGCGAAGCCGGGTTGCCGCTCGGGCTCTCGCCTGCCGCGCGCCGGCCGCGGCGAGCGGCACCGACAGCAAGGCGAGCGCGATCCCGGCCAGAACGCCGCCGCATAGCAAGACGATCGGGAGTGGCAATGGTCCGACCCGCGCCACGTCGTATGTCGGGAGCTCGAGCGCGACGAGTCCCAACCTGGCCAGTGACCACACGGCGCCGGCCAGCGCTGCGATAGTGGCGAGCCACTGGAGCGCATTGAGCAGCCACCACCACCAGGGTCGGCGCCGTACGCCGAGGTCGGTGGCGGCGACGGCACGGTCCAGCGCGTCCGGAAGCTCGGCGGACCGGGAAACCGCCGCGGCCGCGACCGCCGCCGCCCACTCCTCCGGCAGACCCGCGCCCGCACGCGCACCGATCGTGCGGACGCCGAGGTCGGCGGTCGACCGCTCCGCTACCGTCGGCTCCGACGGCGCACCGGCGGTCGGCTCCGACGCGGTTGATTCGGTCGTTTCGGCCACCGTCGATGCGATCATCGCGTCCGGCAACGGCATGGTGCCCGCCGTCGCAGCGTCCATCCCAGCGAGTTGCATCCGCACCAGCGGATCGACCCGCAGATGCCGTGTCCAACGCGTCAATACCCAGCCCATCGACTTGCCGGCACGAAATCGATAGGCCCGCGAGGTTGCCTCGGCGACCGCCGGAACTCCCGCGCTGACGGCTAGTGCGTCGGTCAGGTCCCGTACCGCCGCGCGATCCGTACCGTCTCGGTCGACCGGCCGGCCGACCAGGGGCTTGAGCTGCGCGACGGACTCGTCGATGTCGGCGCTCAACCGACGAAACGCGGCGAGCCGGGCGGCGACGGCGCGTTCCAACGCATCGCGCAAATCGTCAAGGCCTGGTCGCGCCGCGGTGGCTGACGTCGCGAACAGTGGCACCGCGCCGAGGCCGTCGCCGCGAAGCAGGTTGCGAAGGTCCGCGAGGCACCGTGCGATGTCCGGGTCGCTCAACCGGTCGGCCTGGTTCAGCACCACCACCATGTTCTGTTGGTGCCGGTGGAACACGCGCAGGTACTCGTCGTGGATGACCTGGTCGGCGTACTTCTGCGGATCGGTCACCCAGACCACGAGGTCGACGCGACGCAGTAGCCGATCGACCTCATCGCGGTGCGTCACCTCGACAGAGTCGAGATCGGGCAGGTCAAGCAGGACGAGTCCGCGTAGGGCGGCCTGGTCCTCAGCGTCTAACGGGCTCTCCCGGAGGAACCGATGCTCGGGCACGATGTCCAGCCAGTCGAGCAAGGGCGCGGCGCCGGCGTGCTGCCAGACGCACGCGTACGGGACATCGGTGGTCGGCCTGCGTACCCCGACCGGAGAGAGGTCTATGCCGGCCAACGCGTTGAACAGGCTGGACTTGCCGCTGCCGGTCGCACCGCTCAACGCAACGACGGTGTGGTCACGGGACAGGTCGAGACGGGCGCCGGCGCTGGCGACAACGACTCGTGCCGGGCGTACCGCGTCGACTCCGAGGTGTGGCTCCGCTGCGGTCGCGAATCGGGTCAGCCCGTCGACGCGTTGCGCCAACGCCGCCGCGTCGGAACGTTGATCGCTTCGCCGTACCGCGCTACGTAGCCGCTCGGTGATCGTCATGGCCGTCGGCCGGTAGTCGGCGTGCCCGACGCCTGGTCGCCGCCGGCCGGCACCGCGTGGCTCGGCGGCATGTCCCGCCGGACCGGGCGCCACGTCCGCGGCTCGGCCCAACCGGGCGGAGCCGGCGTGTTTGTTTTCGCCGGGACGTATCGTGCCGCCGATTCGGACTGATCAGTCGCTACGGATTGCCCAGTCGCCACGGATTGCTCAGCGGGTGCGGATTGGTCGGTTGGCTCACGGTCAGGCTCTGGCGCGGCACCGTCCGCGCTGGCGCCACTGCCGGTCGAGTGCTCCGCCACCGACCTCGAACTCCGTCGAAGTCGCTCGCCAAGCGTCGGGTCGAGCTTGATCGACGTACGTGCGTCGCCGAACCGTGCGGCCTCCACGTCGAGTAGCTCGTGCACCCGAACCATGAGGTCCTGGCGCGCGGCGGCGGATAGCTGCCGCATCGCGTCGTCGCCGAACACCGCGTCCAGCAGCTTGTGCGTTGCGGCGGTCGCGCCGCCCGCGTCGGCCAACTCGGCATCGGTCGGTGCGTACACGGTCGACGCGCACACCGCGATCATGACGAGGACTCCGGTCGCGCGCACCGTGCGCTCAGTGATCCGCCGCCGCGTCGCGCCGCCCTCGTGTGCGACGAGGTGGAGCACGCGGCGGTGCCATTCGCGTACCAGTTGGCCGCAGCGGTCCGATAGCCCGGACGGTGGGCGTGCCAGCCCTTGCGTGACCAGCGCCGCACCGGCCGGCATGTCGGCCCACGCCCGTGCCACGCGTTCGCCGGCCGTGATGGCGTGTGCCTCGATGAGCGCTGCCACCCCGGCCGCTAGGGCATCGCGAAGCTCGTCGCCGGTGGATCGGCGGCCCGTCGCCGCGGTCAGCGTTCGATCGCGCAACCTTCCGAGCCTGGTACGCAGCAAGCGTGCGAGGTCGTCGGTGCCCACGAACTCCTGCCAACGCGACCGCACGTCGCCGCGCAGCATTGTGCCGTCCGCGATTGCCGCACTGATCTCGGCCTCGGCATCCTGGTACGACGTCGTGACCGCGTCGTCGAGCTGATGCCATGCAATGGTCTGCTCGTCCGCCGCGCTCGCCAGTCCGTCGACGTCACCGCGCAGTGCTCGCAGCGCGCCGTCCAATGTGGTACGACCGATGTCCAACCGTGCCGCGACATTGCTGGCTAGGGCCGTCAGCCGGGCCGCGAGCGGCGCAACGAGCCGCTCGGGGAGCAGTCCGGCACTGTCGAGTGCCGCCTCCGGAACGATGAACAACTCGAGTTCGGCGAGGTGCTCATCGATCAGCATCTCGCGCAGGTGCGCGGCGATCTCGTCGCTGTCACCGGCGGGTACGCGATCGAGCACCACCATGACCACGGTGCCGCGATCTCGCGCGCTGCGTAGCATCTGCCACGGTACGGCGTCGGCGTAGCGCGCCGCGGTCGTGACGAACAGCCAGAGGTCGGCCGCGGCGAGCAGCCGCGTGGCAAGTTTCCGGCTCTGGTCGACGACCGAGTCGATGTCAGGCGCGTCCAGCAGAGCCAGCCCCGGGGTCAGCGCCGGCGCGCCGATGACCTGCAGGCGCGGCTCATCGGCATGGTTCACGTGGGAGCGGGTCAGGCCAGGAAGGACTCGACGTCCGGTGAACCATCGTGCGTCGCTCGGGTGGCTCAGCAGCACCGGCGCCCGGGTGGTTGGTCGGAGCACACCGGCCGCGCTCGCCGGCGCCCGGACGAGGCTGTTCACCAGCGTCGACTTGCCGGCACCGGTGGAGCCGCCGACGACGGCCAGCAGCGGCGCCTCCGGCTGGCGGAGCCTGGGCAGGAGGTAATCGTCGAGTTGCCTAGTCAGACGGGACGAGGTGTCGCTGGCCGCGGTGGCAGACGGGACGGCGAGCGGAAAACGTGCGCCGGCCACCACCGCACGCACGTCGGTGAGCACGTCGACGACCATGCCCGCTGAGTGGCTCACACAAACAGCGTGCCCGATATATCCAGGTATCGCGGCGGATTGGAAGGGTGGCCAGCACGCACCAAGACGGAGATCACTACCATGTTGCGTCGTGCGGGCTCAACCTCAGTTGACATGCTGCCGACGCGTGGCACTATTGAGTGCGGTCCGCTCAACTTTGCCGGATCGACAGTCTCTTGTAATGGCTTGACCTGGAGGAATACACCATGGCACGTGCGGTCGGAATCGACCTCGGCACAACGAACTCGTGTGTGAGCGTATTGGAGGGCGGCGAGCCCACGGTGATCGCCAACGCCGAAGGCTCCCGAACGACGCCCTCGATCGTCGCGTTCGCGCGCAACGGCGAGGTGCTGGTCGGTGAGGTGGCCAAGCGCCAGGCGGTGACGAATCCGGACCGGACGATCCGGTCCGTCAAGCGCGAAATGGGCACGAACTGGTCCATCGACATCGACGGCAAGAAGTACACGGCGCAGGAGATCTCCGCTCGCGTGCTGATGAAGTTGAAGCGCGACGCGGAGGCCTATCTCGGCGAGTCGATCACGGACGCAGTGATCACCGTGCCGGCCTACTTCAACGACGCGCAGCGGCAGGCCACCAAGGAGGCCGGCGAGATCGCGGGCTTCAACGTGCTGCGGATCGTGAACGAGCCGACCGCCGCCGCGCTCGCGTACGGCCTCGACAAGGGCTCCAAGGAGCAGACCGTCCTCGTCTTCGACCTTGGCGGTGGCACCTTCGACGTGTCGCTGCTCGAGCTCGGCGAAGGAGTCATCGAGGTCAAGTCCACCAGCGGCGACAACCACCTCGGCGGGGACGACTGGGACCAGCGGATCATCGACTACCTGGTCAAGACGTTCCGCGGTCAGAACGGCATCGACCTGTCCCAGGACAAGATGGCGATGCAGCGTCTGCGGGAAGCGGCCGAGAAGGCGAAGATCGAGTTGTCCGCTGCCACCACCACGAACATCAACCTGCCTTACATCACTGCCGGCAGTGCCGGTCCGCTGCACCTGGACATCTCGCTGTCCCGCGCGGAGTTCCAGCGGATGACGCAGGATCTGCTGGACCGGACGAAGGGCCCGTTCGAGCAGGCGATCAAGGACGCGAGCATCAAGCTCTCGGACATCGACCACGTCATCCTGGTCGGCGGCTCGACCCGCATGCCCGCCGTTTCCGACCTGGTCAAGGAGTTGACCGGCGGCAAGGAGCCGAACAAGGGCGTCAACCCGGACGAGGTTGTCGCAGTCGGTGCAGCGTTGCAGGCCGGCGTGCTGAAGGGCGAGGTCAAGGACGTCCTGCTGCTGGACGTGACGCCGCTGTCGCTTGGCATCGAGACCAAGGGCGGCATCATGCACAAGCTGGTCGAGCGCAACACGACGATCCCGACCAAGCGCTCCGAGGTCTACACCACCGCGGAGGACAACCAGTCGTCCGTCCTCATCCAGGTGTTCCAGGGCGAGCGCGACATGGCGCAATACAACAAGCGCCTGGGTACGTTCGAGTTGACCGGCATCCCGCCGGCACCGCGCAACGTGCCACAGATCGAGGTCACTTTCGACATTGACGCAAACGGCATCGTGCACGTGAATGCAAAGGACCTCGGCACGGGTAAGGAACAGTCGATGACCATCACCGGCGGCTCGGCGCTGCCGAAGGAGGACATCGAGCGCATGATGCGCGACGCACAGGACCACGCCGACGAGGACCGCCGGCGCCGTGAGGAGGCCGAGCAGCGCAATCTCGCGGAGGCTCTGCAGTGGCAGACCGAGAAGTTCCTCGCGGAGAACGGCGACAAGATCCCGGCGGACTCCAAGGCCGAGATCAACGAGGCGTTGGGCGACCTGCGGGCGGCGCTCGGCGGCAGTGACGGAGAGAAGATCAAGGCCGCGCACGAGAGACTGATGACCGCGTCGCAGAAGGCCGGATCGGCGCTCTACAACCAGGCCGCGAGCAGCACCGCTGGCGGCGAACCGGGCGCCGAGCCAGGTGCCGCGGGCGCCGCCGGCCCCACCGGTGCCGCGGACGAGGACGTCGTTGACGCCGAAGTCGTCGACGAGGATGGAGACAAGTGACGGCGAAGGGCGCCGCGCAGCCGAACCAACCCGACGAGACCGCACCGCCGTCCGACGGCGGGGCGGTCTCGCCCGGGGCGGCCGAGCAGACCCCAGCCGACAAGGCAAAGACGGACGGCACCACCGCGGCGGCCGGCAAGCAGGCCGGCGCATCGGCCAAGTCCGCAGCCGGCGACGGGGCAGCAGGCGCCGACACGAAGGCAGATCCGAAGGCGAATGACGTGACTGGCAGTGATACCACGATCGACCTCGACGTGACGCTGTCGCAGCGCGACGGCGCCGCGCCGAAGGCCGGCGCTAAACCGGGGGCGAAGGCGGCGACCAAGTCCGGTGGCGACTCGCCGCGCGCCGATGCGGGCGCGTCGACGGTGGACGGTGCGGCCGCGCCCGACGACACCGGCGCGGATGCAGGTGCGTCGACGGCGACCGCCGACAGGCTGACCGCCGCGGACCCAGCCGTGGACGAGACCGCCGAGACCGAGGGGCAGCCGCTCTACGCGGAGCTGGAGACGCTGCGCCGGGATCTCGGTGAGCTCACCCGCGACTTGCAGCGCGTGTCGGCCGAATACGCGAACTATCGCAAGCGTGTCGACCGGGACCGCACGCTGGCCGCTGACCAGGCGACGGCGGTCGTGCTCACGCAGCTCTTGGCGGTGCTCGACGACCTCGACCGAGCGCGCGACCATGGCGATCTCGTCGGCCCGTTCGGCGCGGTGGCCGAGCAACTGGTCGCCACGCTCACGAAGTTCGGCCTCACCCCGTTCGGTGAGCCGGGCGACCCGTTCGATCCGACCCTGCACGAAGCCGTCTCCCATACGAGTTCACCCGATGTGTCCGAGACGACGTGCGTGGAGATCATGCGCCGCGGATACCTCCTGGGCGACCGCTTGCTTCGCGCGGCACTCGTCGGTGTCGCGGATCCCCAGTGACCGGCGGACGGTTGGGAGCACCCCCACAGGCTCGTGAGCGAAAGGCAGCTCGTTGAGTTCGAAAGACTGGATCGAGAAGGACTTCTACTCCGTCCTCGGCGTCAACAAGTCGGCGTCGACGGACGACATCAAGAAGGCCTATCGAAAGCTCGCGCGCGAGCTGCACCCGGACCGCAACCCCGGCAACCGTGACGCCGAGGAGCGGTTCAAGGCCGTGTCCGAAGCGAACGACGTGCTGTCCGATCCACGCAAGCGTGCCGAATATGACGAGATGCGCCAGCTCTTCGGCTCCGGTGCCTTCCGGCGGTCGACGCGTGGTGCGCCGACCGGCGGGTTCGACATGAGCGACCTGTTCGGCGACGGTACGGCGACGGCCGGTGACCGTCGCTTCGGCGGGGCCGGCTTCTCCGACCTGTTCGGCTCGATCTTCTCCGGCGGCAACCGGTCGTCCCGTCGCCCGGGCATGACCCGCGGCCGTGACGTCGAGGCCGAGGTGACATTGGACTTCGGCGACGCGGTCCGAGGCGTGACCATGCCGATCACGCTGCGCGCGCCGGGCGTGTGCGACACCTGCCACGGCAGTGGCGCCAAGCCGGGGACGTCCCCGCGAACCTGCCCGGTGTGCCACGGCTCCGGTCTGGTGACCAACAACCAGGGCGCGTTCAGCCTGTCGGAACCGTGCCGCAACTGCCAAGGCGTGGGTACGGTCGTCGACCAGAAGTGCCCGGAGTGCCACGGCACCGGCGGTGTCACGAAGACCCGTACGATGACGATCCGCATCCCGGCCGGAGTCGCCGACGGGCAGCGCATCCGCATCGCCGGACGCGGTGAACCGGGCGAACGCGGCGGCCCGCCCGGCGACCTGTACGTGCTGATCAAGGTACGCGACGACGCACTGTTCGGCCGCTACGGCGACGACCTCACGCTGGCCGTACCGATCACGTTTGCGGAGGCAGTGACCGGCGTCGACCTTCGAGTGCCCACGCTCGACGGTTCCGTGACGCTGCGAGTGCCACCGGGCACTCCGAGCGGCCGGACGCTGCGGGTGCGCGGCAAAGGCATCATCCGCCGCGACAAAACGGTCGGCGACCTGCTGGTCACGGTGGACGTCGTGGTGCCAAAAGATCTCACGCCCGAGGCGCGCAAGGCCCTGGAGGAATTCGCGGCGTCCTCGCCGCCCGCGCCGCGGCAACAGCTCGAAAGTCGGTTGAACCATGTCTGAACGCGACCCTGAGCTCGCGTCGGTCGAGCACGCCTCGGATGCGAAGGTGCTGATCATCTCGGTGGCCGCGCGCTTGGCCGGCATGCATCCGCAGACGCTGCGGCAGTATGACCGGCTGGGCCTGGTGTCGCCGGCACGTACGCCGGGCGGTGGCCGCCGCTACAGCGAGCGGGACATCGTGCTACTGCGCGAGATCCAGCGGCTGAGCCAGGACGACGGCGTGAGCCTGCCGGGCGTACGCCGGATCATCGACCTCGAGAAGCTCGTCGTCGATCTGCAGCGGCGCATCATGGACCTCGAGGCGGATCTCGCCGAGGCTCACCAGCGGCTCGCGCACGTGCAGTCGATGACCGCGTACCCACGTCGTGACGTCACGCCGGCCTACGAGCGCACCACCGCGCTAGTGGTGTGGCGTCCGCGCCGACCCGGCCGCGCCGACTAACCAAGGCACCCGCAAACCGCGGCCGGCAGCGATTAGAGGCGGCGACCGGTGCGGACCAGACCGCCCTCGCACCAATCGCGGAAGTCGAACATCATCGGGCGAGCCAACAGCACCCGGACGTTGTGCGCCCAGTTCTTCATCAGCTCGTCGCCCTCGGATTCGGCGCGGCGAACGAGCTTGTGGAGCCGACGCTTCGGGTGCGCGCTGAAGTCGGTGCGAATGCCGTCCGCGGCGTAGATGTAGAGGCAGTGCAACGCAAAGCGCCGGGCCGGGCAGTTGGCGTCCATCGCTAACGCGAAGATGGTGGTGATGAGCCGGTCGCCGGCAACGAGGAGGTCCCAGTAGGGCGGCATGTCCTCGAGTGCGACCGAGTCTGGCTGGAAGGCCCACGCTCGGAGCTCCGCGGCGGTCGGGTCGACCGCGTTGATGAATCCGCGAAACGTCATCGTTGGCACGCTCACGTTGGACTCCTGTTGCCTGTTGCGCTCAAGGGTTGCGATCTGGACTTGGTCGAATCAGCTCAATATGACCCAGCATGGGGCCTACCGAGTGTGGCGTAAACCTAACGTCAGGGGTAGTGCGAACGGAAGGCCCTTGACTCCGTTTGGCCAACCCGTTACCCGGCCGACCCGATGTTCACACGTGGCGGCGTAGGCATCGCGTCCTGGCTGGGTCGCCACCGACCGTGCCGGGTGACACCGGCCAGCGGATCCCGGATCAGATCGAGCCGAGGCTTCGGTCCGTCCGTGCGGCCGGTCTGCGGCCGCCGGCTGCCGGCCGCGAAAGGCTTCGGCCACGGCATCAGGTAGCCCTGGTCGGCCGCCGCGTGGAGGGTCCACTGCGGGTCAAAAAGGTGGGTACGGCCGAGAGCGCACAAATCCGCGCGGCCGGCAAGCAGCAGCGAGTTGACGTCGTCGTACGACGAGATCGCCCCGACCGCGATCACGGCCACGTGCGGATGGCTGGCGGCCAGCGCGTTGCGGATCGCGTCCGCATAGGGCACCTGGTAGGACCGCCCGAACGCCGGCCGCTCGTGCGAGACGACCTGACCCGTGGACACGTCTACCGCGTCCACGCCGTGTTCCGCGAACGTACGGGCGATCTCGACCGCGTCCTTGACCTCGACGCCGCCCGGCGCCCAGTCGGTTGCCGAGATCCGAACGCTGCACGGCCGGTCCGCGGGCCACACCGCACGGATCGCGTCGAACACCTCGACCGGATAGCGCAACCGGTTCCGCAGCGAGCCGCCGTAGTCGTCGTCGCGACGGTTAGTCAGCGGCGACAGGTAGGACGACAGCAGGTAGCCGTGCGCGCAATGCAGTTCGAGCAGGTCGAATCCGGCGTCCGCGGCCCGCTGTGCGGCGGACACGAACTGCCGCCGGATATCGGTCATGTCGTCCACCGTCAGCGCGCGGGGGATCTGGTTGACCGGTCGGTACGGCAGGGCGGACGGCCCGACGACCGGCCAGTTGCCGTCCGGCAGCGGGTCGTCGATGCCCTCCCACATCAGCTTCGTCGAGCCCTTGCGCCCGGAGTGACCAAGCTGGATGCCGATCTTCGCGGGCGACTGCTCGTGGACGAACGACGTGATCCGTGCCCAGCCGTCGCGCTGTTCGTCGGTCCACAGCCCGGTGCAGCCCGGTGTGATGCGCCCGGACGGCGACACGCAGACCATCTCGGTCATCACCAGCCCCGCGCCACCGAGCGCCTTGCTGCCGAGGTGGACGAGGTGGAAGTCGCCGGGGTGCCCGTCGGTCGAGGAATACATGTCCATCGCCGAGACGAGCACGCGATTCGCCACCGTCATGCCGCGCAACGTGATCGGGTGGAACATCGGCGGCCGCCGCGGTTGGCCGACCGACGCGGCAAACCAGTCGTCGACGGCCGCGACGAACTCCGGATCGCGGATCTGCAGATTCTCGTACGTCACCCGGCGCGAGCGGGTCAACAGGTTGAAGGCGAAGCGCAGCGGCGGCTGTCCGACGTACTGGTGCAGGTTCTCGAACCATTCCAGGCTCGCCTGAGCTGCTCGTTGCGTGGACACTACGACGGGTTGGCGCTCGGCCTGGTACGCGGTCAGCGCGCTCGGCAGATCGGGCGACTCGGCGAGGCAGGCGACGAGTGCGAGCGCGTCCTCCATCGCGAGCTTGGTGCCCGAGCCGATCGAGAAGTGCGCGGTGTGCGCGGCGTCGCCGAGCAGCACGAGATTGCCGTCGTGCCAGCGTTCGCACCGCAACGTCGTGAAGTTGATCCAGCGGCTGTGGTTGCCGATCAGCCGGTATCGCCGGCCGGTCGACGTGTCGCACCCGAGCAGGTCGCCGAAGAGTTCCTCGCAGCGCTCGATGGCGTAGTCGTCCGAGTCGCCCGGCACAAGCGTCTCGGGTGCGACCACTGCGGGTGACGCGGCGAACCCGGCCTTCTGCCAGACGTCCTCGGTCATCTCGACGATCAGCGTCGAGCCGGTCGCGTCGTAGGGATAGGCGTGCACCTGCATCACGCCGGCCGGTGTCGACCGAACGTCGAACGTGAAGGCGTCGAACACCTTGTCGGTGCCGAACCAGATGTAGCGGCAACGCCGGTTCTCGTACGTCGCACCGAACGATGCGTCGTCGGACCGCCGCGCCGTCGAGTTCATGCCGTCGGCGGCGACCACTAGGTCGTAGTCGCGTCGAAGGTTGGCGACCGGCGGTGCCGGCGCGTCGAACCGCACGTCCACACCGAGCTCGCCGGCACGCTCGCGGAGAATCCGTAGCAGGTGGCGGCGGCTCATCGCGGCGAAGCCGTGCCCGCCGCTGGTCACCACGGTGCCGCCATAGTGCACGTCGATGTCGTCCCAGCGCGCGAAGCTCTCCGCCATGCGCTCGTGGATCACCGGGTCGGCGTGCTCGATGCCGCCGAGCGTCTCGTCGGAGAACACGACACCGAAGCCGTAGGTGTCACCGGGAGGATTGCGTTCCCAGACCGTGATCTCCCGAGCGGGGTCGAGTTGCTTCGCGAGGCACGCGAAGTAGAGCCCACCGGGGCCGCCGCCGATCACCGCGATCCGCACAACTCCAGCGTATGGCGCGTTCGCGACGACCGTCAAGGATTCGGCATACGGTCGCTCACCCCGGGGGGCGCAGGCCGGGCCGCCGACCAACCTCAGCTCGTGATCACTTCGAGCTCGTTGATCTGGACCGTCGAGTCCGCGTACTTCTGGATGTCCAGCTCGCCGGACAGGCCGCCGCCGCTCCACGTGATGTGCCAGGTGGTCGTCGCCCGGATGTGGAACCGGCCGTCCGGACGGTCGCGCGACGGCGTCAAATAGACGTACCCGCAGTTAGGCGAGTGAGCACCGCCAGCGGCCGCGGTGTAGGGCGTGCCGACGCTCCGGCAGGTCACGCGGTGCCCGTCGCCCATGCTCCAAGTGATCGAGTCGGCCCGCGCGGTCGCCGTCACGGTGAGCCCCGGCACGGACGCGGACTTCGTGTTCGGCCCCCACGTCGAGGCGGTTCGCGGTGTCCACAGCCAGACCGGGAGTCCGACCAATCCGGCGCCGTCGGGTGTCGGCGCCGATCGGATCGTGGGACCGCGCAGGCGCATGCTGTTGATGGCGGTGGCCGCGAGATCGAACTGCGGGACGCGGCCACCGAATCCGGGTGGTGGCGCGGGCAACCACTGCTGTCGCTGCCCGCCGTTGCCCGGCCGGCAGTAGACCGTGTAGATCGTGCCGTCGGGTGGCCGGTGCCCTTGCCAGACCGGGTCGGAGACCGGCGGCAGCGGATCGGCGACGCGGTAGAAGCAATGGTCGGCCGGATTGTTCCAGCCGAGGTCCGGGTTGAAGCACGCCACCACGTGGTGGTTCCAGTCGTAGCACGTGATGTCGCCGCCACCACGGTGTCCGGGACGGCCGCTGCCGCCGCTGCCTGGCGCGGTGGCGGTGACCGTGCAGTCGTCGGTGTTGCTTGGCGGGCACGTGACGCCGCTGCTCGCGTGCGTCGGTCCGGGAGCGTTCGGTGTCGTGGGCGACCGGCTCGTCGCGGCGGTCGAGGATGCGGCCAGTGTCGAGATCGGACGGTTGGTTGTCGCGGATCGCGGTGATAGGAGCACGCCGGCGGCGACGGCCAGCACGACCACGGCGACCGACACGTAGATGCCGGCTTGCTTCATCGGTTGGTACCTCGTGGTACGTCGAGGGCGGTGTTGCGGATCGGCACCCAGTGATAGACAAACAGCGATGCACTGATCAACAACAAATCGACGTACATTGAAGCATGAGGCGACCCCGAGCCGGACCCTCTCGCCTCAAATATCGGGTGCGGTCAATGCGCTAGGAGAGATTTCCGCAGCTCGTCAGACCATGGATCACTCTTTCCGGTTACCTCGTCAATGTGGACAACGACGTAACCGCCGCGTGCCGCAAGCGCACCGTCGTCGGCTCGTCGCACCTCGAACGCGTACGTCAACGAGGTGCGGCCGACCGCGACAACGCGCAGCGTCACGTCGACCGGATCCTGATAGTAGAGGCGGCCGAGATACTCCGCGTGGTATTCGACGCGTGGCACGATCTTCATCAACTGCGGCTCGCCGATGCGCCGGTAGACCTCCGCCTCGGCCGCCTCGACGAACCGCGCGACGCTCGCGTGGTGGTGATGCCCGGCCGCGTCGGTGTCCGACCACTCGACGCGCACCTGCGTGGTGACCTCCACGCCTCACGCCAGCATCTCGCGCAGCCGGAATCGCTGCACCTTGCCGGTCGTGGTCCTCGGAAGTGCGTCGATGAACTCGACAACGCGCGGCGCCTTGTACGCCGCGATCGTGCGCCGGCAATGCTCCTGCAACGTGACCGCGTCGACGGAGGCGCCCGCGCGCAGCACGACGAACGCGTGCACGACCATCGTGCGCTGCTCGTCCGGTGCGCCAACCACCGCGCACTCCAACACGTCCGGATGGGTGAGCAGCGCCATCTCGACCTCCGGGCCGGCGATATTGAAGCCGGCCGAGATGATCATGTCGTCGTTGCGCGCTTGGTACCAGTAGTAGCCGTCGTCGTCGCGCAGGTACGTGTCCCCGGTCAGGTTCCACCCGTGCTGCACGTAGTTCGCCTGGCGCGCATCGTTGAGGTAGCGGCAACCGGTCGGTCCGCGTACGGCGAGCCGGCCCAGCGTGCCATCGGGCACCTCGTTGCCGTCGTCGTCGAGGATGCACGCCTGATATCCGGGCACCGGCCGTCCGGTCGCGCCCGGCCGGATCTCGTCGTCCGCACACGAGATGAAGATGTGCAGCATCTCGGTGGAGCCGATGCCGTCGATGATCCGGCAACCCGTACGGTCGAAAAATGCTTGCCACGTCGCGAGGCCGAGCGGCTCACCGGCACTCACGCAACGGCGGAGGCCGGTGAAGTCGGTGTCCGGCAGGGTCAGCATTGCGCGGTAGGCGGTCGGCGCGGTGGACATCACCGTGACGCCGTGTTCGGAGATGGCTCGCACCAGCGCGTCCGGCGTCGGGCGTTCCAGCACCAGCGTCGCGGCACCGGCCCGCATCGGGAAGAGCACCAGCGCCCCGAGGCCAAACGTGAAGCCGATCGGTGGGGAACCGACGAAGAGGTCGTCGGGCGTCGGCTTCAGAACGTGCTCCGAGAACGTGTCGCACACCGCGAGCATGTCGCGGTGGAAGTGCATGGTCGCCTTCGGGCGGCCGGTCGTCCCGGACGTGAACGCGAGGATCGCGACGTCGTCGGCGGACGTCTCCACCGCGGCAAAGTCGGTCTTCTGCGCATCGAGCCGGCCCAGCACGTCGTCATCGCCGCCGCCACCGACGACCGCACCGTTGCCGATGCCGGCATCGGCCCAGTCGCCCAGGAATCGGTGGTCCACCAGGCTCACCGTGACGCCGGCGATTTCGTCGACAGTCCGCAGTTCGGTGGCCCGTAACGCCGGCATGGTGGTGACCGCGACCGCGCCGGTCTTCAGGACTGCGAGCCAACTGGCGACTAGCCATTCGTTGTTGGGCATGCGCAGCAGCACCCGGTTGCCAGGTGCCACGCCGTAATCGTTGACCAGCAGGTTGGCTAGACGGTTCACGCGGTCGCGCAGATCGGCGTACGTCCACGAGCCGCCCGGAAACACCACCGCCCGCCGCTGCGCGCCGAACCTCGCAATCGTCGTGTCGAGCAACTCGACCGCCGCGTTCAACCGGTCCGGGTAGGGGTGTGCCGAACCGAACACGGCCGGGTCGAAGTCGAGCGGCGGTCGAGCGTCGGGCGCCGGGAGGTTGTCCCGCGTGAACGTGTCGACGTGTGCGGAGGGGGCCAACATCGTGGGTGGCTCCTTAGGTATCGAACGAAGGTCGACAGGTACAGAACGGACGTCGACGTTCGGCGCGTCGGATGCCTACCTTCGCCAGTATTCCGCGTTCTTGACGGCAGTCAATGGCGCGATATGTTGAGCGCGTGCCGTCGCCCGTCACCGATGCCGCACAGCCGAGGGCCC
This sequence comes from Micromonosporaceae bacterium, assembly GCA_035263025.1. Classification (GTDB taxonomy): domain Bacteria; phylum Actinomycetota; class Actinomycetes; order Mycobacteriales; family Micromonosporaceae; genus DASQPR01. The sequence goes on from DATFRR010000271.1 coordinate 29,250, forward strand.
TGATCGTCACGATCTACGGCCTCTACGGCCGTGGAACGCCCGAACGTAGTCGCGGTCGATCCATCTCGGGCATCGCGGACGATGGAACGCCCGAACGCGGTCGCGGTCAGTCGATCTTGGGCGCTGCGGACGGCGCCGGGTGGTTGCCGGTGTGGATGCTGGTACGGCTGCTCGCCGAGCTCGACGTCGATGAACCGGCGGTGCGCTCGGCGATCTCGCGGCTGAAGCGACGCGGGCTGCTGGTCGCGGAGCGGCGTGGCGGCGTGGCGGGCTACGGGTTGTCGGAGTCCGGCAACGCGATTCTGGGCGAGGGTGATGCGCGCATCTTCGCGCCGGCCGAGCCACGGCTCGCCGACGGATGGGTGCTCGCCATTTTCTCGGTGCCCGAACACGAGCGCGCCAAACGGCACACGTTGCGCACCCAGCTTGCCGCGCTCGGCTTCGGTGCCTGCGCGCCGGGAGTCTGGGTCGCGCCATCGCACCGGTACGAGTTGACCGCCGCATCGCTTCGCCGCCACGACCTGGCGCCGTACGTCGACCTGTTCCGGGCCGAGTATCTGGCGTTCGGTGACATCGCCGAACACGCGCGCGGGTGGTGGGACCTCGACGCGGTACGAGCGGCCTATGTGGACTTCGCAACGACGTACCGGGTCGGAACCCGCGGCGGCGACGGCGACGGCAGTCGGACGCGTCGGGCGCCGAACCGACCCGACGATGCGGCGGCGTTCGCGGCCTGGGTACCAGCGCTGACCGCGTGGCGCCGGCTGCCCTACCTCGACCCGGGGCTACCCGTCGAGTTGTTGCCCGAGGACTGGCCGGCCAGTGCCGCACGCGCCACGTTCTCGACGCTTCAAGCCACGCTCGCGGAGCCGGCGCAGCACTTCGTCGCGACCGTTCGGCAGCGCAGCGTCTGATGCCACCCGGCAACGGCGACTACTGATTCGGCTGATCGCCAGGTGGGTTCTGCGGTCCGGGCGGGTTTGTTTGATTGGCCAGGAACCGTTCGAGCTCGGCGCCGAGTTCCTCGGCGGTCGGCAGCGGACCGCTAGCGGCCAAGAGGTTGCCGGTCGCCCGCCCACGCAGGTACGTGTCGTATTGCGTCTCGAGCGACTCGACGAGCGCGACCGCCTCCGGGTTCTCGGCGATCTGCCGATCCACCTCGGCGCGTACCTCGGCTCCCGAGGTACGCAATGCGTCGGTGGCCAGCAGTAGGCCGGTCGAGCGCGACAGCGACGTGATCAGCTGCTCGGCGGCCGGCGGAAATTCGGTCTGGGCAAGGTAATGCGGCACGTGGACCGCGAATCCCATCGCGTCGTGTCCCTGTTGACCGAGCCGATATTCGAGGAGATGACCCGCGCTGCCCGGCACTTGTACGCGTTGCAACCACGGCTCATAACCGGCGATGAGCTCGTGGCGGGACGCGTGTGCGGTCACGCCGGTCGGTCGAGTGTGTGGCACTGCCATCGGGATGGAGTTGAACCCGACGGTGAGCCGCACGCCGACGCGTTCCACGATGCCGATGACCGCCGCGGTGAACCGTTCCCAGGACAGATCCGGCTCCGGACCGGTGAGCAGCAGGAAGGGCGTGCCCTGCTGGTCGACGGCGCGGAAGATGGCAAGCTGCGGCTCCTCGTAGCTCTCCCAGTGGTCCTCGACGAACTGCATCGTCGGCCGGCGGGATCGATAGTCAAGCAACGCGTCGATGTCGAACCGGGCGAACAGTTCGGTGTTGTCGGCGGCCAGCATTTGGTCGCGCGCCAAGCGTGTCGCGCCGCCCGCGTCAACGAAGCCGGTCATCGCCTGTACGAGCACCGGTCGGTCCAGTTGTGCCAGGTCACCGGCCAGTTCGTACAGCTCGTGTGCGTCCGGCATCGGCTGGTCCTTCCCGGCTCGACTGTGGTCTGCCTTCACCGCGCGCGTCCGGCGTGCACATCGACGATGCGCGCACTTCGAGGCTATACGGCGCGATCGCGAGATCGGCACGCACGCCAAGTGCCCGCTGGCTACGACAACACCGCGACGCCGTCGATCTCCACCAATGCGTCGTCGTCCCAGAGCCGGGCCACACCGACCGCGGCCATCGCTGGGTAGTCGCGCCCGACGAAATGCCGCCAGACCGCGCCGATCTCGGCGGACGCGGCCTTATAGGCGGGTACGTCGACGATGAAGATCGTGACCCGTACCAGCTGGTCCGGCGTGCCCCCGGCGGCGCCGAGCGCGGTGACGAGGTTGGACAGCGCCTGCTCGAATTGCGCGACGAGGCCGCCCGCCACGATGTGCCCCGTGGCGTCTAGACCTGTCTGGCCGGCCAGGTGCACGGTCGTCCCGGTGGCGCGCACCGCATGGCTGAAGCCGGACGGCGACGCGAGCGACGACGGGTTGATCCGTTCGACCACGAGTGCACGCTACCGAACAAGAGCCTGGGAATCCTGTCTCGGGCACGAGCGTTCGAAACTTGAGTCGAGTAGACTCAACCCCGGCCGAAGCCGGGTCCAAGGCATCACCCGAGGAGAACGATTGAACGCCGAGCGCCTGACCACTAAGAGCCGTGAGGTCGTCGCCGCCGCCGTCGCGATGGCGCAGCAACGCGGCCACGCCACTGTCGAGACGTGGCATCTGCTGCTCGCCCTGCTTGATACCGGCAACTCCACCGCGCCCGCGTTGCTGCGCGCGGTCGGCGCGAATCCGGCGGACGTACGGCGCCAAGCCGTACACGCCGTTGACCGGCTGCCGGCGGCCACCGGAGCGAGCGTCGCCGAGCCGAGTCTGGCCCGCGAACTGGTCAACGCGTTGAACGCGGCGGAGGCGGTGGCCCGGCCGCTCGGCGACGAGTACGTGTCGACCGAGCACCTGCTCGCCGGCCTGGCACGCGCTGGCGGCGCGGTTTCGGACGCGCTCAAGAGCGTCGGCGCCACCGAGGATGCACTGGTCGCCGCGTTCCCCGAGATCCGCGGCGGCAACCGTCGCGTCACGTCGGCCGATCCGGAGCAGCAATACCAAGCGCTCGAGAAGTACAGCGTGGACCTGACGTCCAAGGCACGCGACGGCAAGGTTGACCCGGTGATCGGGCGCGATGCGGAGATCCGGCGCGTGATCCAGGTCCTCTCCCGGCGTACCAAGAACAACCCGGTCCTGATCGGCGAACCCGGCGTCGGCAAGACGGCGATCGTCGAGGGTCTTGCCCAGCGGATCGTCGCGGGCGATGTGCCGGAATCGTTGCGCGACAAGCGACTCGTGAGCCTCGACCTCGGAGCGATGGTGGCTGGTGCGCAATATCGCGGACAGTTCGAGGAGCGCCTCAAGTCCGTCCTGGAGGAGATCCAGGGTTCGGCCGGCCAGATCATCACATTCCTCGACGAGCTGCACACCGTCGTCGGCGCCGGCAAGGGCGAGGGCTCGATGGACGCCGGCAACATGCTCAAGCCCATGCTGGCGCGCGGTGAGCTGCGCATGGTCGGCGCGACCACGCTGGACGAATACCGCGACAACATCGAGAAGGACGCGGCGCTGGAGCGGCGCTTCCAGCCAGTGTTGGTCGGCGAGCCGACGGTCGAAGACACCATCGGAATCCTGCGTGGACTCAAGGAGCGCTACGAGGTGCACCACGGCGTACGCATCACGGACGCCGCGCTGGTGGCCAGCGCCGCGTTGTCTGACCGCTACATCGCCGACCGGTTCCTGCCGGACAAGGCGATCGACCTTATCGACGAGGCCGCGTCGCGGTTGCGCATGGAGATCGACTCACGGCCCGTCGAGGTCGACGAGATCGAGCGGTCGGTACGCCGCCTCGAAATCGAGGAGATGGCGCTGGAGAAGGAGCCGGACCCGGCATCGGCGGAGCGGCTGGATCGGCTGCGCCGCGAGCTGGCCGACCGGCGGGAGCAGTTGTCGGCGCTGTCCGAGCGGTGGCGCAACGAGAAGCAGCACATCCAGGCGATTTCGGAGGCGAAGGAACGCCTCGAAACGCTGCGCGGCGAGGCGGAACGCGCGGAGCGCGACGCCGACCTGGGTCGTGCCGCCGAACTTCGCTACGGCAAGATCCCGGAGCTCGAGGGCGCGCTGACCCAGGCAACGGCAGAGCTCGCCGCG
>DATFRR010000272.1:0-43451 GCA_035263025.1 Micromonosporaceae bacterium
GACTCGAACCTGGCGCGCATCGGCGGTCTCCTGCAGTCGCAACGCGACCTCGACGAGGTCGGCCGCATGATCATGATGGAAGTGACGCCGCTCGTCGACGCCCAGCTCGGTGCGTTCTTCCTGACCGGCGGCGTCGGCAGCGACCGGTCGCAGCTGCGCCTGACGGCGGCGTACGGACACGTCGCCACCGGCGCACCGCTGGCGTTCACGATCGGCGAAGGACTCGTCGGCCAAGCGGCCGCGTCGCGCCGCCGGATCCGCGTCACGCCGCCCGCCGACCAAAGCCTGATGGTCCGCTCCGGCATCGCCGAAACCCGGCCGGTCGACCTCGTCGTGCTGCCCGTGCTCTTCGAGGGCGACCTCATCGGCGTGATCGAATTCGGCGCCGTGACCCAATTTTCCGACCTGCACCTGCGGTTCCTCGACCGTCTCGTGGCGACGATCGGCGTGTCGCTCAACACGATCCTGGCGAACCGCCGAACCGAGGAGTTGCTCACCGAATCGCAACGCCTGGCGCTGGAGATGCAGCAGCAGTCGATCGAGTTGCAGCGTACGAACGCCGAGCTCAAGGAGAAGGCGGCGCTGCTGTCCGAGCAGAACGTCAACATCGAGTCGAAGAACCGCGAGATCGAACTCGCCAGGCTCGGGCTCGAGGAGAAGGCGCAACAGCTGACCGCCGCATCGCAATACAAGTCGGAGTTCCTCGCGAACATGAGCCACGAACTGCGTACGCCGCTCAACTCGCTGCTGCTGCTGTCTCGGATGCTCGTCGACAACGCCGATCGCAACCTGTCCACCAGGCAGATCGACTACGCGCGCACGATCCACGGCGCGGGCTCGGATCTGCTCGCCCTCATCGACGACATCCTCGACCTGTCGAAGATCGAGGCGGGTCGGATGGACGTCGAACCAGCCGAGGTCGGCTTCGACGACGTCCGTGCATACGTCTACCGCGTGTTCGCGCCGCAGGCCGAGGAGAAGGGCCTCGCGTTCGAGGTCGAAATCGATCCAACGCTGCCCGGCTCGATGGTCACCGATCCGCTCCGACTCCAGCAGATCCTGCGCAACCTGCTCGCCAACGCGGTCAAGTTCACCGACACCGGCTCGGTGACACTGCGCATCGAGCGATCCGCCGACGAGCCGGGGGTACGCGTGCCGTGGCCAGCGGTCACATTCCGCGTCATCGACACCGGCATCGGCATCGCGGATGACAAGCTGGACCTCGTGTTCGAGGCATTCCAGCAGGCCGACGGCACGACCAGTCGCCGGTTCGGCGGCACCGGGCTGGGTCTGTCGATCAGCCTCGAGCTGGCCCGACTGCTGGGCGGCGCGATCTGGGTGTCGTCCGAGCCCGGTCACGGCTCCACCTTCTCGCTGACGCTGCCGGAACTGCTTGCCGCCCCTGGCGCCCTAGTGCGCGACGCGACAGTTGCGGTGCCGATGATGCCGGCGATCCGGCGCAACACCGAGCCCGAAGCACCGGAGCGCGAAGTAGTGAGCCAGCTCGCCGGCGCCACCGTACTCATCATCGACGATGACGTACGCAATGTGTTCGCGTTGACGAGCGCGCTCGAGATGCACGGCATCAACGTGCTCTACGCCGATAACGGCGCCGACGGCATACGGCTGCTCGCCGAGACGCCCTACGTCGACATGGTGTTGATGGACGCCATGATGCCGGCCCAGGACGGATACGAGACGACGCGCGCGATTCGGCGCAACGCCACGTTCGCGCACCTGCCCGTCGTCTTCCTCACCGCAAAGGCGATGCCCGGCGACCACGAGTCCGCGCTTGCCGCGGGTGCGAGCGACTACCTGACCAAACCGGTCGACCTCGACGAGGTCCTGCACACCATGGCTCGCTGGGTCGCGCCGAACGGCGGTGCGACAAGCACCGAACCGGATGCCACGGCCGACCCGGAGCCCGACGATGACCCATCCGACCATGACACACCCGACGATGACGTGCCCGACGACCGTGCACCCGACGATGACACGCCCAAGGCCGGCGGTTCGCCGGACACCGCCGTGACGACAGACGCAGCGCCGAACGGCGTCGCGTTGGACGGGAGCAATGCATGACAGGCCCGACGCGCCGAGTTCCGTTTCGTGCCGCGCCAGCCGAAACATTCGCGGGCAGTACGCCCAAGGTCCTGCTCGTGGATGACCGTCGCGACAACCTTGTTGCCCTCGCCGCGATCCTGCAGGGACTCGCGGTCGAGCCGGTCGCGGTGGACAGTGGGGACGCGGCGCTCAAGCGCCTGCTGATGGACGACTTCGCGGTCATCCTGATGGACGCGCAGATGCCCAACATGGACGGTTTCGAGACCGCGAGGCGCATCAAGGAGCGCGAGCGCACCCGCAACGTACCGATCATCTTCCTGACCGCCGCGGACCGTGACGCGGAGTTCGCGTTGCGCGGCTACGCGGCCGGCGCGGTCGACTACCTCACGAAGCCGCTAGATCCGTGGGTGCTGCGCTCGAAGGTCACGGTCTTCGCGGACCTGTGGTTGAAGTCGCGACAGCTATTGGTGCAGGCACGCACCGCCGAGACGGCGACCGGGCTCGCGGTCGCGATCGACTCGGCGATCTCGTTGCTGCGCGCCCAGACTCCGGACGTCGAGACCGCACTGGAGGTGCTGGATTGCGCGGCCTCGACGGCGCGAGCGTCGCAGCCACGCGTGCCGGGCGGCGGACCCTCCGGCGAACTGCGTGGCGCGCATGCGGGCGGTGGCCCATCGGGCGAGTTCCGCGGTGCGCGGCAAGGCGGCGTCCCCAACAGTGAGGTGCGCCCGGCCGGGTAGGCGGCATCAGCCCGGACGAGTCCGGGTGAGCCGGCGGTTGGCCGTATCAGCCGGCCTCAAACGATCAGCAGTGCGGGGCGGAGCCCGGTCACGTCGAGTACGCGTTGCAGGAAGTCGCCGACGTTCGTGAGGACCAGCACGCTCTGCACCATGCGCGCCTTCTGGCTGAGCGCGACCAGCGTGCCGAGCCCTTGCGAGTCGCAGAACGTCACGCCGACGAGGTCGAGCAGGACACGTGGCGGCGGGTCGACCAGAAGGCGCTCGACTGCCTCGCTGAGGTTCACGACGGTCGACATGTCGATGGCGCCGTGTAGGCACACGACGGCTTCGGTCGGGGTACGTCGCACGGTGACCTCGAGGCCCTCGTGATCCATGTGGCTCACAGTACGCGTTACCCATCTCTCGGCACCGCTACGCCGACTCGTACGATTTGCAAGACTGCGCCGATCGCCGGCAGCCCCGATGGTCGCCCAGAAGCCCCGATGGTCGCCCGGAAGCCCTTCCGTTCCCGGATACCCCCGCAACCGAGGTCGACCTAAGCTAGGTTTGCCTAACCTAAGCTGGTCTGACAAGATGTCGCGTGCGTGCCACACCTGGCGCCGAAACGGGACGTACGAAGGGATCCGGGATGCGGTTGCGACGACGCGGCGTGGCGATGTTGGTGTTGATGGCGATGGTGGCGAGCGGCGTAGCCGCATGTGGAAGTGCGTCCGCGACGGGCGCGTCCGGCGGCGCGAACGACACCATCACGCTCTACAACGGCCAGCACGAACAGACCACCGACGCGCTCGTCAAGGCATTCACCGCGGCGACCGGCATCAAGGTCAAGGTACGCAGCGACGATGAAACCGTGCTCGCGCAACAGATCGAGCAGGAGGGTGCCGCATCGCAGGCCGACGTGTTCTACACGGAGAACTCCCCCGCGCTCGCGGAACTGTCCGGCAAAGGTCTGCTGGCGTCGGTCGAGGCGAGCACGCTGGCCAGTGTCCCAGTGAAATACGACTCGCCCACCGGTGACTGGGTCGGCGTCTCGGCACGAGTCAGCGTGGTGGTCTACAACACCAACGAAATCACGCCGGCGCAGCTGCCGACATCCGTGATGGACCTGGCGAACCCGAAGTGGAAGGGAAAGATCACGTTCGCGCCGGGCGAGACGGACTTCCAGCCAATCGTGACGTCTGTCGCCAGGTCGGTCGGCGATCAGCAGACGCTGGCCTGGCTCGAGGGCATGAAGGCGAACCTGGCCGGTCACGATTATCCGGACAACGAGACGATCGTCGCGAAGGTCAACTCCGGCGACGTCGAGATGGGCCTGATCAACACGTACTACTGGTACCGGTTGCGCGCCTCGCTCGGCGGCACGGCAATGCATTCGGCGCTCGCGATGTTCGCGCCGGGCGATCCCGGGTACCTGGTGAACGTGTCCGGCGCGGGGGTGCTCAAGTCGAGCAAGCATCAGGTCGCGGCGCAGAAGTTCCTGGCGTTCCTGACCAGCGCGGCGGGTCAGAAAGTGATGGCCACGAGCGACAGCTTCGAATACCCGATCGGTTCCGGCGTGGTCGCGACGGATGGCCAGACACCGCTGGAGCAGCTGAAGCCGGCGCCGATGACGATCGCCGATCTGGGCAATGGCCAGCACGCCGTGCAACTGTTGCAGCAGGCTCAGTTGTTGTGACGCTCGTACCGACCGACGACGCGGCGATCGCGGGCACCGCGACCGACGACGCAGCGCGCAACGCCGATGCAGTTCGGCGCCGGACGTCGCGGCCTACCCCGGTGCTCGCGGCACTGAGCACCGCAGTCGCCGCGCTCGTGCTGCTGCCGTTGGTGTTCCTCGTGCTGCAGGCTCGTCAAGCCGGCTGGGACGAGGTACGCGCGCTGCTGTTCCGGCACCTCACGCTCGTGCTGTTGCGAAACACCATCGAACTCGCGGTGCTCGTCACGACCGCGTGCGTGCTGATCGGCGTCACCGCGGCGTGGCTCGTCGAACGCACGAACCTGCCCGGCCGGCGCGCCTGGGCGGTGTTGTTGGTGCTGCCATTCGCGGTACCGGACTTCGTCACCGGGTACGCGTGGTCGTCGATCTTCCCGGCCGTGCACGGCCTGTGGGGCGCGACGCTGGTCATGACGCTCGGCCTCTACCCGCTGGTCTACCTGCCGGTCGCGGCCGCGTTGCGTGGCACCGATCCGGCGCCCGAGGAGGTGGCCCGCAGCCTTGGACGCGGCCGCATCCACACGTTCGTCCGCGTGACCGTCCCGATGTTGCGGCCGGCGCTACTCGGCGGCGGGTTGGTCGTCTGCCTCACGTTGTTCGCCGAATACGGTGCGTTCGAGATCCTGCGGTTCCAGACGTTCACGACGACGATCTTCGCCGAGTTTCAGGTGGGCTTCAACGGACCGGCGGCGAGTGCGCTGTCTCTCGCGCTCGTGGCGCTCGGCCTCATGGTGCTGGCCACCGAGGGACTGCTCGCCGGTCGGGGCCGAGGCCGCTTCGCGACCGGATCGCGGCAGGCCGCCCGTGTCCCCCACCGTCACCGACTGGAACGGTGGACCGCGCCCGCGTTGGGCGGCCTCGTCGGCCTCGTGGCACTCGCACTCGGCATGCCTGCCGCCGCGTTGTCGTACTGGATGGTGCAATCGCACGCGACCACGCTGCCGGGCGGCTCGATGCTCGGGGCCGCCGCGCATACCGCCGTTTACAGTGCGTCGGCCGCGGCGCTGGCAACCATCCTGGCGCTGCCCGTCGCGCTCTACACGGTGCGGCGCGACAGCCGCGCGGCCGCCGTACTGCAACGCACCACGCTTGTCGTGCAGGCGCTCCCCGGGCTCATCATCGCGCTCGCCGCGGTGTTCTACGCCATCCACTACGCGCCGTGGATCTACCAGACGCCACAGCTGCTCGTGATCGCGTACGCGATCCTGTTCTACCCGCTCGCGTTCGTCGCGGTACGGGCATCCGTCGCGCAAGCGCCGCACCGCCTCGAGGAGGTCGCGCGATCACTCGGGCACCGACCGGCATCGGTGCTCGTGCGGGTCACCGTGCCACTGGTCGCACCGGGGCTGGCCGCGGCATTCTGTCTGGTGTTCCTGACCACGGTCACCGAGTTGACCGCGACACTGGTGCTCGTGCCGACCGGCGTGCACACGCTCGCCACGCAGTTCTGGGCGTACCAGAACGACGCGTCGTACGGCGCCGCCGCACCGTACGCTGTCGCGCTGGTCGCGATCGCAGCCGTACCAAGCTATCTGATCGGACGGTGGTTCGATCGCCTGCCGTCACGTCAGGGAGGATGACCGCGTGACCGGGTTCGAGGTGTCGGGCGTACACAAGGCGTTCCGCGGGCAGCGGGTGCTTCGTGGCGTCGACCTGACCATCGACACCGGTACGCTCACCGCGATCCTCGGCGCGTCGGGCAGCGGCAAGACCACGTTGCTCCGCATCCTGGCCGGCTTCGAGCGGGTCGATCGCGGCACGGTGACGATGGGTGGCCGGGTGGTCGACGATGGTCGCCGGCACTTGGCACCGGAGCGGCGCCGCGTCGGGTACGTGCCGCAGGAGGGCGCTCTCTTCCCGCACCTGTCGGTCGCCGCGAACGTCGGGTTCGGGCTGTCCCGCGACGACCGACGCGGCGGGCGTGTCGACGAGGTGCTCGAGCTTGTCGGGCTCGACCGGCTCGCACGGCGCTATCCGCATCAACTCTCCGGCGGCCAGCAGCAGCGCGTGGCGCTGGCGCGGGCGCTCGCCATCAAGCCGTCGATCGTGTTGCTGGACGAGCCGTTCTCGTCGCTCGACGCGGCACTGCGCGCGAACGTACGCACGGATGTGGCGCGCGTGCTGCGTACCGCGGGTGCCACCGCGCTGCTCGTCACGCACGACCAGGACGAGGCGCTGTCGATGGCGGACCGGGTCGCGGTGCTCCGCGACGGCGTTATCGCCCAGATCGGGACGCCGCAACAGCTCTACGAACGACCCGCGGATCTGGAACTCGCCGGATTCCTCGGGGAGGCCAACGTGTTTGCCGGCATCGTGAGCGGCGACACCGTGCATACGGTGCTCGGCAGTGTGCCGCTGCTCGCGGAATCGCTCGCGGCACAGGCCGCCGGCGATGGCGGGCCGGTCGTCGTCGCGGTCCGACCCGAACAGATCCGCGTCAGTGCAACGAGTTCAACCCATGCGGCGTCCGCCGACGGCGGGGTGCGCGGGCACGTGACGGAGCTGCATTACTTCGGCCACGACACAATCATGGTGGTACGCCCGGCCGACGGTGGCCGCCCGATCCGCGTCCGGATGGCGGGCGCGGAACACCGCGGCGTCGGCGACGATGTGACGATGACCGCGTACGGACCGGTCGCGGCGTGGCCGGCAAACGACCAGGCGACCATGACTCGTTGACTCTCCCGCGATTGGATTGCGGCGTCGGGCAAATCGGCGTCAGCCGTTGAGATCGGCGTCAGCCGTTGAGTTGAGTGGCTGCCGCGGCGATCTCGGCCGGGTCGCCGGGCGTCGGGATCCACGGCAACTTCAACGCATCGCGTGCCGGATCGTCCAGATAGCGCGGTATCACGTGCACGTGGTAGTGAAAGACGGTCTGCCACGCCGCCGATCCGCAGCAGTTGAGCAGGTTCACGCCGTCCGCACCGAGTTTGTCGACGACGCGCAGGGCGACGCGCTTGGCCATCAACGTGGACGCGGTCAGATCCTCGTCGTCGATCGCCAGCAGATCGGGTTGGTGGCGACGCGGAATCACTAGGACATGCCCGCGGGTCGCCGGTGCGATGTCCATGAACGCGATCGTGTGCTCGTCCGCGTCGACTTGTGTCGACGGGATCTCGCCGGCCACGATCTTGCAGAAAATGCAGTCCGGATCGGTCATGGCCGCGAGCCTACGGCCTAACCGAACCGGCCATGGACGTAGTCCGCGGTACGCGGGTCGCGTGGCGAGCCGAACATGGCCGCGGTCGAGCCGTATTCCACGATGTACCCGGGCCGGCCGGCCTCGGCGAGGAAGAACGCGCACTGACTACTGATCCGCTGGGCCTGCTGCATGTTGTGCGTGACGATGACGATGGTGACCTCGCGGACGAGTTCGCGGATGGTGTCTTCGATCACGCGCGTCGACGTCGGATCCAGCGCCGAGCACGGCTCGTCCATCAAAAGGACGCGCGGACGAACTGCCAGCGATCGCGCGATGCAGAGGCGCTGTTGCTGACCACCGGACAGCGCGCCGCCGGGCTGGCGAAGACGGTCGCGTACCTCGCGCCAGAGTCCCGCCTTCGTGAGGCATTCCTCGACCAGGCCATCCTTTTCGTCGCGCCGGGTGCGTTGGCCGGTGAGGCGGAGCCCGGCGACCACGTTGTCGTATATGGACATCGCGGGGAACGGATTCGGCTTCTGGAACACCATGCCGATCTGGCGCCGCGCATCGGTCAGCCGCCGGGACGTGTCGTAAATGTCGGCGCCATCCAAGTACACCTCGCCGGCGAGCGCGGCGGACGGCACCAGCTCGTGCATGCGGTTCAGGATCCGCAGGAACGTCGACTTGCCGCATCCGGACGGTCCGATGAGCGACGTGACCGCTCCGCCGCCCATCACAAGCGAGACACGATCGAGCACCTGGTGGTCGCCGAACCACGCGCTGATCGCGTGCGCCTCGAGGGTGGCGAGCGGTGCGGTGCCGACGCCGTGCGCGGGATACGACGCGGCCGGCGGCCAGCCATCGCTGATCGCGACCGCGCCAGCCGGGTATGTGGCAGTGTCGTCGTTGGCTCGTGTGCTCACGGCGGTATCGGCCCTTCGGATCGACAGGTCACATCTGCAACGGTCACATCAGGTTCGGCAACAAGCGCACGGCTTCGTCCGCGACCGCAAGGCCGAAGAACGAAAGCACTGGTACGCCGACCAACCACGTCTGCCAGGGTCCCCACCGCACGCGCGCCCAGCTAACGAGTCCGGTCGCGATCACGAGTGCCTGACCGAACAACACGAGCGCCACCCACGCCGACGGATCGGTAGCCATCGGAAGTTCGGATCGCGGCAACTGCGCCTCGCCGAGCGGTCGGGGTGGACTCGGCTGCACCGGCGAGGTCTGGTCGGCGTCGACGCGTACCACACCGGACGGTACGAACGGGTTGCCGGTCGCGGTCACCAGCACAAGCCGGCCGGCCCCGGGGGCGGGTGGCGGGGGCAGGTCGTCGCCGGCGTCGCGTACGCCCAACACGGTGTACCGCTGCACGCCCTGCCCCGTCGTCACGGTGAACGTGTCACCTTGCGCGAGCGTGCCGATGCGTGCGAACGGGCCGCCGTAGAGCGTTGCGCGGCCCATGATTTCGCTCGTGCCGGCCTGTCCGGGCAACGGCGTGTCGCGCAGGTGGCCGGGACCGTTCTCCAGCACCGCGCCGGCGGTGCCCTCGAACACGACCTCCTTGAGGTGAAGCTCCGGAATGGTCAGCACGGCGACCGCCGCGCCGGGCTTCAACAAGGTCGGCGGCGCGTTCGGGTGGTCCGGGTCCGCCGGTTGGAACTGACCGACCGGCGCGGTCGCGGTCGCCAGTTCCTGGCGAAAGTCGGCGTACGCCTCGAATTGCGCCCGGGCGTGGTGCAGTCGCGACCCGAATCCCACGTAGAGCGAGAACCCGAGCAGCGTCACGGAAAGGATCGTGATGAAGCTCGAGACGACCTGCCCGCCGGGCGAGATCCGCCGTGGCTTACGGGGCGCGGTCGGGGCGGTGCCTGGCGCTACCGCGCCCGCCACCGGTCCAAAGGCACCGCCGGGCGGGGCTGGCCGAGTGGCCACGCCCGGCGGGCTGTCGACGACGGTCATGCGTTACCCAACCGGCGACGCCGGATCGGCTGCGCACTCATCCGGATCGGCTGCGCACTCATCCGGATCCGCCGGCATCGCCGGTGTCGCGTCCGCCGGCCTTCGCGCCGGTAAGTTCCGCGGTGGTCTCCTTCTTCGCCTTGGCCACCGCGGCCGCGATCGTCTGCTGGGTTCGCTGCTTGCGCCAGCGCAGGAACCACCGGACGCCGAAGGCCAGGCCGACCAGCAACACGAACAGCAGGATCTGCGGCCAAGGTGTGGCCCACATGCCGGAGCCCCGCGACACCGGCCGCGGCGGGTCGGCGGACTGCGGGATGCCGGCCACCTCGGTCGGCACGACGTGTATCGCGGCGTTGAGCGGTCCAGCCGGGAAGACACCAGTCAGCTTCGCGGTCACCCGCAATGACGAGCCCGGCAGCAGGTTCGTCAGCGACTGCGTGTCCGCGCTAGCCAGCGTGATGCCGAACGGTCCGGTGATCGCTACCGCCTGGGAGAGATTGAGGCGTACGTTGCCGGTGTTCCGCACCGTGTACGACACGTTCGTGCCGCCGCCGCCGAACGGATTGGCCGTGCCGTGGAACGACGACGACAGCGACTGCACCGACACGGACGGGTGCAGCGGACCGCTCACGCGCAGATACAGCGGTACGGCGATCCGACGGTCGACGGTCACCTGCGCGCCGTTCTTGGCCTTTGTCCCGACACTCACCGCCGCGATCACGCCGCCGGTGTGGTCACCCGGTGAGGCCGTCGTCGGCACCTGGACAGTGAACGGCTCGTTGATCCGCGCGCCGGCCGGCACCGTGAGGCTCGTCTTTGGGAACGTGACCCACGAGCCGATGTCAGTGGGACGCTGGGCGGCCGGCAGTAAGCCGAGCGCGCCGGTCGACGTGTTGTACGCGTCCGTCGCGTAGATCTGGAACGTGACCGGCATCGCGCTGAAGTTCGTGACGCCGACGTAGTCGTGGATGATCGTCAGGGGCTTGATATTCGTGTACATGAACGTGGGACGCCGGTCCGGACCGTTGGCGGTGGACGGCTGTACCGCCCACGTGATGGAGCCCGCGGGTGGCGTGAAGAGCGCGGGACCTGGCTTGGACGCCGGCGGCGACGACCCGACCGTCGGTGGCGTCGGCGGTTCGGTCGGATCGGCCATCGCCGGACCGGCCGTCGACACGAGCACGACACCGGCCAGCATCCCGGCGGCCAGCAGCGATCCGCAACGCCGCCTGCGGTTAAGGCGCTTCGTGGTCATCTGGGTTCCCATCGCACGACTAACCGGCGCCGGGCGGCGGCCGGATTCGGACAGCGGTCTTGCAATGTGCTCGTTGGGGATGGGATGCGCGATGCTCCGCGCACCCCATCCCCGATTTGTGAGCTAGCTTGCCGACTCGACCGCCGTCACCGTGAGCGTCGCGTTGTACGCGCCCGGTTTGGTGTCAAGTGGCGCCTGGAGGTCCAGGTTCGCGTTGAGAGTTGTGGAGCCGAGGCCGTGGCCGGCGGCCGCGCTTGCCAGCGCGCTAGCCGACTTCAGGCCGGGAATGGTGCCCGCCGTGACCGGCGAACCGGCCGTCACGTCACCAGCGGTGTTCGGGGTCTTCACCAGCGGTGTCCACCCGAGATCGCTGCCGCTGATCGTGTTCGCGCCGGACGTGAAGTCGCTCACCTGGCCGGAAACGCTCCAGCCCGGCTTGCTCTGCTGGCGGCCATCGCTGACCGTCACATCGCTGAGCGTCCCGGTCGACTCGAACACAGTGCCGTTGTTCACGGCATCGGACAGTTGTACGGCGGTCGCGCTCACCGTGAGGGTGAACACGCCTTCCGACAGCGGCACGTTGACGTTGATGGACTCGGCGCCGGTGTCGCCGTTGTTGGCGATGATCGTGACGGTGACCGCGGACGAGGTAGATCCGCCGAACACCGCCGAGTCGGTCGGTTCGAACTTCGCGGTGATGGAGTGGTCACCGACCTGCATGGTGTTGGTCACCATGCTCGCGTGGCCGCCCGAGACGGCCGTGCTGCCGAGCGAGACGGTGCCGTCGAAGAACTCGACGTTGCCGACCGCGGTCGACGGCGTCACCGTGGCGTTCAACGTCACGTTGGCGCCCTGCAGAGCGGTGGTGGGTACGGCGCCCAGCGTCGTCGTCGTCGGCGTGGCGCCGGCCGGCGGCGTACCGCTGCTCGTCCAGGACGTACCGTCGGCCGAGTACGTCACGAACGTCGACATCACGAACACGTGACTGGTCGGGCTCGCGTTGCACTCGACGACGAACTCGTACGTCTGACCGGGCGGACCGGCCGTTCCGTTGGGACCCAGCGTGCCCAGGATGTCGCCCATGGTGCCGAGCAACACACCGCTGAACGGGTTCGGGGTTTGCGTGGGAGGTACCGCGATCGACAGGCCGGACAGGCCGCCCGCGTTGTCGATGCCCTCCACGTTCGCCGTCGCCTGGAACCCGGCCGGGCAGCCGATGTCGGTCTGGAAGTTCGGGATGACGCTCGAGGCACCACTGGATGGGACCAGGTGCAAGGTGCCCGGCGACGACCCGAACGGCGGGTTCTGGACGTTCGCCGAGGCCGCGGTCGGCGCGATCAGCGCGGCACCGATGGTGGCCACACCGATCAGGCCGGCCAGCACGGCCAGGCGTTTGAGGTGGAGCAGTTTCATCGAGGAGTACCCTCGCTTTCTGTGTCGGGAGGCGCGCCCGCAGCGCGCCCCACACGGTCCCCTGGCAACCGGGGATTCCAGGAGTCCGGTGTCTGTCGGGTCGAACCGTCAGGCACCGGACTTTCCGGTATCACTCGCTAGACGGGGTTCGTGGCAGGATCGAAGGCCCTCAGGTTCGTTGCGACCTGGCCGCATGTGTGCCCGAGCGGTGCCGAGGCCAACGTCGCGAATCCGAAGTTGCGGATCGTGAGCGACTGGCTGCACAGCAACGACGAGCTGCCGGACAGGAACGCGGTGAGGTTCGGGTCGAAGTCCGAGCTGCCCGGCGTGACCCGGCTGAGCTTGGTCACGTTGTAAACCTCACGGGTGATCGGGTAGGCGGTGTTGAGCGAACCGCTGACCGTGGGCGTTTGGCCGTTCAGGTTGTGGATGGCCACGTGGTGACGGCGGTCGTTGTGCCCGTTGCCCTGCGCGATGAACTGCGCGATCGAGAACGGCCCGAGTCCGTCCGCGTCGCCCGCGAACACCGTGCCGTCGTGCTCCTCGACGGGCGCGCTAGTGACCACGGAGTGGTCGTGCACGCAAGCCGGCAGCGTGGTCGTGTTGAATCCGAGCGTCGTACCCCAGAAGTTGCGGGTGCCCGAACCCGGCTGCGGAACGTAAAGGTGGACGGGCTGCGTCGTGGCGTTCGTGACGGTTCCGTCCGGCACGTACGTCACACCGTCGACCGTGATGGAGTTGCACCCGTAGAGGGTCGTGAGGTTCCCGACCGTGAAGTCGTCCGCGTGCGTGATGGCCGTCGCGACCGCCGGGTCGGTGCCGGTGACCGCGGTTGCCGGTCCGGTCGCGGTGGCGACCGCGTCCAGCGCGAACGGGATGTACACCAGATCACCGGTGTTCGACTGATTGGCGCCCGGGCCGCTCGACGAGCGAGAGAAGTCGACGCAACCCGGCTCCGGCGGGTTCGCGAGCGTCGTCGCCGTGGTGTTCGGGTTGATCGACTTCCGCAGCGCGGCGAGGCCCTCGCCCGATCCGTTCGGCCGGGTCATGCTGCAGCCGGCCTTGGGGTTGATGGTGTCGTGCGGGTTCGCCGGGTCACCCGGGTTCACCGCGTCCCAGGAGCCGATTGTGCCGCCGCCCACGATCGTGGCGAACTGGTCCATGATGTCCTGGATCGTGTCCGACCCGACCGCGACGTATTGCGTGGTCGGGTCCGCCGACGCCGGACCGACGAAGCCGGTCACCAACGCGACGGTGGCGGCAGCCGCAAGGATGGAGCCGTTGAGCCACGTCCTTGCGTTGCCTTGTCTCTTCCTCATCTGCTTCCCTTCGTGGAAAGGAACCGGGATCGGCACGCCTACTCGGGGTAGCGAGCCACGTACATCCTGGGTAGGCGGGGCGCGTCGCCAATACCTGCGATGCATGTCACGTCGAGATACTTGTGAGCACGCGAACATGAAGGACCCATGAACGCCGCGCAGGCCCGCGTCATCGTCGGCGCCATGGCAACGACAACCGGCCTTCCAAACCGGCGCGCAACAACGGCCCACCACAGGCGCCGACTAAGCCGACGACAACCACGACGAGCAACACCCAGCGCACGGTGCCGGTGTGCGTCGCCGGGGTCGCCTTGGTGGGTACGTCGGATGCCTGCTCGGTGGAGTACGGCAATGCGGACGACGGCGGCGCGAGCGGTTGACTGCCCGCGGTCACTTGACCCGATGCACCGGGCGACGCGCCTTGCGGCGAGCCGGCCGACGTGCCGCCGCCGGTCGGTGTCCCGGTGGCGTGTGCGTCCGCCACGAGCCTTGCGGCGGCCGCCTTTGCCTGGTTGCGGAGGTTCGTCGGTAGCGGAAGATAGCCGTGCGGCAGTTGACCGGGCAGCACTCCCGGTGTTTGACCGGATCCGGCCGCGAACGTGATGAGCGCGGCGAAGTCGCTGAGTGCGTCCGCCGGCTGCGTCACGCGGACCGCGGCGTACGTGACCTGGACCAACGGATAGGCGTTCGCGCCGACCGAACCGGGCGCCACGTGCAACAGTCCACTGTGGTCCGGCTTCGCGGCCTTCAGTGCGGCCGCGACGGTCGCGGTGCTCGGGCTCACGCAGTTCTTGCCGGCCGAGTTGCAGAGGTCCGCCGGGATCAAGCCGTAGTTCGCCAGGCTCGCCGAGTCCATCACCGCCCACATGAACACACGACCGACCGGCTCGATGCCGCCCGGATCCCAATAGCCGGTGGATCCGTCCGGCGCGGTCGCGGCGGGATCCCATTCCCGACCGAGGTCCGGGTTGTTGGCGCCGCGCACGTGGATCGCCGCGTCGTCGAGGCTGTTGACATAGGGCAAGATGTCCAGCGAGCACTGCCTCGCGTCCTTCGGCGGCGGGCCGGGCTGGATGCCGTCGTCGCGGCAGGTTGGATCGGCACGCGGATACGAGTCGATGGCCGCCTTGCCGAGATTGAGCTTCTGGTACGCCGGGTTCACCACCATGCCGTGCTCGTCCGGCGTGCCGGCCAACCACTTGCGGGCCGCGGCATCCGAAATGATCCACTGCCACACCTGTTGATTGACGCCGGTGTGGTCCTCGGTGAGCAGCGGCGCGAGGGGACTGCCGGACGCGGGCGACGTGATGCCCGGATTCAACGCCTTGAACTCCGGGTCGTCGGTGATGAACACCGGATTGTTCTTTGCCCAGGCCGGTCCCAGGCTCGTACCGTCGCTCGGCCGGAAGGTCGGCAGATCCCACTTGTACGACTGGGTCAACGCCTTGGCAACCAGGCGTGGTGTCAGCTTGATCGCGGTAGTGACCGCGCCGGACGCCTGATTGATGTTGAACCCGAACGTGATGACCGACGCCGCGACTGGCGCGTATATCAGTGGCGGCACGTTCGGCGCCGATGCACCACCGTTCAGGCGCTCCGCCTCGCTGCCGATCGGAATCGTGGTAAACGCCAGCCCCTTGCCGTTCGGGTTGGACAGATCCACGGTGTCCTGGGGCTCCGACGTTGCCGTGAAGCCGTAGAGCGTCTTGCAGTTCGCGGCCTGGTTCAGCGCGAGCTGCCAGGAGAACACCGCGTGCGACACGAGCTGCGTACCGGACATCTCGCGCTCCTGCGACGCGCCGATCGGGCAGTTCGTCTGGATCGGGTCGAAGCTCAGATGGATCTGGATGCGCTGTGCCCAGTTGGACGCCCCGAGCGGCGAGTCATTGATGCCCTGGATGGTGTCCGGGGCACCGTTGGCCAGGATGTGTCCACGCGGCACGATGACCAGCCAGCAGTCGCGCGGCTTGCCGTTCGACTCCACCGCGCCGCAGCCGAGGCCCGGTGCCTCGGTGCGCGTCAGGGTCTGGAAGAACACCTGGCCGTTGCCGTTCGCGTCGGTGCTCGCGAACTGCACTTCGTTCGTGTTGAACTGGTCGTAGAACGTCGTCGCGGCGCCGTACACGTGTTGGGTCTGGTCGTTGAACGGGATGAACGGAACGCTGTAGGCGGGCTGGCCCTCTTGCCCCGGCTGGGTGTGTGAGGGGTTCGACGGTTCCAACGTGTCGCAGCCGATGCTGCCCGGGCTGCCGTCCGCGAGCGGTGGCGGGTTCGTCATGCTGGGCGTCGAGTGAGCCAGACACGTGTTGCCGGTGCGGCTGCCGATCGCGGCCGGTGCAATGCTGCCGCCCGAGCCATTGTTGAGCAGGCCCATGCTGCCGTATTGACAGTCCTCCGGGATCGGCCCGCTGTCCGCGTCGCCGTAGCACTGCATCATCTGCAGGAAGTCGTCGAGCTTGCTCGCCGCGCCGCCCGGATGTCCGGTCGGCGTCCCGCCCGACCACGTCACGCGGATCGACTGATGCACCAGGTTCTGGGTCTGCCCGACGGTCACGGTGAGACCCTCGAAATCCGGGTACATGAAGGCAAGTGGGCTGCCCGGGTCCCGCTGCGTAGGCAGCGGCTGGTTGTTCGCGTCAAGCAGGCCCTGCGACCACGACACGGTCACCGCTGAGTTCGTGGAACCGTTGCCGGTGATCTGGTCGATCGGCCCGGTGTCCGCGGCGCCGGCCGGTCCGGTCGGGCCGACCGCGACGAACGCGACAGCGGCCACCACCGATGTGAGCGCGCTCGCGACCCGGACGCGCACCCTCCAACGGGCAGCGCTGGCCGAGGTGGTCCGTTCGCGCGTCATGCGACTCCTCCGTCGCGGTTGCGCCGAGCCCGACGGTTCGCGGCGCCCTGCGCGATCAGTGGTGGGGTGAGTGCCACCGCCAGCAGCAACACGGCCGCGATGGCCATCAGCGCGATCTCCAGCCCGTCGCCGAGGTTCGTACCCGTCGCCGTCGGTAGGCCGTCGACCTGTTGCTCGCCCGCGGCGTTGGCGGTGCCGGTGTCGCACGCGCCGGTATCCGGGTCGCACGGAACCAATGGTCCGGACCCGCCGAGTGGTAGGCCGCCGGCCGGCGCATTGGGGCCGCTCGCGCCGTTCGTCGCGCCCGGCGTGGCCGTCGTCGCACCGCCCGCGCCGTTCGTTACCGGCGTTGGCGTCTTGGCGCCACCGGTGCCGGTGACGCACTGTGTCGGACCTTGCTTGTCGCACGCCGGCGGCATGGGATCGTTGCGGGCCAACGTGTTCGTACCGTCCGTGGAAAACGTCGGGTTGTTGCACGTCCGGATGTTGATGTTCGGGATTGCCGCGCCCGGAATCGTCCGCAACTGGTCGAACCCGGCCTGAACGAGGTTGATGGGCAGTGCCGAGTAGCCGAGCGAGTCGACCTGGTTCTGCCCCTGGCACAGCAGATACTTACCGAAGTCGCCGAGCGTGAACCCCTTGCTCGTGGTCAGGCCGCCGAAGCCGGTGGTGGTCGGCAGGATCATGTACGAGTACGACGACAACTCGTACGTGCGCGGATCCGAATTCGAGTACACCTGCGACAGGTTCTGCGTCAGGTACGTGTTCGGGTTGGTCTTGTCCATGTTGATCTGGGCCTTGAGCAGAGACACGGCAACGTGACCCGCGGTCGGCTCGGTGTAGTAGCCGGCCCTGTTGAGCACCTTCGCGACCGGGAAGCCGGCCTGGATGGCGTACGAGAACTCGACGTACCCGATCGTGCCGACCGCCTGTCGCTGGCTGACGTACCCGGACACGCCGAGGTCGCCGTTCTGCGCGACCATTCCGCTGCCCGGCACCACCGGATAGGCCGACGTCTGCGTGCACGGGTTGCGATTGACCTTCGTGCAGTACGCCCGCCACAACGATCCTTGCGTCGCAAGCATCCACTGGGTGAACTGCGCGGTCGCGCCCGACCCGTCGCCGCGTACCACTGGAACGATCTTGATGGCCGGCAGGTTCAACCCGGGGTTGTCCTTCTTGATGGCCGGGTCGTTCCACTTCTTCAAAACGCCGGTGAAGATCTTCGCGATGTTCTCGCCGGACAGCCGCAGGTTCGTCACGCGCCGCGTGCCGATGTTCAGGTTGTACATGAACGTGGTGCCGCCCGCGGTGTCCGGCATGTAGGCGAAGCCGCGCGTGGTGGGCGGCGGGTCGAAGTTCGTGCCGTCCTGCACGCCGTACGGGATATCGGAAGCGGCCCAGTCCACCGAGCCCTGTTTGAACTGCATGCGGCCGAATGTCGAGCCCAGGCCGTTGTAGTGGATGACCATGCCGTACTGCTGCACGTTCGCGGCCCACGCGTTGATCGCGTTCTGCGACCACGTGGAGCCGGAGCCGGACAGCGGCACGTAGCTGGCGTCCGCCGCATGTGCCGTGCCGACCTGCGCGGCATCCGCTCGTACGCCGCCGAGGGTGGTGAGCGTGGCGATAAGTGACATCACGGTCGCCATCGCGGCCCGCCGGCCGAGCCGACGACGCCACCGCATACTGCGGCTGCGGCGCGCCGCAGATCCGAATGTCATGAATCAATCCCCCTACGATCCGTCGCGCCGCGAAGGCACCGGCGCGCTCGTCATGCCGTACGTGTTCTGCCACCGGTCGTAGATGCGCTCCGCGTCGCGCTGCGACCGCCTTGCACGGCGCCGTTGCTGGCCCTTCGTGAGCTCGCCCGGGCCTCGGCCGCCGACGATGCGGGCCAGCCCGAACAGCAGCAGCACCAGGACCAGCAGCACGGACGCGGCGCCGAATCCGCGGGCGACGTCGTTGTCCTGCGACGACTGCACGAGCTTGTAGGCGAGCAGCGGGAGCGACATCATCGGGCCGCTGAACGGGTTGAGGTTCATGAAGTTGTTGGCGCCGGCAACCAACAGCACCGGGGCTGTCTCGCCGATGGCACGCGCCGCGCCGAGGATCACCGCGGTGACGAGCCCGGACCGCGCGGTCGGCAGCAGGATGTGTCGTACGGTCTTCCACTGCCCCGCACCGAGCGCATAGGCCGCTTCCTTCAGCGATCCCGGCACGAGGCGGAGCACCACGTCGCCGGCGCGAATGATGATCGGCAGAATCGTCACGGCCAACGCGGTCGCGGCGGCGAATCCGGAAAACGGCACGCCGAAGATCAGGATCAGCGTCGCGTAGATGAACAGTCCCGCGAGCACGTCGGGCAGCGCCGTCATCGCGCCGACCACGGTGCGTACGAACCGGGCGAAGCGGCCCGGAATCTCGTGCAGGAACACGGCGCCGAGCAGACCGAACGGAATGCCGATGCCGAGCGCGAGGCCGACCTCGTAGAGCGTGCCGACCACCGCGTGCAACAGGCCGCCCTTGGTGAGCGGGTCCTGTGGCGCCGTGCTGCGCATGTCCTGCACGTAGAAGTTCAGGTGGACGAGTGCGTGCCAGCCGCGCGAGAACGTGTACACGATGACGAACACCAGGGCGGCGAGCATCACGAGCCCGAGCGAGTGCACGGCCGCCGACGCGATCCGGTCGCGCACCGCCGGCCCGTTCTGCTCGAACGAAACCAGCAGCGCGTAGTACGTCATGAACAGCACCCAGGTCGTCATGACGTACCCGATGAGACCGGTGAACGGTCCGAGTTCCGTCCACAGCACACCGGTGGTGGTCGCAGCGCCGGCAAACGCGCCGAAGAACGCGAACACATCCGCGGCGCGCATGCCACCCGTACGGCGGCGATCCTGCTCCGTCGGCCCGGCCGGCCGCGGCGGCAACGTGGTGACCGGTGGTACGTCCGTTGCGGTATCGGTCGGCGCCGCCGCCATGTCGTCGCGCTCGCGTTCGAGGGTCTGCACCGATTGGTCGTCGCCGACGCCGGTCGGCTGCGTCACCGTCATGCCTCGCTCACCGCGCCCGACCGCGATCGCGCCACGATCGACGCGGCCACGAAGTTCACCAACAGCGTCAGCGCGAAGAGCGACAGTCCCGCCGCCATCAACGCGGAGATGCCGAACGGGCTCTCTTCGCCGTAGCGCAACGCAATGAGCGCCGAAATGGAACTCCCACCATTGGTGAGGATGTGCGGCTCGATCTTGAACACGAGCGAGATGACCATGACCACCGCGATCGTCTCGCCCAGTGCGCGACCGAGACCGAGCATCGTGCCGCCGACGATCGCGCTCTTGCCGAACGGCAGCACGACGCTGCGGATCATCCCCCAGCGCGTGGCACCGAGCGCGTACGCTCCCTCGCGCTCACCGAGCGGTGCCTGGCCGAACGCCTCGCGCATGATGGAGCACGCGATCGGTGCGACCATCAGCGATACGACCAGCCCCGCGATGAACGTCGACGACGTGAACGCGGTGGCGGTCGACAGCGGATCGTTGCGTTCGACGCCCGGCACCTTGAAGATCGGGATCCAGCCGAACCAGTTGGAGATCCACCGGGACAGGGGTCCGACCCGCCACTGGAGGAAGACGAATCCCCATAGGCCGTATACGACACTCGGCACCGCGGCCATCAGATCGACGATCGTGATGAGCGTGCGTTGCAGGCGACGTGGCGCGTACTCGGAGATGTAGAGCGCGGCACCGAGCGCCATCGGCAGCGCGACCGCAATCGCGACGAGCGCGATCAGCACCGTACCGGTCATCACCGCCGCGATGCCGAACCCGCCGCCGTCGGGGTTCCAGTCCTGGGTCGTCAGGAAGCTGAGGCCGGCCTTGTGGAGCGCCTGCCACGCGCGGAAGCCGAGGAACGTGCCGACGAGCGTCATGACGACGAGCACGAGCAAGCCGCCGCCGCGCGCCACGCCGCGGAAGGTGCGATCGGCCGCGCCGAAGTTCGACTTCAGCGCGCGCCGCACTGCCTGTGGCGACAACGCTTGCGAAACGTCGCTCTGGTCGGCCATGTAGTGGCTCACTGCATCGCCCCGAAGGCGATTCGCGTCGCGCCGATGCCGCGCCGGTCGTAGACGGTCACGATCCCGTCGACGATCTCCGCGTCGGGTGTCAACTCGACGAACTTCGCCATGCCGAGCCGGCCGTCGTGGTCGCGCTCATACCAACGGCTGCTGACCGCGACCGGTTCGTCGTCGAGGTCGAGGCGCCAGCTCCAGCGTCCGGTCGCCGGGTCGACGAGGGTACGGCGTACCAGCCGCTCGGCGTGCCGTTGCAGGTGACGGACCGCTTGACCCGCCAACGGGTACGACGCGAAGCTCACCGCGCTGCGACCGAGTTCACGGTTGTTTGCGCCCATGAGTCGCCACCCGTACCAGTCACCGCCGCCCGCCTCGGGCTCACCCGCGCGTAGCGTCGCGCTCGGCTCGAGCGCATCGGGGACGGTGGTCGGACGCGCCATCCGGTACGGCCGAACGGATGCGGCGCCGAACAGGATCTGGAAGCGCACTCGGGACACGCCGCGCGCCCCGACACCGGCGCCCGGCAGGACCGGCGGAGCATTGCTGGCCTCCGGTTCCGGTTCGGCGGGGACGACCGGTTCCGCGGGAGTGGGAACTGAGTCGCGACCTACGTCAAGTGCCTCGCGCAAGACCGCCCCCTGTCGCCGCCGTACGTCCCGGACGAACAACGCGTCGGCGCCGGCGGCACAAGCACGGTCGCGCGCGGGCCGCGGCGATGTCGAGAGCATCGCGAGGTGTTCGCCGGCTGGTCATTTGGCGGCCGCCGGACCACGATGGATGGTCCGTACCGCCGACGGGATGCTGGCCACCCGCAGCGCTTCCAGAAAGCGCCGCATGTTGTATTCGCACTCGTACTGCCGGATATATAGGCGGCTGGCCACGGCCGCCGGTGTGCCGTCGAGATCGAGCCGCCACTGCCAGCTGCGCCCGGAACTCACCGCGGACATCACGGCGCGCAGCGTGTCCGCCCTCGACCGCAACGTCTCCACATCGGACAAGCACTCGCCCAGGTCGTGATACCAACGCACCGAGCGACCGAGCGGGCGGCTGTTCGACGAGACGAGCATCCACGTGACGTCGTCATGCGGTGCGTCGCGATCGGAGTCATCGGCGCGGCGCGCGAGAAACACGAAACGGGATACCGCCATGCGACCCGACCCCTTTGTGCCAGCTGCCTGCCGTGCCGGTCAGGCCAGACGCTGAGGGTTCGTCACGTACGGCAAATGTCGAGAAGGTAAATGGTTACCCTCGGCCCAACGAAAGGTGACCAGCACTCATCGGCGAGTCGCCCGATTTGCACGGCGTCGCCCGCGACCTGTATCGGCGCGGCGTCCCACCCGACGTCAGCGGAGGAGATCCCTCGCGACCGGCACGACGCGGGCCAACCACCAGCCGAGCTCGGCCGCGTCACCCACTTTGGACCAGCCGAGTTGCAGGAAACCGCCGAGTAGGGCGAGGTCGAGTTGGCGCGCCCACCATGACGACGTGTCAATGCCCTCGGACTCGAGCGCATCGCGGTAGGCCGTGATGGTGTCCTCTTTCGACTCCGGCAGCCGATCGCAGTTGACCGCGAGATACCACCCGATCTCGACGAGCGGCGCGGTTCGGCCCGGCCAACCCCAGTCCAACAGGATCGTCCGGCCGTCCGGACGCGTGCCGAGGTTGCCCGCCTTCCAATCGCCGTGGATCAGCGTGGCCGGCGTCTCGCCGAACGCGGCAACAAGCGGGCCGGGATCGGTCGCCAGGGCGAGCGTGAGGTCATGGGCCTCCGGCGCGGCCGCCCGAAGCGCCGCCCAGCCACCCGCGAGGGCGCGAGGCACCGGGTCGTCGCGGCCGGCGGCCGCCTCGCGTTCACCGGTCGCCGGCGTGAGCGCGGCGTAGCGCCTTCCCGGGTCGAGGAGGCCGGGTACGCCGGCGAAGTCCCAGAACGCGGCGTGCATGCGCGCCATGCGGGCCAGGAACGAGCGATGCTCGTCGCGACGAAGTGTGGACGTGCCGGCCGGGACGAGCCAGTCGCCGACGTCGCGCATCAGCAGCGTGACGATGCCGGTGCCCGGTTCGTGTGCCACCCCGACGATCGTGTGGTCGATCTCGCCGGGCAGCGCGTGCAGCAGGCCGCTTCGCCACAGCGTCAACGTGAAGCAGTCACGGTCGCCGAGCGCCCGGGCCAGCCAGTCGAGGTCGTACCCGATGTGCTTGACGACGTAGCGCTCGCCGTCGATGATCGCGCGCTCGAACGGGGCGCCGGACAGCGAGTCGACGTGCTTGTCCATCGGGCCGCGCCAGGATGCGCCGGCGAGCAATTCGTCGACGGACGCCGCGACGGGCGGCGCGACACCGCCATGCGCGAACGACGCGGCCACCTCAGGCACCGGACCGGAATTCCGTCAGCGACCGCACGTTGCCAGGCTCCTCACCGCTCGCGACCAGTGGATTTGTCGCCGACGCTACGTGAGGGCGTACCCGGCCGGCGAGGGTACCGGTGGCCGATCAGGAGTGTGATGATCGGGTCCGGCGCGACGACAAACGGCGAGTAGCCACCGACGTACGGAGATGATCCATGGAGCGCACCGTAGAGCCCGGTTCGGTCGGCCTCGACCCGCGACAGCTCGCCACGTTGGATCGGCACTTCGCCGAGTACGTCGACGACGGCCGCCTCGCCGGCTGGCAACTCGTGGTCAGCCGCAAGGGCGAGGTGGCGCACGCGTCTACGTACGGCCGAGCGGACCTGGAGACCGAGACGCCAGTCGCGGGCGACACGCTCTGGCGGGTGTACTCGATGACCAAGCCAATCACCACGGTCGCCGCGATGATGCTGTGGGAGGAAGGCGCCTTCGAGCTCACCGACCCGATCAGCCGGTGGCTGCCGGAGTTCGAGCGCGCTCAGGTGTTCGACAAGGGGTCGATCACGGTGCCGTTCACGGTGCCCGCGCTGGAACCGATCCGCGTGTGGCACTTGATGACGCACACGTCCGGACTGACGTACGGATTCCTGATGTCCTCCACCGTGGACGCCATCTACCGCGCGCGTGGCGAGACGCTGGAGGCGATGGGCGCGCGGTCGCTCGAGGAGTCGTGCCAACGGTGGGCGGCCATGCCACTGCTGTTCCAGCCGGGTACGAAGTGGGGCTACTCGGTCGCGACGGACGTGCTCGGGCGGCTCGTCGAGGTCATCTCCGGCAAGAGCCTCGCGGACTTCATGGCCGAGCGCATCTTCGAACCACTGGGCATGACAGACGCCCGGTGGTGGGTGGACGACGCGGACGCGGGACGCCTCGCCGGGCTCTACGCGCGCGATCCCCGGACCGGGCGCGCGACACGGTTCGAGGCAATGGCCGGACTCGCCCGCGAGCGCCCGGCGATGTTCGCCGGCGGCGGTGGCCTCATCTGTAGCGCCGCCGACTACCAGCGGTTCATGCTCATGCTGCTCGGCGGCGGCGAGGTCGACGGGGTACGCCTGCTCGGCAGCCGTACCGTCCGGTTCATGACGCGCAACCACCTACCCGGCGGCGCGGACCTCGCGACGGTGAGCTCCGGTGGCTTTGCCGAGACGATCTTCGACGGCATCGGGTTCGGCCTCGGGTTCGCCGTCGTGCTCGATCCGACGCCCGGCCGGACGCCGATCACGGCCGGCTCGTATTACTGGGGCGGCCTCGCGAGCACCGCGTTCTGGATCGACCCGGCCGAGGAGCTGACCGTGTCGTTCTTCACCCAGCTCATCCCGTCCAGCCAGTACCCGATCCGGCCGCAGTTGCGCCAGCTGGTCTACGCCGCGCTCCGCTGACGCTCCTGCGCCCGCCCCGGTTCCGGCCCGTATATGCTGCCGTAATGCGCGTACCCGTCGGCCAAGCGTCGCCCGCCGCGCACCGATGATCAGTCCGCTCAACGAGGCCACCGTGACGGCGACCGGTGGCGGCTCCGGTGCGCTCACGCTGATCGAGGGCGCAACGTTCTGCCTATCCGACGCGACCGGCGACATTGCGGCCGGCTCGGCGCACGGCCTGTTTGCCCATGACGCGCGCGTGGTGTCCGCATGCCAGTTGCGACTGGACGGGCGGCGGTGCGAATCGCTCGCGCTGCGCGAGTTCGACGCGCGCGAGGCGGAGTTCCTCCTTCGGCGCGCGCCGGCCCCGGGCACCGCCGACAGCACACTGCTGGTGGTACGCCGGCGCCGGATGGTCACCGCCGGCATGCGCGAGACGGTGAGCTTGCACAACCTCAGCCCGGACGACACCGAGGCGCATCTGACGATCGAGTTCGACGCTGACTTCACCGATCTCTTCGCGGTCAAGGCCGGCCACGCGGTCGACGACCGCGCACCGGTCGAGACCGAGCCGTCGGCGATCGTGTTCCGCAGCGAGTCGGAGCCCGGTCGATGGACGCGCATCGCCGCCACGGCCGCACCAGAGGTCACCGTGTCCGGCCTTAGCTGGCGGGTCCGCGTACCGGCACGGACGATCTGGTCCGCGACCATCGACGTGTCCGCGCACTCCCCCGACGATCCAACGGCCGGCGGCGTGGCGGGCGTGGACCGCGGCGTGCCGGCCGGTTTCGCCGTCGACGGCGGCGGCCCGCACATCATCGGCAACCACCCGCACATCGTGGCGGCCGATCCGCGGATGACGCACACCTTCGCGCGAAGCCTCGAGGACCTGGGCTCGCTGCGGATGACGACGGGCGAGGGCCGGGCGTACGTTGCTGCCGGAGCACCGTGGTTCATGACGCTGTTCGGGCGCGACAGCCAACTCACCGCGTGGATGACGTTGCCGCTCGACCGAGAACTGGCGATGGGTACCCTCCGCGAGCTCGCCGACGTGCAGGGTCGCGTCGTCGACCACTCGACCGAGGAGGAGCCGGGTCGGATCCTGCACGAGTTCCGCCGTGGACCCGCGGTGCACCAGGCGCTCGGCGGCAACCGGTATTACGGCTCCGTTGACGCGACGCCACTGTTCGTCATGCTGCTCGCTGAGGCGGAGCGGTGGGGTGCCGACCGGGATGCCGTCGCGGCGCTGCTGCCGGCCGCCGACGCCGCGATGCGGTGGATGGACGAGTACGGCGACCGGGACGGCGACGGCTTCGTCGAGTATCACCGGACCGCCGACCACGGTCTGGTCAACCAGGGTTGGAAGGACAGCGGCGACGGCATCAACGACGCCGCCGGCAATCTCGCCCGGTTGCCGATCGCGCTCTGCGAGGTGCAGGGGTACGCATACGCGGCGCGACAGGCGCGTGCCCATCTAGCCGAGACCTTCGGCGATCCGAATGCGGCCGCCTACTGGCGAGCGCGCGCCGCCGAGCTTCGCGACGCTTTCGCGGCGGCGTACTGGTTGCCGGAGCGCGGCTACTTCGCCGTTGCGCTGGATGGTGCCAAGCGGCCGGTCGACGCGCTGACAAGCAACGTCGGCCACCTGTTGTGGACTGGGATTCTCACCGACGAACACGCGGCGAGCACCATCGCCGCACTTGCCGGCACGACGATGGACAGCGGCTTCGGGCTGCGTACGCTCGCCAGCGACATGGGCGCCTACAACCCGATGAGCTATCACAACGGCTCGGTGTGGCCACACGACACCGCGATGTGCATCGCCGGCCTGATGGCGTACCGGCACATCGAAGGCGCCGTAGCGCTGGCGCATCGCCTCGCCGACGGTTTGTTCGCCGCCGCGACCGCGTTCGACGGCCGGCTGCCCGAGCTCTACTGTGGCTTCCCACGCGACATGTTCGATCCGCCGGTGCCCTATCCGACATCGTGCTCGCCGCAGGCGTGGGCGTCCGGGGCACCGTTGCTCGTGTTGCGGTCCCTGCTCGGCCTCGAGCCGGCTGAGGGCCGCGACGGCGTGACGGTCGACCCGGCACTGCCCGAGTGGTGGGGCGAGATCAGCATCGAAGGCGTACGCGTCGGGGACTCGTCCGCGACCGTGATCGCGCACGACACGTACGGCGCAGTTCGCTGGCACGACGAGCCGTCGCCGGTACTCGACTGACACGCTCGCGGTGCGGCTCGCAGTCGATTTCCGACCGCGCCGCAGCCGCAACCGGACTCCGGCACGCGGTCGGTGATCTGAAGCAGATCTGTGGAACGCAACATCGCCGTGCCGGGGCCACGGATGTATCAGATTTAAGGCTATCTTGATACAATTTTGTCAGCTCGGTGATACAGATCGTTCCGGGATTGAGGAGTTGGCAGGTGGGTACGACGCAGATCAACCTCGATGATCAGGCCCTGGCCGAAGCCGCCGACGTCCTTGGCACGACGACCAAAGTGGACACGGTCAACTCGGCCCTACGGTCGGTTGTGCAGCAGCATCGGCAGTGGCAGATGATCGAGCGGGCGGCCGAGGACGGGACGTACGCCAACGTACCGACCGGCGACGAAGCATGGCAGTGACGGCGTACCTGCTCGACAAGTCAGTGCTCGCTCGGCTGACCAAGCCCGCCGTCTCGGCCGCCCTGCTGCCTTACGCTGGGCGGCTTGCGACTTGCGGAACGGTTAGGCTCGAGCTCGGCTGGTCCGCGACCAACGCGCGACACTACGACCGCATGGCCGACGATCTCGCGTCATATGTGGCTCTGGAGATCAACCAGGCGACCATCGACCTCGCGATCGCGCTACAGGGTGATCTCGTCCGACTTGGCCATCACAGAGGCCCGGGCGTGGCAGATCTGATCCTCGCCTCCACCGCTATCTTGCACGGCGCAGTCGTGCTCCACTACGACCACGACTTCGACTTGATCGCAGCGGTAGACGGCCGCCTTTCACACCGGTGGATCGTCCCGCGCGGCACTGTGGACTGACACACTTCCGGCTTGCCGCGCAGAAGATCGGCGGCACGCACCATCGAGATGCTCGCCCGCGACACGATGGACCGTGCCGCGCACCAAGACACGCATCGGCCGCCACCGGAACACCGGTGGCGGCCGCGCCGTGCCGAGCCGATGCTCGCGTGCCGGGCCCCACGCCGACCGCGGATCGTCAGCCCTTCACGCCTCCCTCGTTCGCGCCGCGAACGAAGTACCGCTGGAACACCATGAACAGGATCGCGACCGGGATCGTCGCGAGCAATGCGGCGCCGAGCTTGAGCGGATACTGCGTGCCGGCGCCGAGCGAGCCGCTGACGAGGTTCGCGACGCCACGCGGCAGGGTGAAGTATTGCGGGCTCTGGACCGCGACAAGTGTCTGCGGGAATTCGTTCCAGGAGCCCTGGAAGGACAAGATCGTCAGGGTCAGCACCGCCGGCCGCACCATAGGCAGGACGACCGACCAGTACGTCCGGAAGATGCCGGCGCCGTCGATGCGCGCCGCCTCCTCCATCTCGTGCGGGACCATCTCGAACGACTGCTTCATGATGAAGATGCCGGCCGCGTCGATGATCGTCGGCAGAATCAGTGCCGTGTAGCTGTCGTAGAGGCCGAGCTGATTCAGCACCAGGAACTTCGGGATCAGCAGCACCACGCCCGGCACCGCCATCACCGCGATGACGCCCGCGAAGAGCGCCTTGCGGCCACGGAAATGCAGCCGTGCCAACGCATATCCGGCCAGCGAGTCGAAGAACACCCGGCCGAGCGTCACCAGGATCGTGATGAAGACAGAGTTCAGCATCCACCGCGGGAAGTCGGTGCCGTCGAAGATGCGCAAGAAGCTCGCATCCGTGAACGGGTGCGGGATCGGCGACAGCGGATCGGCCGCCGCGTTCGGCTCGGTCTTGAACGTGTTGCCGAGCTGGATGATGAACGGATAGATGAAGATCAGCGCGAAGATGACCAGGACCGCGTATCCGGCGACGCGCGTGGCGATCCGCCGGGCGCGCGTGCTGCCGTCAAGTTCGCGTCGCGGTGGCGCCGGCGTCCGCCGCAAATGCACACTCGATGCGCTCATGGTCGTCGCGACCTTTCGACGGCCGCCGCCAGCACCGGCACCGGGATCTGCTCCTCGATCGGCGGCGATGCCGGCCGACTCCCGAACCACCGTCGCCCACGCGGCGGCTTGTCGCGATCCCGCATCACCCACCGTTGCAGCAACGTCATCAGCACGATGATGAGGAACAGCACGAACGAGATCGCCGCGCCCGAGCCGTAGTTGAAGTCCTTGAACGCGGTGCGATAGGAGAGGAACGCCGGGGTGAGCGTGGTCTTCGCCGGATTCCCTTGGCTCATCACGTAGATCTGGTCGAACACCTGCCACGTCCCGATGAGGCCGAGTGTGATCACGAGGAACAGCGTCGGCTTCAACTGTGGCAGCGTCACATAACGCAAGCGCTGCCAGCGCGTCGCGCCGTCGAGCATGCTCGCCTCGTCGAGCTCGATCGGCAGGTTCTGCAGCCCGGCGAGGAACATCAGCATGAACGTGCCGCTGGTCGTCCACACGACGAGCGTGATGATCGCGCACATCGCGACGCTCGGCCCGGCGATCCAGTCCCACGTCGACAAGCTAAGGAAGTGCGAGTTAGCGAGCGCCGCGGGCGGGTTGTTCGGATCCACGATGCCCAGTCCGCCGAGGATGATCTGCAGCACCCCACGTGGGTCGGAGAACCACTGCGGCCCGTGGATGCCGAAGAAGTTCAGCAGCGCGTTGACCGCGCCGCTGTTGGAGAACATGAATAGGAACACAACGCTGATCGCGACGGAGCTTGTGACGGACGGAAAGTAGAACGCGGTACGGAAGAATCCCTTGCCACGCAACAGCCGGCCGTTAACCACGAGCGCAAGAGCGAGCGCCAGCACGGTCTGCAACGGCACCACGAGCAACACGTAGTAGAAGTTGTTGCGAATGCTCGTCATGAAGTCTTCGCGGGCGAGGCCGTCGACCGTGAACAAGTGCGTGTAGTTGGACGCGCCGACCAGCGGCGTACTCGACGAGAACGGGCTGCCGACGCCGCTCCAGTTCGTGAAGCTCACGAACAACGCCATGAGGATCGGCAGCAACAGGAACACGCCGAGGATCACGATCGCCGGCGCGACGAACGTCCAGCCGGCGATGCCTTGCCGCCCGTAGATGCGATTCGGCCGCCGTCGTGGTGCCGGTCCGTCCGCGCGGCGCGGCCCCGCCCAGCGTCTGACCGGTACCCGCAACTCCAGCGCACCAGCCGCGGACCGCTGGCGTGGCGTACCGGTGCCGCCAGCGCCCAGCGGACCCGACGGGTCGTTCGACGTGGTTGTCACGGCCGCTCCCTTCGACGTGGGGCGAGAAGCGACGGAGGCGTTCGTGTCGGGGCGCCGGTGTGGCGTGCGGGGGGACACACGCCACACCGGCGAGCCGTCAGCCCTTCAACGCAGCACTCAGGTTCGTCTGCAACTTTTGCAGAATCGCCTGCGGGCTGCCGTTGGTGGTCAGGCTGCCTAACTGGCTGTCAAAGTCCGCGAGCACCGAGTCGACCTTCGCCACGGTGAGCGGACCTTGCGCATACTGCGCGCCGTCGATGAAGGCGGCGTCATCCGGGAACTGCTGGAGATAATCGGCCTTCGCCGACTGGCGGGACGGCATGACGCCGAACGCCTTGGCGAAGGTGAGCTGCTGGGCCTTGGCCGTCATGTATTCGACGAACTTCACGGCCTGATCCTTGAACTTGCTCTTGGCCGAAATGCCCCAGCACTGGGTGAACGACAGCGTGCCTTGACCGGCCGGGCCGGCGGGCAGCGGCTTCACCTCGTACTTGATGTTCGGGTAGTCACTCGTCATGGCGCCACGGATCCAGTTGCCCTCCATCGCCATGGCGGTCTTGCCCTTGCCGAACGCCTCGCCGCCCCAGCCCGCGTCGACCTGCTTCGGGTAGACCGCGAGGCCCTGCTTCAACAGCATCTGGACGAACTGCAGCGCTTGCAGGTTCTGTGGCGAGTCGGCGGTGGCCTGGGTGTCGTCCTTGTTAGCCCACCAGCCGCCGTTCTCCACCACGAACGCGCCGAGACGGTCGCGCGTGTCGGCGGTCGCGAGCGGCGTGATGCCGGCCGCCTTCAGCTTCTTCGACACCGTGACGAGCTGGTCCCACGTGGTCGGAATGTCGGCGTCGGTCAGTTTCGCCTTCGCCCACAGATCCGTGTTGATCTCCAACGCGAGTGTCGAGAAGTCCTTCGGGATGCAGTAGAGCTGGCCTTGGAACGTAAACGTCTGGCGCAGCGACTGGTAGAAGTCGTTCGCGTCAGGCACCTTGTTGCCGTACGGGTAGAGCGCGCCGATGCTTGCGTAGTCGGCGAACCGTGACGCGTCGACATAGAACAGGTCCGGCGGGTTGCCGCCGGCGAACGCCTGGCCGAGTTGCTGGCCGATGTCCTGCGCCGGGTTCACGGTGACCGTGTTGCCGGTGCTGGACGCGAAGGCGGCTGCCGCCTGCTTGACCGCGTCGGTCTCGGCCTGGCCGGACGATGCGATCAGAACCTGCAGGTTTGCCGGCCCCGCCTTCTGGGTGGTGCTGGTGTTCTTGTTGAATCCGCTGCCGCACGCCGCGCTCGCGAGCACGAGTGCCACGGCGGCGAGTGCTAAGCCGCCTCGGCGGAGTCGTCGGGTCATCGATGTCCCTCCTTCGGGGGTGAGGCGTTCGAATCGGGTGGAGCGCCAACCGGGGTCCCGGCTGACCGTCAACCGGAGTCCCGGATGACGAGGTGAGGTGCGAGCAACACGTGGCGGGTCACCGGTTCACCGGCGGCGCCGTTGACCGTTGCCGCGAGGTCTTCGTTCGCCGTGACGGATGATGTCGTGGCGAGCCGGTCGCCGAGCAGTAGCGCGAGAGTGCGCACGCACTCCGCCGCCGCCGCGGCGAGCGGCTGACGGACGGTGGAGAGTCCGGCGGCCTGTGCCATCGGACTGTCGTCGAAGCCGATCACCGCGAGGCCGCCGACCCGCCATGCGCCGAGCGCGAGCGTGTCACTCGCACAGACCACAGCGGTGGGTGGCTCCGGCTCGGCGA
Organism: Micromonosporaceae bacterium; assembly: GCA_035263025.1. Taxonomy (GTDB): domain Bacteria; phylum Actinomycetota; class Actinomycetes; order Mycobacteriales; family Micromonosporaceae; genus DASQPR01. The sequence continues at coordinate 31,440 of DATFRR010000272.1, forward strand.
GCAGATCGCGCGCCATGCGATCGCCCTCGCTGACGCCGTCGACGGTGTGCCGGGACAGGCCGTCGGTGTGCAGGCCGGCCGCGCGCAGGGTGGCCGCCCAACCGGCGCGTCGGTCGTCCCCGACGCCCGAACCAGGTGGCCAGCCGATGAACGCGACGCGTCGATGGCCGGCGGCGATCAGGTGGCGGGCCGCCGCCGCGGTGCCCGCGGCGCCGTCGACGTCGACCCAGCTGTGCCGCTCCGGCGCGCCCCAGGGGCGGCCGAACGTGGTGAACGGTACGGCGTGCTGGAGCAGCCACGCGGTACGCGTGTCGTCGTGGTGAGTTTGGGTCAGGACGAAGCCGTCGAGCGCGTACGTCGCGAGCAACTCGTCGTACGTGTCGATCTCGGCTTCGTCGTCGCCGGCCGTGTACAGCACGATGCGATACCCAGCCGGTGCCGCGGTTTCGGTCAGTCCGTGCAGGAATCGGTCCAGCACGGCCTGCTCGATGCCATTGCGTACCGGATCGATGCGGACCCCGATCAGCCGGGACCGCCCGGTGCGCATCTGGCGCGCGGCGAGGTTCGTCCGGTAGCCCAGCTCCTCGATTGCCGCGATGACGCGTGCCCGTGTCACGTCGCGCACCATGTCCGGCGCGTTGAGGACATTGGACACCGTCTGCCGCGAGACGTTCGCGTGTCGCGCGACCGTGGCAATCGTGACCTTTGACGGCATGAGCCCCGCCTTATAGGTTTGATCGTTCAAGGAGCCGTGCGTCATCATTGGATCGTTCAAGTTAACCGGATGTTTCGAAACTGTCCCGCCGTACGCGTCCATTGTCAAGTCCGAACGGTCAGGTCGACGGGTGCCGAAGGGTCGCCCGCACCGGACGCTCGGTCGATGTGGACGTAGGAGGAGGTGCGATGCCCTCGCCCGACGACGAACGACACGCCGAGCCACCGGTCTCGAGCCAGCCACCGGTATCGAACCAGCCACCGGTTGCCGCCCAGATCCCCGCACAGGCGGACGCTCGACCGGCGGCGCACTTTGGACCTGCGCCGATCCATCGGCTGGTGGCGACCGTCTGCGCACCTGCGTGCGTGCTCGCCGACGCGGACGGACAGCTGCGGCCGGTCGGTGTCGCGGGCCTTTACGTCGGCGACACCCGCGCGCTGCGCCGTGCGGTCGTCACCGTCGATGGCGCGGAGCCGGATCCGCTCGGCTGGCAGCATGACGGCCCGGGCATCACGACGTTCTTCGCCACCATCCGCGAGATGGGCGATCCGATCCCCGACCCGACCGTACGGCTCGATCGCACGCGCAGCGTCCGGTCGGGCGGGCTCGACGAGACGATCCGCGTCCGGTCCACCGCGACTGCGCCGGTCCGCGCCGAGGTCAGGCTGCAACTGGACTGCGACCTCACGCCGATGGAGTTGGCTCGCGCCGGCCGCTGGCGGTCGATGGCCGCCGCGGCGCTGGACGGCAACGATCTGGTCTGGACGGGCGGCGGCGCGACCGTACGGGTCAGCGGTGCCGACGCAACCGTACGGGTGGCCGACCCGACCGCCGGGCTCGCGACGGCCGTGCTGACGTGGCAGATCGAGCTGCGTACCGACGAGGAGGTCACGCTGCGCTGGTCGGTCCGGGTACAGGAACCAACCGCGGTGGTCGTCACGCCGTCCGGCCCGGTCGACTGGTCGCGCCCGACCATCCACGCGGCCGATCCCCGCATCGCTCGACTCGTCGAACGTGCGATCGACGACCTAGCGTCGCTGCGCGTCGCGGAACCTGGCCAGCCGAACGACGCGTTCATCGCGGCCGGCGTGCCGTGGTTCCTCACGCTGTTCGGTCGCGACAGCATCTGGGCGGCTCGCATGATGCTCCCGCTCGGCACGTCGGTCGCGGAGGGCACGCTGCGCGCCCTGGCCCGCCGTCAGGGATCCCATCTGGACGCGGCGTCCGGCGAGGCGCCCGGCAAGATCATGCATGAGCTACGACGCCGGGACACCCGACTCACTCTCCCCGGTGCACCGTCGGCCGGGCCACACGGTCCGACCGTCTACTACGGCACGGTCGACGCCACACTGCTGTGGATCAGCCTGCTCGCCGACGCGTGGCGGTGGGGCCTGCCGGACCGTACGGTCGCCGGGTTCCTGCCGACGCTGCGCGGCGCGCTGGGTTGGCTCGAGCGGTACGCCGATCCAAACGGCGACGGGTTCATCGAATACTTCGACGTGACCGGCCGGGGCCTCGCCAACCAGGGGTGGAAGGACTCCGGCACCGCGGTGCGCTTCCATGACGGCCGGACGGCCACGCCGCCGATCGCGCTGTGTGAAGTGCAGGGGTACGCACACCGCGCAGCGCTCGACGCGGCCCGGCTGCTCGAGGCGTTCGGAGACGCGGGCCATGTCGACGCGCTCGCCGATCCAGACCACTGGCGTGGCTACGCGGCGAACCTCGCCGACGCGTTCCGTGACCGGTTCTGGCGCACCGGCCCGCTCGGCGCGTTCCCCGCGCAGGGCATCGACGGCACCGGGCACCCGATCGACGCGCTCACCAGCAACATCGGCCACCTGCTCGGGACTGGGCTGCTGAACCCCGCCGAAGAGTCGACCGTCGCGGCACTGCTCGGCGCCCCAGAGCTTTCCGGCGGGTACGGCCTGCGGACGATGTCGACTTTGGACGGCGCGTACGACCCGATGACGTACCACTGCGGTTCGATCTGGCCGCACGATACCGCGATCGCGCTGCTCGGCCTGGCCTCGATGGCGAGCGACCACCACGCCCGCGGTGCCGCGACCACGCTCATCAACGGTCTGCTCGCCGCCGCCGACGCGTTCGACTACCGCCTTCCCGAGTTGTATAGCGGCGATGCCCGCGACGAGGTGTCCCGGCCGCTGGCGCACCCCGCCGCGTGCCGACCTCAGGCCTGGTCGGCGGCGGCCGGCATCGCCCTGCTGCAGGCGCTGCTTGGCTTGTCCGTTGACGTACCGGCCGGGGATGTATCCATTACGCCGATGATGGCCGGCCCACTTCGAGTCGCCGGGCTCCGGATCGGCGAACGGCTCGTGGACATCGACGTCGATGCCTCGGGTCGCGTCGAAATGACCGGCGCGGCGGCGACCGGCGACCACGAGGGAGCAGCGTTCGCCGGCCGACCGATGCCCGCGCCGCGACGGTAACCTCGCCGCGACGCGTGCGCGTAGCTGAACCGGCTGCGTGGCAACGGCCCAACCGCTCCTTGTGGTGGTGGATGTCGCGTCCGGACACCGATGTCCGGCTCCGCGCCAGCGGCCGCGGAGAGAGCCGCCGCCGGCGGCGACACAGCGCGTGGCGAGCGCATTTCGCGTGCGTGTCACGCTCCGACCATCGATGTCGGTCGGGATCTCGTCGCACACGCCGCCCTGTGGCACACTGGCTGCCGTGACGCGACCAAGCTGGGCGCCCAGCGGCGTCGATGTCGAAATGGGCAGGCCACGCGTCGCGGGTGCCTTATCCGGGTACCCAAGTGTGGTGATCGAAAATGCGGCAGGGCGCGATCTTCGCGGCGCGGAAAGCGTCGGAATCTCGCCTGCGCAACCGATCGGTGGGGCATAGCCATGGGCGAGCCGGCCCAGGCCGCGTCGAGGTCCGTGGGCAACGGGCTCGTCGACCGCTGGGTCGAGGCGATCTCGGACACGAGCTATGTGCCGCTCAATCGCGGCGAGCTGCGCGGCTATCTCGGCAATCTGGCGGCGCGCCTGATCGACGCGATCACCGCCGACGACTTCAACGACGCGGCCATCCGCGACATCGGCGCATCCATGGTCGCCGCGCACTTCACCGGCGCCGAGTCGCTCGCCTCGACGATCACGGTGCTCGGCCCGACGCTGAGCGAGGCGCCCGAACCACGCATCCGTGAGCGCTGGCTCGCCGCGGTTGGCGAGCTCGCTTCGGGGTACGCCGACGCGCTGCGCCAGCGGACACTCGCCGAGCAGCAACGCATCACGGTCGCCGCGCTCGCCGCCCGCAAGGATGCCGAGGACGCGAAGTGGTCGAGCGAGCGCCGCTTCGGCGCGGTGTTCGCCGATGCCGCGATCGGCATGGCGGTGAGTACGGTCGACGGCAAGATCCTCGAAGTCAACCGCGCGATGTGCGACATGTTCGGCTACACGCCCGAGGAGCTCGTGACTCGCAGCGTCGACGACTTCGTTCACCCCAGTGACCCGGTCGGTTCCTGGGACCAGTACGCCGAGTTGGTCACCGGGGCACGCGACCACATCCGCATGGAGAAGCCGTACTACCGGTCCGATGGCAGTCTGATGTGGACCGACCTCGTTTCGTCGCTGATCCGCGACCAGGGCGGCACGCCGCGCTATCTCGTGGCGATGATCGAGGACATCACCGAGCGGCACGCGCTACAGGCACGGCTGCACCACCAGGCATCGCACGATCCGTTGACCGAGCTACCCAATCGAACACTGTTCTTCGAGCGCCTCGACGCCGCGCTCGCCCGCGGCGGCGACCGCATCGGCCTGTGCTACCTCGACCTGGACGGTTTCAAGGCGATCAACGACACGCTCGGTCACGACACCGGCGACCAGTTGCTCCGCGAGGTGGCCCGCCGTCTCCACGCCCGCCTCGGCGAACGGCACCTCGTCGCACGGATGGGTGGGGACGAGTTCGTCGTACTCGTCGAGGGCTGCGCGGGTGCCGGCGTCATGATAGAGGTCGCGCACGAAGCGCTCGCCGCGGTGCGCGAACCGATGCACATCGACAACCAGACCATCTCGGTCTCGGCGAGCATCGGCATCCTGGCCGCGCCGGAGAACCTGTCGACCCGCGCCGAAGTGATGAAGGCAGCCGACACGACGCTGTATTGGGCGAAGGCCGAGGGTCGCAATCGCTGGGCGCTCTTCGACCCGGAGCGGCATGCCAAGGAGATCACGCGCTACGAACTGTCCCGGTCGCTGCCTGGCGCGCTGGCACGCAGCGAGCTGTTCCTCGAGTACCAGCCGCTGATCCGGCTCGGCGACGACAGCCTTGCCGGCGTCGAGGCGCTGGTGCGCTGGCAGCACCCGCTGTGGGGTCGCCTCGAGCCGTCCGAGTTCATCGGTCTGGCCGAGGAGACCGGCATGATCACCGAACTCGGGCTGTGGGTGCTGCGCAGCGCGTGCGCGCAGGCGCGCGCGTGGTCGGTCCGCTTCCCCGACCGCCCGTTGACGGTCAGCGTGAATCTCGCGCCGCAGCAGGTCAACGATCCGTCCATCGTGGACGACGTGGCGCGGCTGATCGCCGACCACGAACTTGATCCCGCGCGTCTCCAACTCGAGATCACCGAGAGCGCCATCATGGCGACCGCGGGCCAGCCGCTCAAGACGTTGCATGCGCTCGCCGAGGTGGGGGTACGCATCGCCATTGACGACTTCGGCACTGGTTACTCGAACCTGGCCTATCTGCGTACGCTGCCGCTGCACTCGCTGAAGCTCGCCGGTCCGTTCATCAGCAGCCTCGACGATCGAGCCTCGGAAGGACCCGAGGACATGGCGATCGTCGGCATGCTGATCGACCTCGCGCACACGCTCGGTCTGACGGTGACCGGCGAGGGCGTCGAGACGGCCGCTCAGGCCGATGCCCTGCGCTCGCTCGGCTGCGACATCGCGCAGGGCTATCACTACGGACAGCCCGAACCGGCTGCCGCGGTCGACGCCTGGCTACAACGCTGATTGCGAGCCGAACGGAACTTTCGGGACAGCAATGCCCACCGGCGATCGGCTAGCCTGACGAGGCTCGGCTGGCGACGTGACGGGGGTACGGCGACATGCACCGACGACGGTGGCTCTGGCTCGTACTCGCGCTTGCGCTGGCCGGATCGCTCGCGGCGTGCTCACTACGTTCGCCTTCGTCGTCGCAGCAGCCAAGCTTCGTCAGCGGCTTGCCGTCCAGCCCACCGTCGATCTCCGAACCTCCCGCGACGCTCGACCCGCCGTCGCCGACGGCGCAACCGACGAAGTCGAAGTCCAAACCGCGCGCCACGCCGACGCCCGAGCCACCCGGTCCACCGCCATGTGCCGGATTCACCGGGAAGAATCTGTCACTCACCTCGGTGAAACACCTGCTCACCACCGCCGCCGCACGGCAGCCGTGGGACGGCGTGCAGCAGCCAGCCAACCTGAGCAAGCCACTGCCGAAGATCACCGTACCGGTGGTGCTGCTGAAGGCGATCGCCGCGCAGGAGAGCGGATGGCAGTCCGCGTGCAAGTCGAACGATCACCTCGGCTTCGGCCTCTTCCAGGTCAGCGCCGCGACGGAGAGCTTCGTCAACAACCGGTTCGGCGAGCAGTACGACCGTTTCAAGCCGGCCGACAACGTGGCGATCGCGACCGACAATCTCGCGTGGCTACTGGTCTATTTCGGCCAGTTCCACTTCCACGAAACGTATAGCTGGTCGAACAGCGACCTGGTGGACGCCGTGATCGCGTCGTTCAACGTGGGCTACGGGTCGGTCGAGAAGGGCGATGCGATCGTGATCAGTGCGACCGCTCGCGCCTACGTCGACGCGGTCCGCGAGCAGGAGTCGCCGAACGCGGACTGCCAGCACTGGGGCTGAGCCGTCACGCGCGCTCGGTCGGCGGTGGGCCGGACCCGACCAGGGTACGCGGTGGTGCGTCGATGCCGCAGTGCAGCGCGTAGTCGGCGGCGCGTGGCTCCGGCACGCCGACCGTCGGTGCGGCCCGCTCGGGATTGCGAATCCACAGCGCCGCGAGCAGACCGGCGACACCGCACAACGCCGCGGCGATCAGCACCGCGGTGTGAAATCCGGCCGAGAACGTGGCCGGGTGGGCAAACGCCGCGCCGGTGATGCCCGCAGCGGCGGGCAGCACGGCCACCGCGATCAGCCCGGCCGCTCGTGCCACATCGTTGTTGACCGCCGATGCCACGCCGGCGTGGTCGGACGAGACGGCGGCGAGCACCGTTGCGGTCAGCGGCGCGACCGTGGTGGCGAGCCCCAATGCGAATACCACGACGGCCGGCAACACCTCGGTGACGTACCGTTCGCCAACGCCCTGCCCTCCCCCGTCGATCGCGCCGCCGTCGATCAAAGCGAACAACGCCATCCCGGCGCCGACGATCACCGGACCGACACTCATCTGCAACCGCGGGCCGATCCGCGACGCGAGCGCTCCGGACCGGGCGGACAGCAGCAGCATGATCACGGTGACCGGCAACAGCGCGATGCCGGCCTCCAGCGGGGTGAAGCCGGACACCACCTGCAGCTGGATCGGCAGCAGGAAGAGCGCACCGCCGAGCGCGCCGTACACGATGAACGTCACCACGTTCGTTGCGCTGAACTGGCGCGACCGGAAGAGCTTCAGCGGCAGCATCGGGTCGGCCACCCGTCGCTCCCACATGACGAACACGGCCAACAGGACAGCGCCGCCGACGAGGCTCGCGACCACTGCCGGGCTGCCCCACCCGAGTGTCGGACCCTCGATCAGGCCGTACGTCAGGCCGACCAGACCCAGCGTGGCGAGCACGCCGCCGCGAACGTCGATGCCGCCGGTCGCGGCCGGATTGCGTGACTCGGGTACGTGCCGTGAGGCGATCGCGACGACGGCCGCGGCGATCGGAAGATTGATCGCGAAGATCAGCCGCCAGGAGACCGACTCGACAAACCAGCCGCCGATGAACGGCCCGATCGCGGTCGCCACGCCACCGAGTCCCGACCAAGCGCCGATCGCTCGGCTTCGGTCCGCCGGCCGGAACGACGCTTGAAGGATCGCGAGGCTGCCTGGCGTCAGCAACGCGGCACCGACGCCCTGTAGCGCCCGCGCAGCGATCAGCGTGCCGGCGTCCGGTGCCGCGCCGCACAGCACCGAGGCGATCGCGAACCAGATGACGCCGGCCAGGAACACACGTCGGCGTCCGTACCGGTCGCCCAACGCACCGGCGATCAGCAACAGGCCGGCGAGCGTCAACATGTAGGCCGTGACGACCCACTGAAGCGCCGCGATGCCGGTGTCGAAGTCCGCTCCGATGGCTGGGAGCGCGATGCCGACCACGGTCGCGTCGATCGCCGCGATCGCGGAACCGAGGATCGTGGCGGCGAGCACCCACCTGCCTGCCCCGCTGGCGTACGCGAGGCCGGTGGTCGGGGACGGCGACGTACTCATCGCGTGGCGGCCCCCTCCCGTCGCCGCCCCGGCTGGGCTGTGCTCCCGGATCCGGCGGAACGGACCCACTCTTACACGTCGCCACGCGAGACGCCGTACCGCGTCCCCGGCGGTGCCAGAGCCGGTGGGCCGCGCCGGTCAGGGTGCGCCGGTCAGGGTGCGCCGGTCAGGGTTGCGCCGGTCAGGGTGCGAGCGACGGGATCTGGACCGTACGGTGCCGCTCGGACACGATCCGCTGCGGCATCGCGTCGATGGCGGCACGATAAGCGGCCGCGTACCCCCGCGCGAGGTTGGCCGAGTTGAAGCGCATCGCGACATGCCGGCGGCACGCCGCCGGGCTGATGCGGTCGACCGCGTGGATCGCCTCGGCGAGCTGACCCGGCGCATCACAGATGAATCCGGTGACACCGTCCACGACGACCTCCGGCACGGCGCCCGCGTTGAGCGCCACGACCGGCGTTCCGCACGCCATCGCCTCGATCATCACCATGCCGAACGGCTCTTCCCACTGCACCGGGAAGAGCAGGCACCGTGCGTTGGCGAGCAGGATTCGCTTTTCCCGCGCATCGGCCACACCGAACATCACGTCGTCCGGGCCGAGCATCGGCTCGAGAACGTCGCGAAGGTAGTCCTTCTCGATCTGTTCCGAGCTCTTGCCGGCCAGCACGAGCGGTATGCCGGCCTCGTGTGCCGCGGCGACCGCATGGTGCGCGCCCTTGTCGGCGCTGAACCGCCCGAGGAACAATGCGTAATTGTCCTTGCTCGGCTTGTACGGCCACTGCTCGATGCGCAACGCGTTCGGCACGGTGCCGACCCAGTTCAGTTCCGGCTGCAGAAGACGCTGCCGGGCGCTGATCGCGACCAAATTGATCGACGAACCGAGCGCCCGGTAGTACCGCATCCATTCTTTATGTTCAGCAGTCCCATGCATAGTTATTACGGTGGGTATGCCCCACTGTGCGTACACCTCGGCGTTCAGGCCGCCGGAATACGTGTTGTCGTGCACCACGTCGATCTGGCCGACAAGATCGCCGATCGCGCGGCGGGTCAGCAGCGCGTTCATGACCTCCGGGTACGCCTCGCCGAGACGCTCCGGCATGGTCTTCTCCCACACGCGGACAAATCGGGCACGGGTCTCGGACGCCTCAGCGCCGACGATCGTGACGATGTGTCCACTGTCAACAAGCGCGTCGGCGAGGTCGGCGACAACCGTCTCGACCCCGCCGTACGCGGCTGGTGGAACTCGGTAATACGGAGGTACAACGAGAGCGACGCGAAGCGGCGCATGATCGAAGTCCATAGGTCGAACATACCGACGGCCATCGGGAGCAACGCTGAAATATCTCTTTATAGACCAATACGCCGTCATTGCTGATAAGCTGCTGGGATTCGGTAGACAGCCACTCGCGCCGACGAGTCCGGCACCGCCGACTCCCCCAGTCTCCGATCTGAGCGTCGACTTCAACGCGATTGTGCCTGCGTAAGAGGACGCCAACAGGGTATGCGAGGAGCGACGCAACCGCCGGTGGCACGGCACAAGTTAACCGAACGAAGGCGGTGACACCCGATGACGCAACCGCCGACCGGACCCGATGACCGACGGTCCGGCCGTCGCCGACCAACGTGGACCGGCAACCGCTCGCGCAGCACGCGCACGCGAGCCGGCAGCGTCTGGTTCGCCGTCATCCTGTTCGCCATCGTGTTGTTGTTGCTGTTGATATTCATCCTGCAGAACAGCCAGCAGGTGCGGATCTCGTTCTTCGGCGCGCACGGCGAGGTGCCGCAGGGCGTCGCGCTGCTGCTCGCCGCCGTCTTCGGCATCCTGCTCGTCGCGCTGCCCGGCACGGCGCGCATCATCCAGCTGCACCGCCGGCACCGCGCTGCGGCGCGGGCCGCGAGCGGGTCGCAGCCGCCGGAGACCGCGCCAACGCCGGGTTATCAGCCAACCACCACACCGCCGGATGATCAGCCAACCAGCACCACACCGCCGGGCTCCGCCATGACACAACCAGGTGCGGCTTCGCCTGGCGCGGCACCGCCGGGCTTGGCGCCGCCGTCGACGGATCAGTCGTCGACGGATCAGTCAGCGCCGCACCCGAGCCAAGACCGTTCGTAGTCGTACCCGGTCGACCGCGGCGCGACCCCATCACCTCACGAGCACCGCCCAGACCAATCCAGCGCGACGGCCCGTCGCATCCGGGTGAGCGACGGGCCGTCGGGCTGGTTGATGCGGCCACGGCAAGTGCGTGGCGGCATCTACGGATAGCTCACCACCGTACTGGTGCCGAAGGAACCCACCACCGGCGTACCGGCGTCGTTGATGGTGCGTTCGATGCCCCCGCTGCCACTGAGAAACACCGTGATCATGTCGTGGAACGCGACACCGGCCGCGTCCGGCGCCTCGATCGCTCGGTCCGCACGGATGTCCACGCCCTGATTGAAGAATGAGTAGACGCCGAGCCCCCATGCCTCGTGGCTGCGCACCCGCGTGCCCACCTTGTACGACGCCCAGCCGTCGCCGGTCGGGCTGTTCCAGGCGGCCTGGCTCGGTGGGTCGTAGGGCATCTCGCTCTGGTAGAAGATCGTGCGCCCGCCGTTGCCGTTCCACACCGTCTGCCACTCCTGGAAGTGCTCGACGAACAGGCCGTACGCGGTGACGTTGTCGCCGTTGATCACGACACCGTTCGCGGCCGTGTTCGCCGTCCACCCGACGCCGGTGCCGTGGTCGGCGCGCCAGGCCCAGATGTTGTCGATGATCGTGTCGTCACTGTTCACGATCAGGGTCGTGGCGGCCCGGCCGGCACTCGGTCCACCGATGCGGAAGAACACGTCCTGCAGCGAGATCGGGTTGTCCGCGTGTGACCGGCGGCTGAGTACGCTGCCGACCTCGACGAGCACCCGGGACTCGTGCGGCCCGGCGTCCACGATCACCCCGGCGATGCGTACGCCGTCGACGTCCGCGATCTGCAGCGCCGCCGTACCGTGGTTGGGCACCAGCGTCGCCATGCCGAGACCGAGCACGATGGTGTTTTTGCGGGCCACCACCAGCGGCAGGTCGAGGTGGTAGACGCCCGGCGTCAGCAGCAGGTGCTTGCCGAGCGCCATCGCAAGGTTGATCTTCAGTGCGCTATCGGTCGGCTTCGCGATGAAGAAGTCGCCGATCGACACGGAGGTGCCTTGCTGGCTGCCGCTTGACCAGGTCGTACCGGAGGTGTTGTGCCGCAGCGCCGGTACGAAGACGCGGAACGCGCCGCCGTCGTCGACGTAGAGGAACGGCTTCTCGCGGGTGACCGGGCTGGACGGCAGCGTGGTGTAGGTCGGGTTCGGGAAGCTCTGCTCCGGTGCGCCGACAACGCCGGAGAACACCTGGTTCCACACGCCGTTCGTCCAGATGTCGTCGAGTTCGCTGTCCCGCGTGAGCCACTGCTGCTGCGAGCCGTTGATCGTGATCCCGTCGACCTTGGAGTCGGCGATGTACCCGCCGCTGGAGAACCCGCCGTTGCCCGGCTCGAGCCACAGGATCCCCTTGACGTGTACCCGTCGCAGCGGCGCCGCCTGCGAGACCGCCCACTGGTTCGCAAACGCGACGGTCGGCGTGACCGCGAGATTCTCCGCCGAACGCCAGAAGTTGATCAGCGCTGAGATGCCCGCGACTGACGTGGGATCGGGCTGGCCGACGACGCGTACCGCACCGGTGATCGCCGTGTCGTCGGGCGACAGACCGAGTCCGGCCACCGTCGTGTAGTAGCCGAGATTCGCGTCCACGTTGTAGGCGCCCGGCTTGAACAACACCGCGTAGCGACTCGTGCCGAACTGGTTGCTCGCCTGCTCGGCGAATAGCGCGTCGAACCGCGCCTGAATGTCGGCGGCCGGCGTGCT
>DATFRR010000273.1:0-8971 GCA_035263025.1 Micromonosporaceae bacterium
ACAATCGCCTCGTTCATCTGGTCGCCAGTCGAGCCGAACCCGCGAAGCGCCCGCAGATAACTCGACTCTGCTTCCGTTGTCGCCCGTTGAAGATGTTGTATCGATCCGAGGCTCATCCAGATATCGGCGGCGAGAGAGGCATCCGGATATTGCGCGGTCAAGGCGAGCGCGTCGCGCGCAGCTTCCGTCGCGTCAGCAAGCCGACCCCTCGCCCGGTTCACAACACTTAGTCCACGCAGCGCGTGCGCCTGCGCGCGGCCGTCATTGATTTCTCGGGCTACCGTCAGCGCCGCACCGAATGACTCGGCCGCAGCCGAAAGTTCGTCACGAACTACATGCGCCTCCCCGAGGCTGCACAGGAGCGCTGACTCGGCTCCACGGTGCCCGGCGAGCCGCGCCGCTGCTAACCCGCGCGTCGCGGTCGCAACCCAGTCGCTCAGGTTGTTGTGGGACTCGAAGAATCGCTGCAGAGCCAGACTGAGGTCCCACGTAAGGTCGTGCCATTGTTGCCGCGCGGCGCCGTGCACCGCAGCGACAAGCACATCGCGCTCGGCACGGAACCACACGTTTGGATCGACGCTCAACGTCTGCGCGACCAGATCGGCGACGCCGGAGCGAACGCCGCCGGATGTCGGCCGGTCGTGAACGCGTAGACGTTGGTCCATCTGGTTGGCAAGCAAAAGGCACGCTTCGTATCCGCGCGTCAACGCCGACAGACGTTCGACCTCCGAATCTATGGACTCGGACAAATCCTTTGCGTAGAGCCTGACGAGCTGATGGAAGCCAAATCGCGGAGAGCCGTCCGTCGCGGTTGCGACGACGCCCAGGAGCCGTGCTGCGACTAGGCCGTCGATCTGGTCCTCTGCGTCACGAACGGGACAGTCGAGTGCGGCCGCGGCGAGCCACACGCCGAAATCTGGCACGTCGAGCAAACTCAACAGTCGCAGGGCGCGCTGGCGGTCGCTTGACAGCCCTCGATAGCTGAGGTCGAAACTTGCTCGTAGCGTCGCGCCCGACACTTTCAGCTCGTCCAGTCGAGTGTCCTCAGATGCCAACCTGTCGGCCAACCACGCCACGGTGTGATGCGGCCGAGTCGTGAAGCGCGCGCCCGCGATTCTGATCGCAAGTGGCAGGCCACCGCACAGCTCGAGAATCCGGCCCACCGCAAGCGGTTCGTTGGCCACCCGTTGTTGACCCATTGTGCTGACAAGCAGGTCACGAGACTCCCGTTCGTCCATGGGCGCCAGCTCGATCACAGACCATGCGCTCATCTCGCCCAGCGACTGCCGCGAGGTAATGACGACCGCGCAGTCCTGATTCGCCGGGATTAGCGGCGCGACCTGTTCAACGCTCGTGGCGTTGTCCAACACCACCAAGAACCGTCGGTCAGCGCAGATGGAGCGGAGTAATGCCGATCGTCCGTGCTGCGTCGGGGGCAACGAGTCGGCCGGTAGGCCGAGGCCGCCGAGCACCTCACCGGCAGCGCCAAAGGAATCGAGCGAGCCGATGCCATCGCGATGCAAGTCCAGGTAGACCTGGCCGTCCGGATACCGGTCACGGGCAAGGTGAGCTCCGTGTATGGCCAGCGTGCTTTTGCCAACGCCCGGCATGCCGACGATCGACACGACGACTGGGCACCCCCGGCCCGTGGCGCTAAACGTCGCGAGAACGGCAGCTACCGCTTCAGTCCGGCCGACAAAGTCGGAGATGTCAGGCGGCAACTGCGAAGGCCGAGGTCGCATCGGGCTCGTGCGCATCGGGTGACGGGAGCGTCGGCCGAGATCGGCGCGCCCGGCAATCTCCTCGACAAGCTCTTTGGTTAGCGCCGCCGGCCCGGTTTGCCGCAGTACCGCCTCATGCAGTCGCCGTAGTCCAGGCCCAGGATCGATGCCAAGCTGCTCGGCGAGGCTTTCGCGGGCTCTATCGAACACACGTAACGCACCAACAGAGTCTCCCTCTGCGTAGCGCGCCAGCATGAGAACGAGATGACCGCGCTCTCGCACCGGGTCCGCGGCGACAGCGTCTTGCAGCAACTGCGTTGCGGACCATGGTCGATCCAATCGAATCAATAGCGCGGCAAGGTCTTCTACCGCCGATGCGCGGGCGTCGAGGAGCGCCGCACACTGCGCTCGCACGAACGCACCGTGCGGAACATCTTCAACAGGTTGACCGCGCCATAGCCCGAGCGCGTCAGTAAGTACCGCCACCGCTGTCTCGTAGTCTCCAGACGCCACGGCGACGCGTGCACTGCTGCAAGCGGCATCGAAACGGTGTGCATCAATCGCGCCCGCTCGCACGGACAGGCGGTAGCCCGAGCCGTGCCGATGGATGGCTGCACCGTCGATGGGATCGATGAGCATTCGGCGAAGATTCGATGCGTACATCCGCAGGTTATCGACGGACGATGCGGGAGGATGCTCTCCCCACAGTTCACGCAGCAACTCGTCTAGTCCGACTGCGCGGTCCCGGGCAAGCAACAATCGCGCGAGAAGCTGACGCTGCTTCGCCGGCCCGAGCCGGACCTCGATGCCGTCAATGGACGCCCGGATAGCACCGAGAACCCAAAACGTGATCACATGCCGCCCCCGAATCGCGGCCTGCTCTGGATACCACGGCACGCACGGTCGACTCATCTGCGTCGCGATGTGGCCGACGTATGTCGCGAATATCGATCGACTATGGCTGCGGATCCTAATCTACGACCGGCTGGGCCGTCCGGCTCGGCTGCGATAGTCGCCGATGTGCGCATGACACAAACGGGGTCAGCCATGAAAACACCAAAGTGGATCGTCAAACTCTCGGCAGCGGGAGCAGCGGCAATTGTCGCGGGCATGCTTCTTGCCATGTCCCCAACTGTCGCGTCCGCCCAGCCCGCGTCACCCGCGTTGCCGGCTGCCGCGGCGTCCGAGATTGTTCATGACCGGACGCCATGTGGCCCGCCCCAGAGCCCGGCGTCCGGCACCGCTCACGCGAAGATCCGGAACTGCGTTCTCGACTGGTACGAGGACACCACCAACGGTCTCAATGGCGTCGATCTTGATTTCCAGCTACTGGACTCGGCGACGGATGGCGTATGCGCCAGGGCGGTCGTCTCGAGCAGCGCCGGGACCCATACGTTCTCAGAGTGCAACGGCGTCTGGGTGTCCAAGTCCGTAGACATCGACGGTTACGTCGCCAGCATCAAAATCACGCTGAGCTATGGCGGAACGTCGCCAGTTGCCAAGACCTTCGCCGACCCCTTCCCTCATTTGTAACGCGCCAGATTCGCTGGGCTCGGCCAGTCGATGGCCGTAGCGAGCGGCGAGGCCGGCAGCCGTGGCCACTCCAAGCCCCGGTTGCCGGCCGTTGCCGTGATTCCCGCTTGCGCCGGCCGCCGACGACCCGACCAGTGCCAACTCGCCCACACTGCGCCATCTGCTCGGCGCTTTCGACGCCGTCTGGATGGAACGCTGGATCGCCCGACGGGCTACCAAACTCCCGGCACGAGACGAAACGTCGTGTGCTGGTAGCTGCGGTACGTGTCGCCAAGCACCCTCGTCAGCTCAGCCTCCTCAACCGCAATACGGGGTACGAGTCCGAGCGCCGGGAGCACGGCGCAGACCGCAAGCGAGAGCCAATTGGCCGCGCCAAGACCGAATCCAAACGCGATCAGCAGGAGCCCGGTGTACGACGGGTGTCGCACCCACCGGTAGGGACCGCGGCGTACGACTGCCTGGCCCGCGTCGACCTGCACGAACGTGCTGAACGACCGGCCGAGCGTCACAACAGCCCAGATGCGCAGGGCTAAGCCGAGCCAGATCACGACGACTCCGGTCCACGCAAACACCTGCGCAGCCGGTGCGTTCAATGCCGGCAACCATTGACGAAACAGCGTACCGACGAAGATTGATCCGCCGAGCGACAGCGCGACGATCGCGCGTGTGCCACGGTCCCGTTCCAACTTCGCCTTCCGGCGGACGACGTCGCGGACGACCAGGCCAATCTCCAGCACGATCCAGCACCAGAGCGAGACGAGGAGCGGAACGGTGAACACCTCGCGCATGTTGCGCAATGTAGTCCGCGATTCTTCGACGCGACGGATCGGCGCAGCCGGTGGCGGGCGCCAAACACGGCACAGCCGGTGGCGGATCGGCGCAGCCGGTGGCGGCGCCAAACGCGATCTAGCCTGCCTCGGCCGGTTGTGTCGTCGGCTGGTCCGGCGCGTTCGCGCTTCGCTTCGCCAGCAGACCGCCGACGAGCATAACGGCCACCGCAATCCCCACGCCGCACAGCGTCCACAGCACCCGGTATCCGACGGCTGCATTGTTCGAGTGTCGTGGAAGGTCTAACAAGATCAGCACTCCGGCGGCAATCGCCGCGCAGTAGATCGCGTAGTTCCAGAACCGGATCGCCGCCCCGTGCATGAGGAGGACGAGCGCAACCAATTCGAGACCGTGGTCAATCGCTACCAGCTTCGAGCCGTGTTCGTTGGACGGGATCAGCAACAGAAGAGCCGCCACGCCTGCGCCGATCATCGCGCCGGCGAGCCGCTGTGCGCCGACCAGCGTCGTCTGTGTGAGGCTCGGCTTCATCGCGACCAGGGTCGCGATCGGCAACCAATAGCCGTGCGAGAGGTCCGCTCCGAATGCAATGGCGACGGCACCGGCGATGGCGGCCGCGCGGATCACAGCGAACATGATCAGTGGTCGGGTCAACGTTCGCCCTGCGGTGTCGGCCGGCAGCTCCGCTACCAACTGCGGTCGATCCTGGCGTCCGTGGATCAGCCAGTCGACGAACGACAGCGCGATCCACAGCGCCGACCCGCCGACCCAAGCGAGCACCTGACCCCACGTGTAGTTAGTGATGTGCGCGTGCTGATGAAAGGTGAATGCGAGCGCAAGGGCAATGACGAACCAGATGTTCAGGAGGAGCGCCGCGACGAATCTATGAATCCCGTACATGACTGCCAACCCGGCGAACAGCGTGATTGCGAAGGCCGCGAGCACCAGCCAGCCCCAGCCGGTCCCGCCGATTCCGAAGGCCAACGCGGTCAGGCCGGCGCCGGTTGCGGAAAACGCAGCGAGATGCGAGACGCGATACCGAAGGCCGCCGCCCGGATCGGCGAGGCCGGCAAATAGTGTGCCGAACACCGCGCTGACGAGATACTCCTCGTGCCCGATCGCCAAGAAGACGACCAGGGGTACCAGCATGACGTCGAAGATCAACACACCGCGCGGCCAGTTGAGGCCCGCCGGATTGAGCTCAAACACCTTCCCGAGCCAGCTCCTGACGCTTCCCCGGTGAGCCGGCCGTCCCGCTGGTGCATGCGCAGTCGCCATGGGCACCTTCGTTGTCAGTGTTCGCCGTAGCCCGCTTCGGTCGCGGGCGCTCGGTCTGTCGTGGCGCCGTCAAGGCCAAGATGCCCGCCGAACATGCCGGCATTTTGCCTCGTACGAAGGGGTTCGCGCTCTGAAACGCTCTCGATCAGCGGGGCGAGCGACTCGCGGTGGCGTCGCCCGGGCCGCCAACGGCCCGGCCGCACGGGCCCTCCGCACAGCATCGGTTCGCCGGGCACACCGTGACCACCGCGTGCACAGCGCGCGTTAGGCTGGCCGCGTGACGCAGTCGAAGGACGCGCCGTGGCGGGACTGGCACGAGTGGTACCGGATGTACGACGATCCGCAGTCAATCACCTCACAGCGTCTTGCTCTCGTGCGCCACTGGATCCGCGCCGCGATCGAGGCGACACCGCCGGGGCCGGTCCGAACGGTGAGTATCTGCGCCGGCGATGGCCGGGACTTGGTCGGAGCTCTCGCTGAACATCCTCGCCGCAGCGACGTGAAGGGACTTCTGGTCGAGATCGACCCAGCGCTAGCGGAGCGAGGCCGTGCCGCGCTCTGGCCGGGTCTTGACTACTTGGTCGCCGACGCTGCCCGAACAGACAACTACGTCGGTGCGGTGCCCGCGGACCTGGTGCTTGCGTGCGGGGTCTTCGGCAACATCAGCGACGACGACATCGCTGCGACAGTCCGTGCCATGCCCGCATTTCTGGCCACCGGCGGCTACGTGATCTGGACCCGCCACCGCGGGGAGCCCGACCTGGTCTCGACCATCGACGACTGGTTTGCCGAGGCCGGCTTCGCCCGGGTCTTCGTGTCCTCGCCAATGCATCAGTACGGTGTCGGGGTACACCGTCTCGTCACTACGCCGCAGCCGCTACCCGATGGCGAGCACCTCTTCACGTTCGTTCGGTGACGGCGGCGCGGTGGCGGGATGACCTTGTCAGCCCGCCTGCATTCTGACTTGCTAACGCCAACTGATGATGCGTCGCCGTAGGAAACGCTGCTCCGCTTCGGACGGTGCCAGCGGCAGTGCGCGTCGTAAGCCTCGGCTGCGCCGCTCGGGTCGCCGCCAACCCACCGCAGTGCGGCCGGCGTCGCTGACCTGGTTCGGCACGCGCTTCGGCCGTTCTGAGCAGGAGCCACCATTACTCGCCGACAACGTCGGGCCGGATAGATGCAAGGAACTCACGCGCTGCGGCGTCTTTACCGTCGAGGAGGTGGGTACGTGGATCGTGACATCGAGCAGGACTTCACACAGTTCGTGCGCGATAGCACGCCGGGGCTGTTTCGGGTCGCGTACGCGCTGACCGGCGAGCGACACGGCGCGGAAGACCTGCTGCAGACGGCCTTCGCCCGCGCCGCGGCGCGATGGTCGCGGATCCACGGCGACCCGGAAGCGTATGTGCGGCGGGTGTTGTACCACCAGCACATCACTCGCTGGCGGTACCGGCGGCGGCGCCCTGAGACGCTGATGGCCGATGTCCCCGAGCGTGGTCGCCCCGGTGGTGCCCATCCCGATCCGGCCGACCAGACAGTGACGCGGCTGCGCCTACGGGCCGCGCTACAAGCGCTGCCACCGCGCCAACGGGCCGTCGTCGTCTTGCGCTATCTCGAGGACTTGAGCGAGCGAGAAGTCGCCGACGTGCTTGGCTGTTCGACCGGCACGGTTGCCAGCCAGGCGTCACGGGCGCTGGCCCGCTTGCGCGCGGGGACGATCGGCGATGCCTCGTCTGATTCCGTCGTAGTACAGGGGGTCTTTCAATGAGTTTTGACACTCGGTTGCGCGCCGAGCTGCAGGACATCGCCGACGAAGGCATTGTCACCAAGGACTTTGCGGGTACGGCGTGGACGCGTGGTCGCCGGCAGCGCATGCGCCATTTGGTGGCCACGGTAACGGCTGGCGTGCTCGCCGTGGTCGCGTTCGGCGGCGGCTATGCGTTTCTGGCTAACGGCCACCGTTCGCCATCGATGGTCCCGCCCGTCGCGGCGACGCAGCCGGCCCACGTCAGCACGGCATCGACGCCGTCGGTCGCGGCTGTTCGTTCGGTGTACTCGGCCGGAGCGATCGCCGTGGGCGGTGGCTGGGTCATCGGCGGTGGACCGTCCAGCGACGGAACCTGGGTATATGACCGAAGCACGGGCAGGTACGTTGACCTGCACCACACGTATGCGTACCCGGCGCCAGTGGGAACGTACGTCGCCGTCGAGGACAACGGCGGCGCCGCACGCGATCAACGTATCGGCATCCTGAACCTCGCGAACGGGCAGACGCAGTGGCTGGCCACCGGCGCGACGTTCCTTGGCGTTGACTGGAATGCCGATGGCACGCAGATCGTCTACCGGTCGCAGACGACCGCCGGTACGACCGCGGTTCACGTGGCCGATGCCACGACCGGCAACGACCGCACGCTGCCCGCCGTGCCGGACACTGGCTACACGGGTCCGGCTTGGCTACCCGGTCGCGCCGAGTTCGCGATCGGCGTCGACAATCAGGGCCCGCGGGTGCTCGCGCAGGTGTATGACGCGGCGACCGGCCAGGCGACGGGCACCAGCATCGTGTTCGACACGCTGAACAACTGGTCACCCGACGGTCGTTACGTCATCCGTACCAGCGACTGCAGCATCGTCGAGGCCGCCAGCGGTTCGGTGGTCGCCCACGTGGGGGCGGACTGCTACGGATCCCGCGTGTACTGGGTGGGCAACGACAGCGTGGTCAGTTTGCGCTACGGCTCGAAGGCCGACGATGCCTGGGTCCGGTACGACCTGAATGGAAACGAGGTCGCGGTGGTCCCCATGCCGAAGGAGTTCGGTGTCGACGAGGCGCACACCTACACGCTTGTCAAGAACTGACAATCGCCGAAACCCGGTGTCCTCCGATCGCTTTGGAGGGCACCGGGCGTCGTCACTTGACGTGGACGATCCTCAACACCTCGCCGAGAATGTCCCCATGGCAGATCAACGCACCGGCCAGCTGCTCAACCGCTTCGTCGGTGCCGTCCTGCCAGTCGTGCCGGTGGTCTCGGTATGGGCACACGGGTCACTCGCTGGAGGTGATTACCAGCCCGGCCGCAGCGACCTCGACCTGATCGCCGTCCTTGGTCGGTCATGCACGGCAGCCGAGGAACAGCAGCTTGGCGATGTGCACGAGCTGCTGGGCAGTGTCATCCCCCTCGCAGCGAAGCTGCATTGCAGCTATCCCGTGGCCGCAGATTTGGACGATCCCACACACTCACATCTCACGTGGGCTCACGAGGAGGTAATGCGCCGACGGATCACACCGGTGGCCAGGCGTGAACTGCACGACTTCGGACTCGTGTTATATGGCCCGCCGCCAACTGGCCTCCTGCCGCTCGTGACCGACGGCCAGCTCGCTGATTTCGTCGTTGAGGACCTGCAGAGCTTCTGGCGGCCGGCCCTGGACCACCCGGAGCGGTGGAGGCGCGACGTCTGGGTCGACCTCGGCCTGCTGACCCTGGCCAGAGCAACAGCGACGTTGCGGGACGGCAGGCTGATCACCAAGGCCGAGGCCCTCAACGTACTCACCGAACTGGGCGCCCCCAGCGACGTCGTGAACGACATCAGGAAACGGCGCTATGGCGACCCCGGACCCGCCAGTGAGCAGTGGATCATCCGCCGCGCAGAGCTGACGC
>DATFRR010000274.1:0-13752 GCA_035263025.1 Micromonosporaceae bacterium
CGGTTCCCGGTACCGGAAACGAGTCCGTCCGATGGCGGCATGGAGTTTTTACCGGGTACGGCTACACGGCTTGTCGATGGCGACGACGTTACCGTGATCGCCATTGGAACGATGGTATCGAGAGCCCTCCTTGCAGCCGACCGGCTGCGCGCCGAAGGCATCGGTGTCAGGGTTCTCAACATGGCAAGCATCGAACCGCTCGACGTACAGGCCGTCCTCGATGCGTCCCACCAGACCAAGGGCATCGTCACCGTCGAGGAGGCGACGGTCACCGGCGGACTCGGCTCCGCCGTTGCGACCGTCCTAGCTCAGCAGCATCCGACACCCATGCGGATCCTCGGCATTCCGCGCCAGTTCGCGCCGACCGGCAGCACCGAGTTCCTCCTCGACTACTTCGGCCTCAACACCGACGGAATCGTTCACGCCATCCGCCAACTCCTGGCCGCCGATGGCAGATGATTTTGTACTCGCGATAGATCAAGGCTCGTCATCCACGAAGGCCTTGCTGGTCAGCGCGGACGGTGCCATCGTGCGCCGGTGCGTTATCCCGGTAACCACGGACTACCCACGTCCGGGCTGGGTCGAGCACTCCCCCACGCTCGTCGAATACAGCGTTCGGCGAGCGATCGACGATTGTGTTGAAGACGTCGACCCGCGTGCCGTGGTGGCCATCGGCCTATCGACGCAGCGGGAATCAATCATGGCGTGGGATGCCGAGACCGGCACACCCATTGGGCCACTGATCAGTTGGCAGGATCGACGCACCGCAGAAATCTGCCGACAGCTCACCGACGCCGGCCACGCACTAACGATCCGCGAGCGCACCGGGCTTCCGCTTGACCCCATGTTCTCGGCACCGAAGGCACGCTGGCTGCTCGACACGTTCGACCCGGATCGCACGGCCGCGCGGCACCGCCGCCTGATCCTCGGGACGGTCGACTCATGGCTATTGACGCGGCTCGCTGGCACACACGACATCGAAGTCGGCAACGCATCACGCACTCAACTCATGAACGTCCACACCCGTACGTGGGACGACGAGCTTCTGGCGATATTCGACGTGCCGGCCGAGACGCTGCCGACCATCCGGCCGTCCATCGGACCGTTCGCCGCGTGGCGCGGTGCACCGCTACGCGACGGAACTCCGATCACAGCCGTGATGGCCGACTCCCACGCCGCGCTTTTCGCGCACGGGATCAGGACTCCCGGTGGCATCAAAGCCACCTATGGAACGGGTTCGTCAGTCATGGGCATCATCGACTCCGGTACCCCGCTTGACGACGCACTCTGTCTGACGGTCGCGTGGGACGATGGCGAACCCGCGTACGCAGTCGAGGCAAACATTCGATCCTCGGGCGCAACGATCGAATGGCTCGGTCGCACCGTTGGTCGCACTGCTACTGACCTTGCCACGCTCGCACTTTCTGTTCCAGACACCGGCGGCGTCTACCTCGTCCCCGCCTTCGGTGGACTTGGCGCGCCATGGTGGGACGACGCGGCAACTGCCATCATCAGCGGCCTCACGCTCGGAACGACGCTGGCGCATCTCGCCCGCGCCGCGCTCGAGTCCATCGCGTTCCAGATCGACGACGTCCTGACAGTCGCAGACCGGCTCGCTCCGATCTCCACGATCCACGCAGACGGCGGCGCCGCCAGTAATGACATGCTCATGCAACTGCAAGCCGACCTGGCCGCCCGTCCTGTTCAGCGGTCCGCGGTTTCAGAGCTTTCCGCGCTCGGCGCTGCGTACCTAGCGGGCAGAACGGCGGGCATTTGGGACGAGCGCCGCCTTTCAGCGTTCACATCGCCGGGCGAGACCTTCCATCCGGGTGTCGCAGCGCAGAACGAACGTACCCTCAAGCGAGCCGCATGGGCCGATGCGATCCGACGCGCAAAACTGGCACCCTGAATAAATAATCAACCCCTGGTTGAACGCGGTACGGTTGGTCGGACAGCCAGGAACAACATCTAGAAAGTTGCCACGTGACTGCCGGAGCCTCGAGTCGAAGCGCACTCGACCTTGCCCCCGCCGAATTGCGACTGCTAGGCAAGGTCGCCCGCATGTACCACGAACGCGGCATTCGGCAGCCACAGATCGCCACTCAGCTCGGGCTGTCACAGCCGCGTGTGTCTCGCCTATTGCGCCAAGCAACTGCGCTTGGAATCGTCCGTACCGTCGTTTCGATGCCGCCCGGCGTCTACAGCGACGTCGAGGAACGCCTGCAGAGCCAGTACAACCTCCGCGAGGCCATCGTCGTCGATACGGTCGGGTCCAATGGCGATGTGCTTCCCGGCCTCGCCGCCGCCACCGCGCACTACCTGGATACGACCCTCACCAGCAAGCACCGCGTCGGCATCTCATCCTGGAGCGAGTCATTGCTCCGCGCAGTTGAGGTACTCCCCCGCAAGCAGACGCAGGCGGTCGACGAAGTCGTGCAGATCCTGGGTGGAGTCGGTGATCCCGAAGTCCAAATTCAAGCCACGCGACTCACCACACGCCTCGCGGATCTGACCGGCGCAACACCGATCTTCCTTCCAGCGCCCGGTTTCGTTGGAACGCCGGCCGCACGCCGGACTCTGATCAACGATGCGAGTGTGCAGGCCGCGGCCAAGCGATGGCCGAACTTGACCGATGCTCTGCTCGGAATCGGAAGTCTCGAGCCCTCGCCACTCCTCCGCCGCAGCGGCAACGCGCTCGCCGAAACTGAGCAGGACGAACTGCGCCGACACGGCGCCGTGGGCGACGTATGTTTCCGGTTCTTCGACGAAGACGGTGTGCTGGTCCCGTCCAAGCTCGACCAGCGAATCATCGGTATCAGCCCAACGGAGCTGCTCGCTGTGCCACGCCGGGTCGGTGTCGCCGGCGGCGAGCGCAAGTTCTCCGCGATCCGTGCCGCGCTGCGAGGCGGATGGGTGAACGTCATCATCACCGATCTGAACATGGGGCGACGACTCGTCGGCGACCCCTGAGTCGGTTCCACGCAAAATCGGCGACCCCTCAGTCGGTTCCACGCAAACAAGCGACCGCAGCGTCTTTGAGCGGTTGACGGCCGTACTGTGCACTGAAATAGTGACTGGATACGCACATTCGACTAGATATGCAGCGGGAGGAAGCATGCCGGTCTTCGGCGCCGGAATCTGGCACTTCGCCACATACGTCGATAGGTACGCCACCGATGGCTACGGCGAACCCGTTACCCTGCCGCAGATGATCGATCTGGCGGGTCAGGTCGGCGACCTGTCCGTTGTCGACATCACCTACCCCTTTGCTGACCCGGCGCTCACCCTCCCGGAGGTCGAGGCGGCCCTTAGCCGCAACAACCTGACGGTGATCGGCATAACCCCGGAGATATACACGCGTCAGTTCGCCCGCGGAGCATTTACCAATCCGGATCCCGGCATCCGTCGGCGCGCCCACGACCTCATCAGCGATGCCGCCAACGTCGTGCGTCACTTCCACGCCTCGTACGTCAAACTCTGGCCCGGCCAGGACGGATGGGACTACCCGTTCCAGGTCGATCACCACAGTCTGTGGAAGCATTCCGTCGATGGCGTGGGCGAGCTTGCGGCCGAGAACCCAGATCTCAAATTCGTGATCGAGTACAAGCCCCGCGAACCGCGCGTGAAGATGTCCTACGACTCCGTGGCGCGGACACTGCTCGGCATTGAGAAGATCGGACTGCCCAACGTCGGCATTCTCCTGGACTTCGGCCATTCGCTCTATGGCGGCGAGTCACCCGCCGACGCAGCACAGCTAGCCATCGACTACGGGCGCCTGTTTGGCATGGACGTCAACGACAACCTTCGTGGTTGGGACGACGACCTGGTCGCTGGATCGGTCCATCCCATCGAACTTTTCGAGTTCTTCTATGTGCTTCGCAAGAACGGATGGGACGGGGTCTGGCAACTAGACCAGTTCCCGTTCCGCGAGGACAGCGTCGAAGCCGCCCGGACGGCCATCGCTTTCCTCAAGACAGTCAATCAGGGCCTCGAAAAACTCGACTACGGAGCGCTCCAAGCCGCTCAGGATAACCACGACGCAATGGCCGCCCTCCGCATCGTCCATGGCGCGCTGTTGTCTGGCTTGTAAGAACGCCGATGGCCGGTCCGGCACCGCGTCGACACCCAGATCATCTACCTGATGATCGGCGGGCCACGGTCTTGCGCCGCTCCTTTGACCCACCTAAGGCCGACGTGACCATGCGGAGCCGACTCGGGCCTGCCGCCGCAACTCATCCGGCGGCATGGGGGCGCCGAAGTGCCAGCCTTGGCCGATGATGCCCGGCAGGGTCGCGAGCGCGTTCGCCGTGCGTTCGTCTTCGACGCCCTCGGCCACCACGGTGACGCCCAACGCGCGAGCCATGTCGTGCACGCCGGTGACGACCGCTCGATCAGCCGGATTGTTAAGAATGCCGCCGATGTAGGCCTGGTCGACCTTCACCTGCGTCAGCGGGAGGCGGCGCAACTGTTGCAGCGACGCGTGCCCAGTGCCGAAGTCGTCTAGGGAAAGGCCGATCCCGAGCTGGCTGAGCTCTTCGGCGACCTGTCCGACCCGAGGCTCGTCGGTGATCAGCATGCGTTCGGTTATTTCGATGGTGAGCTGTCGCGTGGCGATGTCCTGATCGGCCATCAAGGTGGCGAGTTCCGCCACGAACGCAGGGTGGTGCAGATCCTGGACGCTGATGTTGACGGCCACCCGGAGTGGTTGGCCCTCCTCGTTCCATCGGCGCATCTGGGTCACGACGTCGCGCAGCACATGTCTAGTCAGCAGGTGCATGACGTCGGTCGGTTCGACAGCGTCGATCAACTCGTCGGTAGGCACCGGACCCCACTGTGGATGTCGCCACCGAACCAGGGCCTCCGCGCCGATCAGCCGACCCGAATCAAGATCAATCTGTGGCTGGTACAGCATCGTGAGCTCGTCCCAGCGCTGCGGCTGCCGCAGCACGCTATTGAGCTCCCGCACGAGCGCGAGGCTGCGTTCGGTGAACGTGGTCGCCTCGTGGGCGTAGATTTTCGCGGGTCGCCCGGTGCGGCGCGCCTCCGTCCTGGCGAGCTCGGCCTTTGTCAGCAGAGACCCTATGTCGGTGCCGTGCATTGGCGAGAGGGCCACACCCGCGACCGCGTTGACGGAAAACGGTATGCCGTGCACGGCCAGCGCAGGCGTGAGCACCCCGATCACGGCCGCTGCCCTTGTCTCGGCCTCCTGCTCGGTCAAGCCCGGAATGAGAATCACGATCGCGTCGCTGGACACGCGAGCCACTAGGTCTTTGCCGTACGCGTCAACGAGGCGGCGGGAGACCGCCGCGATGACCCCTTCGTACATCTCGCGGCCGAGCGTACGGGAGATGGTCAGCACCGACTCGACGTCAATCAACACGATCCCGAATGGTCGTGGCCCGTGTTGCCAGATCGTCTCGTCGTCGGTGATGCGCTGTACGCCGCCGGTCAGGCCCTGGCGGGTGAGAAGGCCGGTGACCGGGTCACGGCTGAGGAACTGCTCGCGTCGGAGTTGCTCACGGAAGATCTGGTTGATTGCCACCACCGGCGCCGCGACGAGCAGTTTCCACGCGCCGTCGATCGTCGTGAGCAATGGCGACACGACGAGCACCGCCGCCGCCGTGGTCAACAGATCCAGGCGGATCTCCGAGACCGTCTGCGATAGCCCTCGCGCCGTGGCGGTCATCCGAACCAGCGCCAGCAGCCCGTAGCTGACCGTCAGCCAGACCACGCTGAGCAGCACAAACTTGACAAGGTCCGGACCGGTCAGCTCCTCGCCCGGCGCGGTGATCCGGTGCTTGACGAAGACGCTCACGACCAGCTGGGCGACCGCGGTGGCGCACACCAGTCGCGCGATCATGTAGAGCCCGGCTGTCCTGCGATAGTGCTGCCCGATCATGGTCACCGCCCCAGCGGCGGCCTGTACCACGACGGCCGGCGCAACGTCCCACAACACAAAGATCGCGAATGTGAAACAGACCGACAGCGTCGATCGCGGACGAGGATCTTCGGTGCGGGACAGGCCGAACAGCGGAACATCCACCACAAGCGCGGCCACCACCAGGGCCCAGAAACCACTACGGGCCCGGCCCGTTGCAAACCGGATCGCGTCCGGCAACGCCCACACCACGATTGCGGCAGCGACCGCAATCACGCACCAGATCAAGACACTTCGCAGCCGCGGCCTACGCTCCGCCGACACATTTCATGCTAGCTAGCCGGGCAGCTTGCTCCGGTTTGGTGGCTTCGTCCCTCAGGGTCTTGCCAGCCACGACCCCACGGGTCGAGCCCGGTTACGCGGCCCGATGCACCGGGTTGAACGCAGGTAGTCCCTCGCGGCCTACAACTCCCGCGCCTCGATGACCAGCGTCACAGTGCCGTCGTCCCCGTCGACCCAGTTGACTACGACGCCGTCCGCGATGACGTCGTCAGCGAGGACCTGCTTGAACGAAGCGCCGATCAGCCGGTCTCGCGAATACCGTTGAGCCAGTTGGGCGCTCAGACCTACCTTGTACCGCACTGACTCGTCGTCGGTCATCTCTCACCTCTGTGCCCCGGCATTCGCGCTGATGCGGGCCGATATAGACGACAACGCATAGACGCAGTCTCAGTCCACGTACGGACCTGAACAATTCGGTAATCCCCCCGGAAGACCCTGATCACACGAGCCCATTGACGCGGGGTTTCCCCTTACGGGCACGACTCGCGCGGCCCGTCGTACCCGCGTCGCGCCCACCGGGGCACCGAAGTGCCGACATGGCATCTGCAAGCGTCGACATGACGACTTGCGGCTTGACCGCATCGCTAGCCGCTGTTGTGCTGGTTGGCACGATGAAGCTCCTCGAGCGCGCGCCGCAGATCGCTGAACTGCGCGACGCGTTGGTTCAGGCCGGGCAGGGCCACGGCCGCACCGTGCTGCTGTCCGGCGAGGCTGGCGTCGGGAAGACCAGCCTGCTGCGGGAGTTCACCGAAGCGGTCGCCGCGAGAGTGCGAGTGTTCGAGGGAAGCTGCGACGAACTCCGTACGCCGCGGACGCTCGGACCGTTCCGCGACATGGCCCGCGACTACGGCGGCGGCCTCGGCAACGCCGGCATCGACGACCGCGATGCGTTCATCGAAGCCCTGGTCTCGGAGATGAGCTTCGCGCAGCGGCCCGCCGTAGTCATCGTCGAGGACGCACACTGGGCCGACCACGCGTCGCTCGACATCGTCCGGCTGCTCGCACGACGGGTGCCGGACCTCCCCGCGTTGCTCGTGATCAGTTATCGCGACGACGAGTTGTCCGACGAGCATCCGATGCGACGGGTCGTCGGGGCGATGACCGGTCCTGCCGTCCTCCGGCTTCGCCTGCACGGATTGTCGGATGGCGCGGTCGGCGAACTTGCCGTCGCTGCCGGCCTCGATCCGTCGCAGGTGATCGCGGCGGTCGGCGGCAACCCGTTCTATTTGAGCGAAGTGCTGGCCGAGCCCGGCGCCGTCGTACCGGCCTCGGTCCGCGACGCCGTGTTGGCCCGAGTCGCGTCACTGCCGCTGGAGTGTCGCGCGGCCTTGGAACAGATCGCGGTCGTACCCAGCGAGATCGAATCGTGGCTCGCGCGTGCCGTCCTGGACGACCCGGCCGTGCTGGACCACGCGGAACGACGTGGGATCGTCACGTTCGCCCATCGCGGGCTGCGGTTCCGGCATGACATCGCGCGCCGAGTGATCGAAATGTCGATGTCGAGTTCTCGACGTGCCGATGGCCACCGGCGGGTCTTGCGCGCCTTGGTTGCCGCCGGCGCCGAATCCTCGCGCCTCGTGCACCACGCGCTCGGCGCCGGCGATGACGCCGCGCTGGCCACCTACGCGATGGCCGCCGCCGCCGACGCGGCGGCAGCGAACAGCCACTCGGAGGCGGTCGTCTTCGCACGACTGGCGCTGCGGCACGGCAATCACCTCGGCGGTGTCGAGTCGGCACGCCTCCATGGGTACGCGGCGGTCGCGCTGCACGCGCTGAACCGGTTCAGTGAGGCGGTCGATCACGCCGATCGTGCGGTCAGTGCGTGGGATGCCGCAGGATCCGCGCCGGCTGCGCTGGGCGAGGCGCTGCTCATCTCGGCGCGGTTGAGCATCGTCCTCGGCCGACCTACCCAGGCTCGCGCCAAGGCCGTGCGCGCCGTGGAGATCCTGCGGCCGACCGGACCGAGCCGGGCGCTCGCGTTCGCCTACAGCTCGGTCGCCGGCCAGGAGACGATGCTGGGCCGCTTCGCGGAAGCGGGTCCGTGGTGCGACTTGGCGGTGGCGGTCGCGCGCGAGACCGACAGTCAAGACGTGCTGGCCTACGCACTTTGTTTCCGCGGGCATTCGCGCATGTCTCTAGGCGACGAATCCGGGGAGGCTGACGCGCGGGAAGCCATTGCGATCGCGTCCCGCATCGATCACGGCGACTACCTCACGGTCGCCGCGTACAACCTGGCCATCGCCCTCATCCGATCCGGCCGCGTTCCGGAGGCAAAGGACTGCCTCGACATCGCCGAACAGGCCTCCCGGGAGCACCGGCTCGAGCAGGCGAGATATCGCACCGAAGCGCAGCAGTGTCAGGTGCTGATCCTGCAGGGGTCGTGGGACGCCGCGGAACGTCGCCTTCGGAATCTCGTCGACTCCGCGGCGGACGCTGGCGCCAACGCGGTCAACCCGCTCGCGTTCTTGGGTCGGATCCTGGCGCGTCGCGGTGATCCGGCCGCAGGCGAACTGATCCAGCGCGCCTGGGACCTTGCCGCCGCATCCGGCCAGGATGAAAAGACCGCGGCCGCGGCGGGGGCACGCGTCGAGTGGCTGTGGCTGACCGGAGACCTCGCCGGCGTACGAACCGTCGGTGCTGAGGCGCTCGAGTTCGCGATTGCGATGCATCACTCGTACCTTCGAGCCGAGATCCTGCGCTATCTCCGTCGCGCGGGAGTCCCGGTCGAGCCGTTCCCCGCCTGCCTTCCGTCGTACGCCGCCGGAATCCGGGGCGACTGGACGGCCGCCGCCGGTCTTTGGGAGGAGGCCGGCAATCCGTACGAGCACGCGTTGGAGCTGAGCGAGTCTCCGGATGTGGCGGTGGCGGTCCGAGCGCTCGGCATCCTCGACCGCTTGGGCGCCACTGCGACATCGGCGATCGTCCGCCGCCGGATGCGCCGCGACGGTGTCCGCAGCATCCCTCGAGGTCCTCGATCGGCGACCAGGCGCAACCCGGGCAGCCTGACGGATCGCCAGCTCGAGATCCTCGCGCTTGTCGACCAGGGATGCACGAATAGCGAGATCGCCGATCGTCTGTTCCTGTCCAGGCGCACCGTTGACAACCATGTCTCTGCACTGCTTCGCCGGTTGGGCGTCGGCTCGCGCACCGCGGCACTCGCCGCTGCCACCTCCGCCGGATTGCTGCATCGCGAACACTGAGGACGCACGCGGCACGTCACGGCGACGGACTGGAATCCCGCACACGAACAGGCCATGAGCGGCTGCGACACTCCGTGGGAACCGGGTCGACCGCTCGCGACCTAAGACGTTACCTTCGTGCGGCAGGACGGGCTAACAATCGCGACCGGAAGCTGAGGACATGGTTGGTCTGGTGTTCAGTGCACTGCGCGAGCGCCGGTCGCAAGCCGTCAGCATCTTCATCCTCACGATCCTGGCAGCCCTCGGCGGCTGTGCGGCTCCATGGTTCGCCGCGTGGGCCCATGAGGCGGTCGCCGCCGCCGACATCTCCGCCGCCCCGGTGACGCAGCGCCTCGTGACGGTCACGGGCCAGGCCCGCAACCCGACCGTCGCGTCCGCCCCGATGACTCAGCTCCACCAGCTCGTCGGGTCCGCCCTGCCGTTGGGCAGCGACCTCGTGGTGGCGATGAACCTTCTCACGCAGGTCAACGCGGCTAAGCCGCAGACCGGAGCTGCGGAGAATTCGACACTCGTGACGCTGGGCTCACGGGAGAACGTGTGCGCACATCTGACCATCGACGGTGCCTGCCCGACCGCCCCTGATCAGGTCGTCATCGGACGGCGCATCGCGTCGGCCATGGGGGTCGGCGTCGGCGACCGAATCACGTTCACGTCGCCGCAGTTCCCGCGACCCGTACTCCTGACGGTGAGCGGTCTCTACGAGATCACGGACCCGCTCGCCCCCTACTGGGCACGCGCCGCGTCCAGTGACGACGCCTTCGTCCAGCCGCTCGACCAAATGGCATTCGTCACCGAGCAGGCCGTACTGGCCAACGAACCGCGGCAGGTCGACCTGCTCTACCAGGTGGTCCTGGGTCCGTCAGCGTTCCACGACGGCGGCGCACCGCTGCTACACCAGCTTGCCGAGGCCCAGAACCGGTTGCAGCCGGCGGGCCTCGCGGTCAACGCGACCGCGAACATCATGGTCGACCAGATCCGCAGCGACCAGTCTTTGGTCACGACCGGTGTTGATCTGGCCACCATCCAGCTCGTCCTGCTCGGCTGGTTCGCGCTGTACCTAGCCGTGCGTTACACCTCAGATCCACGCCGGCGCGACATCGGCCTGTTGAAGTTGCGGGGCACCGCACGCTGGCGGATCTGGGCCATCATCGCGATGCAGAGCGCCATCCCGATGATCGCCGGCGCGGTGGTCGGTCTCGGGCTGGGTCGTGCGGCCTCGATCGCCCTCGCCGGCTCTGCCGCCGACCCGGGTGGCATACGTGCACTGGTCACCTCAGTGGTGGTCGCCAGCGCATTCGGCCTCGGCGCGCTGCTGGTGTGCGTATCGGCCGAGGCGCGCGCGCTGAATTCATCGATACTGACGCTGATCCGTCGAGTGCCGAACCGACGCACCGGCTGGCGGACCGAGCTAGGCGACCTGCTGGTCGTTGTGGTGGCGGTTGCCGGGGTGTACCAGGGCTACGCCGACCTTCACGGCGGCGGCAGGCCATCGGCGTTCGCACTGCTCGCACCCGGACTGGTCGGCCTAGCCGTGGCAGTGCTCGCCGCCCGTGCACTGCCGATCGCGACGGCCCGCGCCGGGCAGGCGGCGTTGCGAGCCGGCCGGGCCGGGCTCGCGCTGATCGCTCTACATGTCGCCCGCCGTACCGGTACCCAGCGTGTCTTCGTCGTCATCGCCGTCGCTGTTTCGGTGCTGTCGACAACGCTGTTCTTTTGGCAGAGCGCGGACGATGCATGGAGTCGGCGGGCTCTAGCCGAGCTCGGCGCGGCGCGAGTGCTCACCGTACGAGCACAGAACAGTACGGTCCTGCTGGCCGACGTACGCTCCGCCGACCCGACCGGCCGGTACGCGATGGCGGTGGCCCGCGGCAACACTGCGACCACCAACGAACGGGTGCTCGCGATCGACACCACCCGGCTGGCCGCGGTCGCTGACCTGTCGCCCGAGCTCGGACTCCCCGCCGCGGCCAAGCTGGCCCGATTGCTGCGCCCAACGGCACCCGTTGCGCCGGTGCTGACCGACGGCACGGTCACGATCGAAGCCACCGGGTCCACACAGGACCCTGGCGCCACCATCGTGATGGACCTCGTCGACTCGGCCGGAGGGTGGCGGTCTGTCACCTTCGGGCCGCTGACCGCCGCCGGCCCCGGCGACGCGGCCACCCTGGCCGGCCACCCAGCCGCGGTTGCCGACTATCCGGCCACCGTCACCGGCTGCGCGGCCGGTTGCCGCGTGGCCGCGTTCGAGCTGGGGTCCGACCGTCAGGGCGACGCGGTGACATTGTCCGGCCTGAGTCAAGGCGGCCGGACGGTCATATCGACGGCCGAGTTCGGCGACATTGCCCACTGGCGTCCGCCGACCGGGCCCAGCCTGATCGGTCCCGAAATCGGTGCCGGCAGCGATGGGCTGACTGTGTCCGCCTACCGCGGCGAGATCGGAACCGACCGTGTGGACCCGCACGTCTACCTGGCGGCCGTGCCGACTCCGATGCCGGTTGCGCTGGTCGGCGACCTGACCGACTCCACATCCCGTCCGGGCGACGCCCGGCTTGTGGCGCTCGGCGCCGAGCCGGTGGCCTACTCGGTGGTCGCCACGGGCCGACTCCTGCCGCGGCTGGGGACCGCCGGTGCGCTGATGGATCTGCAGTACGCCGAGCTCAGCAACAGCGGACCGAGCGAGTCGGTGGGCCTCGAGGTCTGGCTCACGGCCGACGCGCCGTCGTCGATTGTCGACGCGTTGCGCCGCGACGGCATCGAAGTAGTGACGGACGACGGCACTGCCGCGTACCTGGGGCGCCTTCGCGCACAAGGCCCCGGAGCTGCCCTGCGGTTCGAGATCTTCGCCGCGATCGTCCTGCTCGTCGTTGCCGCCGCGACGGTCGCCGTATCGGCCGCGGTGGAACGCCGACCCCGCGCCGAGGAGCTGGCCGCGCTGCGAGCCCAGGGCCTGACCGAACGGACCGTACGCCGGGTCGTCTACGGCGGAACGGGTGTGCTCGCTGTCGCCGCGGTCGCCGTCGGCCTGCTCGCAGCCCTGGTCGCACAGGCCGTCGTGACGACGTCACTACCGGTCTTTTCCGACTCGTGGAGTCTGCTACCGGTACGGCACGGGCCGTGGGCCAGTCAGCTGATCCTTGCCCTCGTCGCGTCCCTCGTGGTGCTAGCCGCCGCCGCGTGGCCGGATGCCGCCCGCACAGTGCGATCGACCCTGGCCCCGGCCCGGACCGGGGGTGAAGTGTGATCGCGGTGCTGCTGACCATGCTTCGGGCTCGGTGGGCGCAAGCGGTCACTGTGTTTGTCCTGTCGGTCGTCGCGACCGCGGCCGCCGTTGCGGGTCCGGTCGCGCTGCACGCGGTCGATGGCGCGATGGTGCGCAACGAGGTCGCCGACGCCAGCAACGACGAGACGTCCATGCGGCTGACCGGTCCGGTGAACCCGAGTGCCCCACGCGACGCGAGCGCGTTCGCGACCTTCGTGCGGCAGGTCACCCTGCCTGGCTTCCACACGATCGCGGCCGGCGAGTTGCAGGCGTTCGGCCCAGTGGCAGCCGGCGACCCGGGATTGGCGTCGGGGGGCACAGCGCGGGTGGCCTTCCGGGCCGACGTGTGCCAGCACGTCGTGATCGCATCGGGGCGGTGTCTGGCCGGAGCATTGGACGTCCTCATCGGAGTGGACACCGCCAGACGGCAAGGCTTCTCCGCGGGCCAACAGATCGACCTCCAGGCCGAGCGAATCACGCCAACCGGCGTGACCGTCCCTGATGGTCGCGTTACCACCCTCACCATCGCCGGCCTCTACCAACCGCGCGACCCAACCGAGGCGTACTGGGGCTCGCAGTTCTACTTCCCCACGCGCCCCGACGGCACTCGCGACGAGGCCGTATTCGTGAGTCCCTCGACGTTCGACCTCATCGATCACACGGTCGGGTTCAGTGCCGCGGATTCACTGGCGCCGCCGTCGGCGTTCGCGCCCGACCGGCTGGATGCGCTCGCGGATGAGGTCGCGCATTCGGCGGACCTGGCTCAGGACAACGATGCCGGCTTCTCCGTCGTGACCGGTATCCCCGACCTGTTGGCACGGATCCGAGGCGATGAGCAGGTCGCCGGTGTACTCGTACCGGTGGCGTTCCTGCCGCTGGTCGCTCTGAGCTGGTTCGTCGTTTTTCTCGCGGTCGGGTACGGCGTCGCCGCACGCCGTCGCGAGCTCGCGCTGGTGAACCTACGCGGCGTACGGGCGGTGCGGCGGTGGTGGCTGGCCCTCGGCGAGACGGTCGTGATGATCGCCCTCGGTGCCCCGGTCGGATACCTGCTCGGCTACCTCGTCGTAGATCTG
>DATFRR010000275.1:0-16506 GCA_035263025.1 Micromonosporaceae bacterium
TGCGCCATCGGCGAGGTGCTCGGCATGGTGATCGGCACGACGATTGGTCTCCACAACGCAGCGACCGTGGCGCTGTCCATTGGGCTTGCCTTCGTGTTCGGCTATTTGCTGACCATGCGAGGAGTGCTGCGGGCCGGAATCGGGTGGCGCGCGGCTCTAAGGATCGCGCTGGCCGCCGACACGGCCTCGATCGCCACGATGGAGCTGCTCGACAACGCGGTCATCGTTGCCGTCCCGGGAGCAATGGACGCGGGATTGACCAGCCTGCTGTTTTGGGGAACGTTGGCCGGCTCGCTCGCGGTGGCATTCGTGCTCACCGCGCCGCTGAACCGATGGATGATGTCGCGCGGTCGTGGCCACGCTGTGGTGCATCGGTATCACCGCCACTAGCCGCATGCCACCGCTCGCGATCGGCGCGTCCAACCGATAGCGTCCCGCGAGCACCCATGCGTCGGCCGCGGGCTCGACGTCTTCGCGCGATGTCGTCAACACTTCAGCGCTTCGGGGGAGTAGGTAGCAGCGCGCCGGCGGTCAGGCCGTCGATCGCGGTGCGGAGCACATCCATCGCGGTTGCTGCGATCGCGTCCGCGCGGCCGCCGAAGTCGACGATCGCACGGTACGCCTCGGCATAGCGGCGTTGTTCGTCCAGCGGCATCCGTGGAATGCGCGCCCGTCGTACGTCCAACCGGAACGTACCGCCGAGCGTGCCGGACGCCTGCCGACGGTTCGCCTCCGAACCGAGGAAGCACGCGACGAAATACGGATCCAGCTGATCGGCGTCGCAGCGGATCACCTCGAAGCGCCGCGGCGGCGCGTCGTTCGCCTCGACAACCGTTGCGTCGAAGCGGTTCGGGTCGCCCGAGATCACCACGTCGCCGTTTTCCAATGGCGCATGTCGATCGGCGAACTGCAGCGCGCCAAGACGGGCGAGGTCGGCGATCGTGGTGGTCGGCATCGGCGTGGAGTCTGACGTGGCGCCGAACGTCGGTGCGCGATCGGCGACCGTACGTAGCGCGTCGCGGTACCGCGCGGCCAGCTCGGACAACTCACCGGCATAGTCGCGTCGCGGCGGCATGATGTGCGCGGCGGGCAGGAATAGCACGTCGTCGTCGAGCATTTCGATCGCTGGTACGTCCCGGGTCCGTGACGCGTCGGCGAACACTGCCTGCCACCCGCGTGGGTCGGGCGGAAGCTGCGCCCGTTCGGTGTCGCTGAGGTCGACCATCGCCACCGTGTAGGACGGGCGCTCCGTTGGCCGCTCCAGCATCCAGATCTGGAACGGAATGCTCGAGCTGCCGCTTATCCGTTGCGGCAACGCAATCACGCGTCGCAGCGCCCCGGACCGCAGCAGTTCCGCGCGGATCCGGCGACCGGAACTGCGCACCGCCATGCCGTAGGGGATGAGCACGATCGCCGTACCGCCGGGTTTGACGTACTCGAAGGCGAGCTGCAGCCAGGCCAGCGGTCCGTCGGTCTGCGCCGGCGGACCGAACTCCCACAGCCGGTCCGTGTAGGACACGTCCACCGGCACTAGTGGGGGAGCGCAGATCACCACATCCGCGGCGAGCCGGTAACCGGCCAACTGGTCGTCGACGAGCGGACTGCCGGTCGGATATCCGCCGGCGCCGTCGAGGTCTTGGCCGACATAGCTGGTACGGGAACCGAACCGCGCTGCCGCCGCACGCAGCAACTGGCCGCTGCCCGCCGCCGGATCGAGCACGACGCCACCGCGTAGCGGCGGAAGTAGCGCGGCCATGCTGTCGGCGAGCCGTTCGTCGGTGTAGCGATCCGAGCGCCGGTCGGTGGGCAGCGACGTGTTCACGCCGGCGGCGCGACCATTCGACTCCAGCCACTCCTGCACTTCGTCGAGCGAGAACGTCGGGCTCGTGGTCGGGCCGCCCACCGGACGAGGGAAGTCGGCGTGCCGGCGCCGCCAATTCGACACCGCAGCGCGCCCGACACCGGCGATCCGCGCAATGTCGGCGGCGGTGACTTCGCTGCTCTCGGCCATCAACGACTCCTCGGTGGTGCTCACTCGGTGGTGTTCGCGCTGGTGTTCACTCGGTCTGGCTCACCGGTGCCGGCCTGCCGATATGGTACACAGCGCCCGTCTTGCCGCGTGAACTTGGCACAGCTGTGTACCGCCGCTATTGACAGATGTGTGTACGGTGTTCACAAGCGTACAGGCGAAACCTTCGGCGGGGTGGGGAAGCGATGACTGACATGGCAGCGCCGGATGGCGCATCGCTGCACAACATCCTCTTCGACCGGCTGGCGGCGCAGGATGTGCCGTGGGAGATCGCCGACCTCGTCCTCGGCGCCCTGAGCGGTGCAGACGACCTGCGTGCCGCGCTGGCCGGCGAACCTGTCGGGGTCGCCGAGGTTCGCGAGCGCACCGACGGATCGAACGACCACACCTTTCTGTCGTCGGTCACCGTCGCCGGCTTTCGCGGCGTCGGACCGGAGCGCACGCTGCGGTTCGCCGCGCGACCGGGTCTCACGCTCGTGGTCGGGCGCAACGGCTCGGGCAAGTCCAGCTTTGCCGAGGCCATCGAGCTGTCGTTGACCGGAGACAGCATCCGATGGGCCGAGCGCAACAGCGTCTGGCGCACCGGTTGGCGCAACCTGCACGCGCCGGAGCCGTGCGCGATCGCCACCGAACTGGTGGTGGACGGGACGTCCGGCGTGACGACCGTACGACGCGAGTGGGCGGCCGGCGCCGCACTCGACGCGCCGACCGTACGGGTGACCGCCGCCGGCCGGACGTACGCGAGTCTCGATGACCTCGGGCTCGCCCGGTCCCTTGCGCTCTACCGCCCGTTCCTCACCGCCGCCGATCTCGGCCGCCTCATCGCCGGTACGCCAAGCGCGATCTTCGACGCGCTCGGCACGATCCTCGGACTCGACGGCTTGACCGAGGCCGATCGCCGTCTGAGCGCCGCGCTCCGCACCGAGGAGCAGACCTTGACCGGGGTACGGGCGGCCGCGGCAGCGCTCCGTACCCATCTGGCGACCGTTGACGACGACCGCGCCCGGCGCGCGGCGGCCGAACTCACGAAGGTCCGGCCGTCTGTCGAGGTGTTGGACGCGATCGCCGCGGAACCGTTGCCGCACAACGCCGTCACGAACGCGCGCGGGGTGGCGCCGATCGCCGAACTGACGCTGCCGGACGTCGCCACCGTGTCGGCGCTCGCCGCGGATATGCGTGCCGCGGCTGCTGAGGCCGGCGGCCGTGACGCGACGGTGACGACGATAGCGTTGCGGGTCGCGGGCATCCTGCGGTCCGGCATCGAGCACCACGACGATGTCGGCGACGGGCCGTGTCCGATGTGCCAGACCGGGCGGCTCGACGCGGAATGGCGCCGTGGCGCGGCGGAAACGCTGAAGCTCATGGAACGGGCGCACGCCGCCGCGGCAGCCGGTCGGAAGCGGCTGCAGGACGCCGTGTCGGCAGCAACGAGCGTCGGCGCGGACGTCCACATCCCAGACCAGGTCGACGGTGTGGATGTCTCGGTGCTGCGCGCGACGCTCGCGGTGCTGCGGGCCATGCCAAGCGACCCGGTGGCGCTCGCCGATCACTTGGTGGCGACATATCCGGCGGTCGCCGAGGCGGCCACCGTAGCGCGTGCGGACGCGCGCGCCTGGCTTGAGGATCGGGACAGCGCATGGCGCATGGCAGCGTCGGCATTGCACGGCTGGCTCGCCGGAGCGCGAACCCTGCCGGACTGCGAGCGACGAATCACACGGCTCCGGCAAGCGCGGCAATGGCTGCGCGCGTCCGGCGAGCAGATCCGCAACGAGCGCCTCGCGCCGTTCGCCGAGCATTCCCAACGCATCTGGCGCGAGCTGCGGCAGGAGAGCAACGTCGAGCTCGGCGCGATGACGCTCGCCGGCACCAATACGCGACGCCGCGTCGAGTTCCCGGTCAGCGTCGACGGCGCGGATAACGGCACCGCGCTGGGCGTGATGAGCCAGGGCGAGTTGCACGCGCTCGGCCTCGCCACGTTCCTGCCGCGCAGTTGTGCGGCGGAGAGCCCATTCCGCTTCCTCGTCATCGACGATCCGGTGCAGAGCATGGATCCGGCGAAGGTCGATGGTCTGGCGCGTGTGCTCGCAACGCTCGCCGAGGACCGTCAAGTCGTGGTGTTCACGCACGACAGCCGACTGCCGGAGGCGGTGGCACGTCTGGAGATCGACGCCGACGTGCTCGAGGTCGTCCGCGCGGAGCAGTCGGTGGTCACTATCCGGCCGGCGAGCGATCCGGCGACGCGATACCTGGACGACGCGTACGCGGTTGCGAAATCAAACGAGTTGACGTACGCGGTGCGGGCGCCGGTCGTCGCCGAGCTATGCCGGTCCGCGATGGAGGCGACGTTCGCGCGGATGGTGTGGCGCAATCGGTTGGCGGCCGGTGCGCGACATGCTGACATCGAGACCGCGCTTGCCA
Organism: Micromonosporaceae bacterium; assembly: GCA_035263025.1. Lineage (GTDB taxonomy): Bacteria > Actinomycetota > Actinomycetes > Mycobacteriales > Micromonosporaceae > DASQPR01. Next base: position 4,448 of record DATFRR010000275.1, read on the forward strand.
GCGCCAAGCGCACGATGGCCGTCGCGGCGCTCGCGCTCTTCGACGACGCGAACCGAGGCGCCGACGTGATGAGTCGCATCAACCGATACGGCAGGCGGTTCGGCGATGCATTCAAGGCGTGCCGGGAAGGCGTACACAACGGATCGGTACCCGACCTCAGCAGCCTGGTCAATGACGTACGCGCCTTCGTTGCGATGCTCGCGTGAGCGCGTCGGAGGTTCCTGCGGATCGAGCGTCCGCCTCGCGCGGGCTTAGTGCGCCCCGCGTGAGCGTGCCCGGCGTGACTCCGCCGCGCGAGAGTTCGCCGGCCGAGACCTTGTCCGACGCTGGCCTGCCCGATGCAAGCTTGACCGGTGCGAGCTTGCCAGTCGCAACCGACTACCTCGACGCAGCCGATGCGATGCTTCGCGGCCGGGGTCACAACGGTGTCGGTCCGGCGCGCACCGCCGCGAGTGGCGCGGGGGCGGTTGACGGCGGGTGGTGGCCGCGGGCATGCGCGTGCCTGATCCGGCTTGGTCTGGAGCGCGGGCTTGACGCGTTCTGGTCACGCACGAACCCAGCCGTCGGCGCGTTGCGCAATCAGCGGGCCAAGCTTGTGATGCTGCGCCGGTACGTGGACCGCGACGTTGCCCGCCGTGCGAGCTTCGCTTGGGCGACGTTGTCCCGCATGACACACCACGGCATCGGTGACGCCACTCCGACCGCATCGGAGATTCGCCGGCTCTACACGGAGGTCTGCCACGTGCTGGCGCGGCTGGCGCTACCGGAAGGGCTAGCCTGAGGTGGCCGACGCTGATCGGTCGACACTGACCGGTCTCACACTGATGAACCGTGTCGACTGACCGGGCGTTACCGAAAGCTACGGGGGTGGTGTCGTGACAGCAGAGAGTGCCGCGGTGGTGGCGGGCTTGCAGGCCTGGGCCGACGGCGACTTCGCGCGTCTCGCGCAGGTCCTCCACCCGAACGTCAAGCTGCTCGCGTCGGAGGCCGGGCCGTGGGACTGCCACGGTCGTGACGTGGTCATCGGACTGTTGGAGCAGCGGCGCGCGGAAGGGCGGCAACCATTCGAGGTGCATATCGACGAGATCGACGACAGTACGTTGGTGATCTCGCGAGCCGCGCACCATTCTGACGACGACGCCTCGGATCATGCTGGCGAGGGTCACGATCACGATCACGAGCACGACCACCACGAGCACGAGCACGAGCACGACGACGACCACGATAGCGAAGACCAGCACGCCGGCGGCGCAACGGTGGTCACTATCCGCGACGGCGTAGTGGTGTTGATGCGGCAGTACCCGAGCCGGCATGCGGCGCTGGCCGCGATCGCCTGACGAGGTGGCGGCGCGCCGTGCCGAGCTTGCGCTTTGGCAGAGCCCGCTGCGCTGGTCGCGGAGATCGGCCGACCGTGCGTCGACGCGGCGTCGGAGGCGGGCGGAGCTGGGCGAACTCCATCGCCGAACGAGTGAGCTAAGCAAGGTCGCCCCAAACGGCCGGCTGCGATCAATCCAAGTGCGCGGCTAGGGTCTGCGCTCATGATGCCATCGCCGCGGGCGACCGAGGCAGGGACCGCTTCGTCGTGGGCCGGGGCTCCCGACGCCCGTGCCGGGAGCCTCGACGTCGATGCGTCAGTGACCCAAATCGGACAGTTGCCGGATCTGCGGCGCGCCACAAACACCATCACTCGGAGATAAGGCAATATGTCAAGCAATGACTCCGCTCCGAGCCTGACGCCGAACCAGACTCAGGCGCTCATCCTGCTGATGGCCGAGGCGCGCGAGATGACCAACAACGAGATGCGCGATCTCGCCGGGTTCGCGCTAACCGGTGAGGACAACCGGAAGCTCGAAACGTTGGGGCTGGTCGCGACGGATCGCTCGCACCGGCCGTTCACACATGAGTTGACCGAACGGGGCTGGCGAGTGGTACGAGGCCTGTCGAGCAGCGCGGCACCGAAGCGTGCCGGCTCCGGTCTCCGGTCGCTGCTCGTCATGCTCGCCAACGTGCATCGGTCACTCGACCGGCTCCAGATGAGTCAGGCGGACTTCTTCAAGCAGACCCCGGCGCCCGGTTCGGTCACCGCCGGCCCGATCGCGACGGAAACCGTCGCGGCCGAACCACTCACGTCCGATCCAGTTGCGTCTGACCCCGTCAGGTTCGAGCCGGTCACGTCCGAGCCGGTGGTCGAGGCGCCTTCGGCGGCCGGGCCGGCACCCGCACCCCGCGATCCGGCGGACGCGATCCGCGCCGCGTACCACGATGTGGCGCTTGTACCGGGCGAGTGGGTTGGCCTTGCCGACCTCCGCGAACGTCTCGGCGACCTGGATCGGACCGCGGTCGACGCCGCGCTGCGCGGCATGCTCGGCCAACCGGGCGTACGCATCATTCCGGTTGCCAACTCCAAGGCACTGCAGGCGCGCGACCGCGCGGCGGCGCTCCGGATCGGCGACGAGGACAACCATGCGCTGTCGATCGGTCCAGCATGATCCGCGCCGACGAGCGGGCCGTGCTGACCACTCTCCGGTTCAATCCCGCGCCGACACCGGACGACGTCTGGCGGCCATCGCCCTACGACGTTCCAGAGCTGCACACGGATGTGGTGCGCGAGATCGTCGGCGGGATCAACAAGGCGCGCCACGACGACGCGGAGACACCCTACGGCGTCGCGATGCAGGGCCGTGCCGGTGCGGGCAAGACGCATCTGCTCGGTGCCGTACGGGACAAGATCCAGCATGAGAGCGGCTACTTCTTCCTCGTCAACCTCATCAACGGGAAGACGTTCTGGGAGAGCACCGCGCTGTCGATGGTGGAGGGTCTCGGCAAGGAGGCGGTCGGCTGGGGTACGCAGCTCAAGACGTACCTGCGCCGGCTCACGTCGCTGCTCAACATGCCGGCCGCGCTACGCGACGCGATCTGCGGCGACGCACCGCTGTCCCGCCAGCACGTGGCGATGTTCGTCTCCGCGCTGCGTACGCTCGACCGCGAGGTTGGCCGCGCCTGCCAGGACACGGCGCGTGCCCTGGTGCTGCACGGCTCGCAGGACTTCCAGGCGCAGGACGTCGCGTACGCACACCTGATGTCGGAGCCCGCCGACCCGACCGAGCGCGCGGACTGGGGATTCACGCCCGCGATCCGTACGCCGCAGCAGATCGTACGGGACATCTCCCGGCTGATGGCCCTCACACTCGATCCGACCGTGATCGCGATCGACCAGCTCGACACGCTGTTCGCGCAGACGTCGACGGCGTTCTTCAGCCGGCGCGAGGGCGTCGAGGAGTCGCACGCGCGGCAGGTCGCGCCGATCGCCGACGGTCTGTTGATGTTGCGCGACATCACACAGCGCACGCTCGTCGTGGTGTCCTGCCTGCCGGACACGTGGGAGCTGATGAAGCGCGTCGCGCCGACGCCGGTGACCGAGCGATTCCGCGACGCTCACTTGCCTGATCGGATCTCCAATCCGGCCATCGGTGCCGCCATCGTTGCGAAGCGCTTCGCGCTCAAGTTCACGGCGCAGCGGTTCGTACCCCCCTATGCGACCTGGCCCATCGCACCCGCAGCGTTCGCGGACGCGCCGACGATGAGCCCGCGCGGCCTGTTGCGCCGGGTCGACCGCCACGTGACCTGGTGCCTCGACCACGACGAGGTGGTCGAACTCGACCGCTTGGTCGACGACGGCGCGGTCCGGCCGCAGCTGTTCGGATCGGCGGCCGCGTTCAGCGAGGCGACCGTGCTGTTGCCCACGCTCCAGGCGGCCGCCGCGGCGGAGCCGGCCGAGGTCGACCTGCGGCCACTCGACGTGCGGTTCGCCGAACTCGTCGCCGCGGCGGATGTCGAGGCGGCACTCGATCCGAATACCGAGGACCTGCACATGCCCGCGCTCCTCGCGGCCGGGCTGGCCACCTGGATCGACGAGCAGGCGCCGGCTGGATCGGTCTACAAACACGATCCGCCGCCGGGCAAGAAACCGGCGCTGCACGGCCGCCTCATCGAGGTGCTCGACGAGTCGACCGAGAACGAGGCGCATTGGGGCTTCCGGGCGATCGCGAGCACCAGCGCGGTCGCGGTGATCAGCCGCGTGAAGGCCGCTTGTACGTTGGCCGGGCTCGACCGGGAGATTCCCCAGCGCCGTCTCACGCTGCTGCGCAACGCGCCCTGGCCCAGCGGGCCGCGCAGCGCCGAGGTGCGCGAGGCGTTCATCGCGGCCGGCGGCACGATCCGTCCGATCGCCGAGCGGGACCTTCGCATCTTCGCGGCGCTTCGGGACATGCGCGAATACCCGGATGCCCGGTTCCACGAGTGGTTGCGCGCGCGGCGGCCAGCGAGCAGCACGGAGCTCTTAAGCGAGTTTCTGAGCGACGATCGGGCCGACTCCGGTGACTCGCCCGCCGGCGCCGAACCCGGCGACCTGACGGCCAACGGGGCCGACACGGGCCGGCTCGGATCCGACGCGGCGAGATTGGGTGAGGCGGGATCGAGTGAGGCGGGATTGCGCGGCACGTCCACGAACTCCGCATCCACTCGCACCGCACCACGTTCGGTGGGCGCGACCGAAGCGGTACCCGGTGACGTCGCCGCGATCCTGCGGGAGTCCACGTCGGCCAGTGCGATCATGACCGCGACCATGTTGGCCCGCCTTACCGCGCGCGGCCGGCCGGCAGACCGCGCCGGCTCGGCCGGCGGATCCGGCGTACCAGGTGATCTGGACGCCGGGTTCGGCGCGGGACGATTCGACTATCGGGACTGGGCCGACGGTGCGCCTGACGAGGACATCGATGTCGAGTCGGTCAAGCCGGACGGCGTGTCGATCCCGCTGGGCACCGCGGAGGCCACCGGGGCGCCGTTCGCGCTCAAGCTGGAGTCACTGCGCCGGCACACCGTCATCTTCGCCGGTTCCGGATCCGGCAAGACCGTGCTGATCCGGCGGCTGGTGGAGGACTGCGCGCGGCAGGGCGTGTCCTCGATCGTGCTCGACCCGAACAACGACCTCGCGCGGCTCGGCGAGCCGTGGCCGACCGTACCGCGTGGGTGGGGACCGGGCGACGCGGCGCGGGCGATGGACTTCCTCGACAACACGGACGTAGTGGTGTGGACGCCGCGGGTCAGCGCCGGACGGCCGCTCGCGTTCCAACCGCTGCCGGACTTCAGCGCGGTGCGCGACTCGCCGGACGAGTTCGACCAGGCCACCCGCTCCGCGGTGGAAGCGCTGGCGCCGCGCGCCGGCGTCACCGGGACGACCAAGGTGGCGCGCCGCGGCAAGGCAGTGCTGACCGAGGCGCTGCAGGCGTACGCGCGAACCGGTCGGACCGGGCTGCGCGGCTTCACCGAATTCCTCGCGGACCTGCCCGTCGGCGTGAGCCGGATGACCAGCGCCGCGAAACTCGCCCACGAGGCCGCCGAGACGCTGAAGGCCGCGATGGTGACCGATCCGCTGTTCGGCGGCTCTGGCACACTGGCCGACCCGGACGTGCTCTTCACACCCACGGTCGGGCGACGTGCACGGGTCTCGGTGATCAGCTTCGTCGGGCTGACCTCGGACGAACAACGACAGGGCTTCGTCCACCAGCTGCAAATGGCGCTGTTCAACTGGATCAAACGGCACCCGGCCGGCGACCGGCCGCTGAGCGGGCTGTTCGTCATGGACGAGGCGCAGACACTCGCCCCGTCCGGCGGCACGACACCGTGCACCGCGAGCACCATCGCGCTCGCGTCGCAGGCCCGCAAATACGGCCTCGGCCTGGTCTTTGCGACCCAGGCGCCGAAGAGCTTGCACAACCACGTCTCCGGCAACGCAACGACGCAGTTCTTCGGGCTGCTCAACGCGCCGGTGCAGATCGACACCGCGCGCGACCTGGCTCGTGCGAAGGGTGGCGCATTGCCGGATATCGGGTTGCTCGAAAGCGGGCAGTTCTACGCGGCGGGCGAAGGCTTCTCGTTCGTCAAGGTACGGACGCCGATGTGCCTGACGTACCACCCGAACGCACCGCTGTCGCCGGAAGAGGTCATCGACCGGGCCGAGTGAAGCGGTCAGCGCGCTTCAGCTAGGACGTGACCGTGTCACACGTGCGCCGTGTCGCACTTCCGGGTGGCAGCGTCACATATCCGGCGTAGCGATGGCGCGGCGGATCGCATTCGCCGCCGCGACGTGCCTTCGCACCGGAAGCGCGATGGTGACCGACGGTTCGCCGAAAATCGTCAGCAATTGCGTGCCGAGCGTCGCAATCGACGTACCGGATTCGGAGCGTACGCCGGTAATCGACGAAATAGGGATGACCACCGTCTCGGACGTCTTGCGGAACATCCCGCGCCGGAACGCAATCAGAATGCGATCCTGCAGAACGATGACAAAACATCCGACGCGTACGTCCGGCGTGACGATAGTCGACGACAATGCGAGCCGGCATGTGTCGCCCGGCCGCATCACTTGGCGGATTTCGCGAGCCAGCAATCGGTACGCCAGAACACCGCCTTCGGCCACCGATTGGTCGTTGATCGCGGCGGCGTACGCGGTAATCCCGTCGACGATCGTGTGGACGGGGTCGTAGCCGGTCGAGTTCACGTCGACGTGTTCCTCTCGATCGCTTTTCTCGGTGTGGCGCTTCTTCGTGGCGCTGCGTCTTTGCGGCCTGTTCGGGCTGCGCCTTGTTCGAGCCTTGTGCCGGGCGGGCGCTCTCGGTCCCGGGGTTGCGCGAACGGTACAGTCCCGCGGGCCGGCCGCGGGCGGTGGCGGTCAACCTCGGACAACCTCGGACGCCGGCCGCGTGGCCCCACCTTCGTCCGAGTGCCGGCGTCGTCTGCGGCCCTGTACGAGGTTGTCCGGGAACAGCGTCCGCGGTAGGAGCGGGCCGGGGCGGGTAGCTACTGTGCGCATCGCCGCGGCGAGTCGGCGGCCTGTCCGGGTCCACCGGAACTCCTTCCCGGAATTCATCGACAGAACTGAGCCGGAATCCGGTGACGACAGCGTCGCGATAGCGACGCGCACGACGTGGCGACAGGGGGTTCGCGCATCGTGACAGGCATCGTGACAGGCGTCCTGATAAATGCCGCAGGCGTACATGAGGATGGTCCGCGCCGTGTGCGCTAGGCGCCGGATTGGCGGTGCCAACCGGATCCGTCGCATGATCTTCGGAGCATTGTGGACGTTCGCGCGCGCGGACGACCCTCGACGTTTTGCGTGGAGTGCGAATTGGTGCGTCGCGCCGTCAGCAGCCCCGGCGAAAGCGTCGCGCGGCCGGCTCCGGCGATTAGTTGATCCTTATCGCTGCCAAGCCCACATCATCAGCCGGGAGGGCGATTCTCCAATCATCCACATCGCCCTACGATCCTGGGACCTGAATGGGAGGGCAGAGCGATTTCCGAGCCGACGCTCGACACCGAACCGGAATCGATCGACAGCCGCGACGAGCTCGGCGCCGCACTGACCGCGCTGCGGTTGCGCGCCGGGCTGACCATCAGGGATCTCGCGGTGCGTGCCGGTCTCCCGAGCGCCACAGTCGGCGGATACGTCACCGCCAAACACCTCCCCGGCCCGGGACAGCTCGACCAATTTCGCGCGGTGCTACGCGCGTGTGGTGTGACCGACAACGAACGGCTCGATCAGTGGAACGAGGCGTTGCTGCGCGTTCGAGCGTCGTCCGACGGCCGCGCCGGCCGCCGGTCCGTTGATATCGCGGCGCCATATCGCGGCCTTGAGCCATTCCAGCCGGACAACGCCGACCTCTTCTTCGGGCGGGAGCAGTTCGTCGGGCTGGTGTTGGCCCGCTTGGCCGAACTGTGGCACGCGCCCGCCGTGCCGGACGGTCCCGGTGACCATGGTCGACCGCGCCTCCTGCTAGTGATCGGCGCATCTGGCTCGGGCAAATCGTCGTTGCTGCGCGCCGGCGTTTATCCGGCGGTTGTCGACGAAGGGCGCGGCTGGTTAGGCCCGAACGATGATCGGAGCGACCGGACGACGTCGCCGTGGCACGCCGCCGTGATGGTCCCGGGCAAGGAGCCACGGCGTGCCCTCGTGCGCGCGCTGGACGGCGTGGCAACACCGCGACTGCTGATCATCGATCAATTCGAAGAGATCTACACGCTTACCGCTGACGAGACGCAGCGCGCGGCCTTCCTCGCCGACCTTGCCGCGCTCGATTCCGACACATTGATCGTCGCCGGCATGCGCGCCGACTTCTTCCATGCCGCGGCCCGCGATCGCATCCTGGTCACCGCGCTGCAGGACTGGCAAATGGTCGTGCCGCCGATGTCCGAAGAGGAGCTGCGATCGGCGATTGTCCGTCCGGCAGCGGTACGTGGTGTCACAGTTGACGACGATCTTGTCACGGCCGTACTCGCCGAGGTGTTCCCGCACCCTGGGCCGGTATCGATGACGCGGCAAAACGCGCTGCCGCTCATGTCTCACGCACTGCTGTCCGCGTGGCAACACCGTCGCCGCGGACGGCTGACCCTCGCCGACTACCGCGGTGCGGGCGGCCTCGCCGGCGCTGTTCAGCAGAGCGCCGAGGAAGCATTCACCGAGCTGACGCCGAGCGAGCAGGAGTTGGCCAGGCGCCTGTTCCTGCGGATGGTCACCGTCGACGAGGACCGTGTGATGGCCCGTCGACGCATCGACCGCGAGGAGTTCGACCAGCTCGACGACGCCACGAGTTCCGACGCCGCAGATATTGACAGCGTGATTGCCGACTCTGTGATTGCAGGCACGGTGATTGCAGGCACGGTGATTGCCGACGCGGTGATTCCCAACGCGGTGATCCCCAACGCTGTGATCCCCAACGCTGTAATTCCCAAGGCGCTCATTTCCGACGTGACGGGTGGCCGCGACGCCGCCTCCCTTGGCAACGGCAGCCGCGCGTTGGGGCGACAGCGTACGCCGGCCGCCGTGGAACGCGACACGTCCGACCACAGCGCGGTGAACGCCCGCATCCTTAACGGCAACCCGGTCAACGGCGACGACAGCGTGTTCCACGAGACCGGGCTCAAGGACAGCGGGCTCAACGGCATCGCTTTGAACACGGTCCATGTACGACCCACCGCCCGCAACGGTGCCACGGACGTCGCCCACGACGGACCGATCCGCCGCGTGATCGAGCGCTTTGTCAGTCGCCGCCTGATCACCGTGGACGCCGGCAGCGTGGAGGTCAGCCACGATGCGTTGCTGTCGGCTTGGCCGCGGCTCGCGGAATGGATCGCTGCCGACCACGCCGGGCTTCGTGTGCACCGCCGGCTCACCAGCGCGGCGAACACATGGTCGGCGGCGGAGTTCGACGATCAGCTGTTGCTGCGTGGCACTCAGCTCGCCGGCGTCGAGGAGTGGGCGCGCGACCCGGACCATTTGGCGGGTACGAACCGCTTGGAACGCGATTACCTCATCGCAAGCGTCAACGTACGGGATCGGGAGGAGCGCGCCGCACGGCGCCGGACCAGTGTGCTGCGCACCGCCGTTGCCGCGCTCGCTGCACTTGCGCTGCTGGCCGTGGTGTCCACCGGATATGCGTTGCACGCCAGCGGTGTCGCGGATGCGCAGCGCCGGGCCGCGAACATCGCGCGGGACAACGCGCTGTCCCGCGAGGTCGCGATCGAATCGGCGCGTGCCGCCGCCACCGACCCGGCACTCGCCGAGCAACTCGCGCTAGCGGCCTATCGCATCGCGCCGACGGTCGACGCCCGATCGGCGCTGGTCGACACGACAGCGCACGGTGTCGTGAACCGCATCGTCGGGGCGTCCGGGCCGACCACGCTTCAACTCAACCCGGCGGGTACGGTCCTCGCGGTCAGCAACGCCGGCAACGGGGCCGTGACACTCTACGGTTACCGCGCGGACCAGGCGACGCGCCGTCTCGGCGTGGTGCCGACGAACGACTCCGCCGACCAGGTGTTCGCGCTCGCGTTCAGTCCCGACGGCCGTACCCTCGCGGTCGGTGGGCTGCATGGCCACGTCCGGCTGTTCGACGTGAGCGACCCGCAGCGACCTGCGCCCGAAGCGAACCCGTCCGAGTCGTTCGGCGCCGCGGTCGAGTCGCTCGCGTTCAGCCCGACCGGCGACGAGCTTGTCGCGGGCGGCGAGAAGCCGCCGCTGCGCCGATGGGCGACCACGGATCCGCGTCATCCGACAGCGTTGCCGACGCCGGCCGGTATCGCGCCGGACGCGACCGTACAGAGTGTGGCATTCAGTCCGGACGGTGCGACGCTCGCGGCCGCCGGCGTGACCGGCACCAACACGCTGACCGGTAGGTTGTGGATGTGGCGTGCAACGGACATCGGTGCGCCGCCCACCGCGATGTCGCTCGGCAGCTCGGCCGTTAACTTCGTGGTGTACGCCGCCGATGGACACTCCGTCGCGGTCGGTACGAAGGACAGCCGCGCTCTGATCATCGATGTCTCGAATCCGGCCTCGCCGACTGTCGTCCAGCAACTGAACACCGGGTTCACATCGTGGGCGAACGCGGCGTCGTTCTCGCCCGACGGCCGGCTGCTCGCGGTCGGCGGTTCGGACGGCACGCTTGACGTATTTGACACGTCGACGTGGTCGCGACTCGACGTCAGCCCGACGTCGTCGCAGGTGACCGCCGTCCGGTACGCGCCGGACGGTCGGATGCTCCTGACCGCCTCGGCCGACGGTACGGTGCGAAGCTGGCCGGCCCGCCACGGGAGCATCGCCATCGGGGCACCCGTGTTCGCAGTCGGGTACGACCGCACCGGCACCCGGTTCGCCGTGGCATCGACCGGCGATCTCGGTCACGTGTCGATCTGGTCGACCCAACCGAGCGAGGACAGCGGGCCGACGCTGGCGGCGACGCTCAACAACCCGCCGACGTTTGGAGCCTCCGACGGCACTGTCGCGATTTCGGCGGACGGAAAGCTCATCGTCACCGGCAACCGCCATGGACAGGTTCTTGTCGCGACCATCGCGCCGGGGGGGATCGACGCCGCGTCACTCCGAGAGCTGACCGGTGCGTCGGATGTGATCGAGGGGATCGCGATCAGTTCGGATGCGCGTACTGTCGCCGCCGGCTCCGACGATGGGTTCGTCCATTTGTGGAACGTCGCTGATCCTGCCGCGCCAGTGGCGCTGCCATCGCTCGACGCCGGTGGCGAGGTCGCGTCGGTGGCCGTCAGCCCCAACGGCCGGCTGCTCGCGGCCGCGAGCGTCGACCACAAGGTCCACGTTTGGGACATCAGCGATCCGTCCCAGGCGCGTGCCCTACCGTCCTTGTCCGGCTTCGCGAACTACGCGTGGTCGGTCGCGTTCAGCCCGGACTCGAGGCTGCTCGCCGCTGGCGGCGCGGACGACACGGTACGGATCTGGAACGTCACCGACGCGCGTCACGCCCGCCTCGTTGCCGGTCCGCTCAACGGGCCCCAGCATTACGTGTTCGCGCTGGCGTTCAACCCGAGCGGCACGCGACTGGCAGCAGCCGGCGGCGACGGCTCGATCTGGATCTGGGGACTCGATCGCGCGGGCGTGCCGCAGCTACGAACGATGCTGCACGGCGCCAATCCGGGCGGCGGGACGTACGCGGTCGCGTTCAGCCCGGACGGCAGCACGCTGGCGGCGGCGGGCAGCGCCGGTGACGTGACGTTCTTCGGCGCCGACGGTGATGTGGCGGCAGCCGCGGTTTGCACATCCGGTGGCGATCAGCTCACGAGGGCGGAGTGGACGCAGTACGTGCCCGGTTCGCCGTACCGGGATCTGTGTCCATAAAGCGCACGCCGCGCGGACCCGCACCGACGCGCCTATGCCGCGTCGGCGCGACGCCGTCGAACGCGGAACCCGACGCTCAGCGATGGTTGGGCGCAGTGATTCCCGGCCGGGTCCACTGGGCGACGGGCCGCCCGTTTTGTCGCCACCAGCCGTCGCCGGCGCGATCGGGTTGGGGCCAGCCGTCCGGCGAGTCCTCCCACTGTTCCTTGCGGCCGTACACCGTCATGTCGAGCAGTTGAAGGGCCGGCATCATGGCTTCGCAGCCCCGGCCGTCGGTGGTGTAGGTCAGGAAGATGCGGTCGCCGATGCGCAGGTAGGCATTGAGCCAGCCGTCGGACACACCGCGCTCCTCGACTCC
>DATFRR010000276.1:0-2302 GCA_035263025.1 Micromonosporaceae bacterium
ATTCGTCGTCGACCTTTCGTCGCCGTGGGACGTCGCCTGGTACGACGACAAGGTCATCGTGGCGATGGCCGGCATCCACGAGCTGTGGTGGTTCGACCCGGTCAAGCGCACCGCGGGCGTGTACGCCGGCACGACCGTCGAGGCGTTGCGCGACGGGCCTCTGGCCGAGGTGTGGATGGCGCAACCGTCGGGCCTGTCGGTAGCAGGAGACCGGCTCTGGATCGCGGACAGTGAGTCGTCGGCGGTCCGTTGGGTACATGACGGCGAGATGCACACCGCTGTCGGTCAGGGCCTCTTCGACTTCGGGTTGATGGACGGTCCCGCCGCCACCGCATTGTTCCAACATCCGCTGGGCGTGTGTGCACTGCCGGACGGAGCCGTACTCGTGGCCGACACGTATAACGGTGCGGTCCGCCTCATCACGGCGAGCGACGGGCACGGCGACCGTACGGTCGAGACGGTCGCGACCGGATTCGCCGAGCCGAGCGACATCGTGCGCACACCGGACGGCGGCATCGTCGTCGTGGAGTCGGCGGCGCATCGGTTGACTCGACTGGCACCTGGCGCGCTTGCGGCGGCCGGCATCACGCCGGATGGCGTACGGATGCGCACCGAACGCCCGCCGACCTTGCTCACGTCCGGCGACGTCACGCTGGACGTCATCTTTACGCCGCCGCCGGGTGAAAAACTCGACGAGTCGTTCGGGCCGTCCACCCGACTGCAGGTTTCCGCGTCGCCGCCCGAGTTGTTGGCGGCCGGCGCCGGCTCGACGACGGAGTTGTCGCGCCGGCTGGTCATCGCGAGCGGCGTCGAGGGTGGCGTGCTCCAGGTCGTCGCCCAGGCCGCGACATGTGACGCGGACGGCGAGTTCCCGGCCTGCCACCTGACGCGACAGGATTGGGGCGTACCGGTGCGCATCAGCCCGGACGGAGCCGACCGGCTGCCGCTGATCCTCCGCGGCCTCGACGCGAGCTAGCCGACGCCGGCCACCGACCTAGCCAGGTGAGAAAGCGGTAAGCGCGACGCCCGCATCGGACAGGGCACGCCGCACCGCGGTCGCCAGCGCAACCGCACCTGGCGTGTCGCCATGTACGCAGATCGACTCGATCCGTTGCCGCAGCACGGTTCCGTCCACCGCGACGATCTCGCCCGATGCCATCGCCACCGCGCGTGATGCCACCGCGGCGACGTCCGTCACGAGAGCGTCCGAGCGCGACCGCGGCACGAGACGGCCGGACGGTAGGTAGCCGCGGTCGGCAAAACCTTCCGTGACGGTGCGGAGGCCGGCCGCGTCGGCGGCGAGCAGCAGAGCCGACGAAGGCAGGCCGAGCACCGGGAGCGCCGGATCGTAGTCCGTGACGGCTCGCGCCACCGCGGTCGCTTGCACCTCGTCGTCGGCCGCCGTGTTGTAGAGCGCACCGTGCGGCTTGACGTACGTGACTCGGCTGCCCGCGACGCGAGCCATCCCGTCCAGGGCCGCGATCTGGTAGAGCACGTCGTCGCGCAACTCGTCCGGGTCGTAGTCGATCCGACGACGCCCGAAGCCGGCGAGGTCGCGATAGCTCACCTGCGCGCCGATCGCGACGCCACCGGCCGCCGCCGCGACGCACACGCGACGCATCGTCGCCGGGTCGCCCGCGTGGAAGCCGCACGCCACGTTCGCCGACGTGACAACACCGAGCATCGCCTCGTCGTCGCCGAGCCGCCAGATACCGAATCCCTCGCCGAGGTCAGCGTTGAGGTCCATGGAACACCACGCTATCGCCGGGCCGAGCCTGCGCAAGGCGCGCAACGTCGGCGGCGTCTACAACGGCGATCACCGGGTAGCCGCCGGTCGTCGGATGATCCGCGAGGAACACCAGCGGCAACCCGCCCGCCGTCACCTGAACGGCGCCGACGACGATCCCCTCGCTCGGCAACTGCCGGCCGGGCTCGAGACGCGGCAGGGCAGCGCCGGCCAGTCGCGCGCCGATCCGGTTCGAATCCGAGCTCACCGTGTACGGCGAAGCCAACAGATCGAGCGCCTCCGGCGCGAACCAGTCGTCGCGAGGCCCGAAGCGAATCCTCAGCCGAAGCGGAGTCGGATGCACGGCGGGCGGTACGACGTCGACAGGCGACGGAGGTCCGATCGCAATTCCGACGGGCAGCACGTCGCCGGCCCGCACCGGTGGCGGCCCCAAGCCGGAAAGTGTGTCGGTCGAACGGCTGCCGAGCACCGGTGCGACGTCGATGCCTCCCGCGATCGCCAGATACGTTCGTACGCCGGCGATCGCGGCTCCGATCACCACGGTGGCACCGGCGC
>DATFRR010000277.1:0-4300 GCA_035263025.1 Micromonosporaceae bacterium
TGCTCGTCGACACCGTACGAGCCACCTATCCGGCCGATGAGCAGGACCGGTTCGTCGCGCACTTTCGCGGGTTGGTCGGCGTGTGGCTGGCCGAGCGCGTGGGTGCGCCATCGTCGATTCACGAATAACCTGATGCCACCGCGTGCTCGAACCGGCACGCAGCGACACATCCGTGTGGTCCGACCGGTACGATCCGACCGCGCGACCGGGCAAGCGGCAGCGACACACCGCCGGGCGAAGGCAGGCCGACATGGGTCGACACGTCCAACTGCAGACGTTCAGCCGGGCGGACCGCACGCGATATCGCGACAAGGTGCGCAGCAACCTCGACGTGCTCGCCCGGATGCTGGCCGAGTCGACATTCGAGCACGAAACGCCGATGACCGGACTCGAGATCGAGTTCAACCTCGTCGACTCCGCCGGCGACCCGGTGATGCGCAATGCCCATGTGCTGCAGGAGATCGCCGATCCCGACTTCGTGACCGAGTTGGGACAGTTCAACATCGAGATCAACGTCCCGCCACGTGAGCTCGCCGGCGACGGGCTCGCGGCGTTCGAACGGCGCATCCGCGCCAGCCTGAACGCCGCCGAGGAGCGGGCCGCCGCGATCGGCGCACACCTCGTGATGATCGGCATTCTCGCGACGCTGACGAGCGACCACTTGACCGAGGAGACACTGTCCGCCGACCCGCGCTACTCCCTCATCAACGATCAGATCTTCGCGGCGCGCGGCGAGGACATGGCGATCCAGATCGACGGCGTGGAGCGGCTCGCGCTGATCTGCGACTCCATCGCGCCGGAGGCGGCATGCACGAGCGCGCAGTTCCACGTACAGGTGGCACCGGAGAAGTTCGCGCCCTACTGGAACGCGTCGCAGGCCATCGCCGGCGTACAGATCGCACTCGGCGCGAACGCGCCGTTCCTGTTCGGCCACGAGCTGTGGCGCGAGACGCGCATTCCGCTCTTCGAGCAGGCCACCGACACGCGGGCCGACGAGCTCAAGGCACAAGGGGTACGCCCGCGCGTGTGGTTCGGCGAGCGCTGGATCACCTCGATCTTCGACCTGTTCGAGGAGAACGTCAGCTACTTCCCCGCGCTGCTGCCGATCTGCGACGACGAGGATCCGGTCGAGGCGTTCGAGAGCGGTCGCGCGCCGTCGCTGCCGGAGTTGACGTTGC
The DNA here is from genome assembly GCA_035263025.1 of Micromonosporaceae bacterium. Lineage (GTDB taxonomy): Bacteria > Actinomycetota > Actinomycetes > Mycobacteriales > Micromonosporaceae > DASQPR01. The sequence continues at coordinate 1,179 of DATFRR010000277.1, forward strand.
ACAACGGCACGATCTACCGGTGGAACCGTCCGATCTACGCGGTCGTCGACGGTCGACCGCATCTGCGGGTGGAGAACCGGGTCCTTCCGGCCGGTCCGACGGTCGCCGACGTACTCGCGAACGCGGCGTTCTACTTCGGCCTGGTCCGTACGCTCGCCGAGCATGACCGGCCGATCTGGACCCAGATGTCGTTCAACGCGGCCGAAGAAAACTTCCATAGCGGTGCGCGAAACGGCATCGATGCGATGGTGTTCTGGCCGGGTCTCGGCACCCTGCCGGTCACCGAACTCGTGCTGCGCCGGCTGCTGCCAATGGCGGCCGACGGACTCGACGCGTGGGGCGTGACGCCGGCCGACCGTGACCGCTTCCTCGGCATCATCGAGGGCCGCTGCGTCACCGGGTGCAACGGCGCCGCGTGGCAGGTCGCCGCGCTCCGGCACGCTCATCCCGAGCCACTGGGCTCGACCGGCGGCCGACCGATCGCGGCGCTGCGGGACATGCTCCGCGAATATCGCGAGCGGATGCACAGCAACGTACCCGTGCACGAGTGGCCACTGCCGGTCGCCGTACCCGCACCGCGCGGCCCGGCCGAGGGGTAGTCGCCGATCTCCACGTGACTTCGGCGCCTGCAACACTTCGGCGCCTGCAACACTTCGGCGCCCGCGACACTTCGCCGCGTGCGACACTTCGGCGCGTGCGACCCGCACCACGATCGTCGCGGGGCTAACGTGTTGGGCATGGATGACTTCGAGCCGATGCCTACCGACTGGACGCGCGCACTGGCTATCGCGGCACACCCCGACGATCTGGAATACGGGACGGCCGGCGCGATCGCGGTGTGGACGCGCGCCGGTAAGGACGTGCGGTATCTCCTCGTAACACGTGGCGAGGCCGGCATCGACGGCATCGCGCCGGCCGAGTGCGGCCCGCTTCGTGAGGCCGAAGAACGCGACGGCGCGACGAAGGTCGGCGTGTCGGTCGTCGAATTTCTCGACCATCCGGACGGCGTCATCGAATATTCACTGAACCTGCGCCGGGACATCGCCGCTGCGATCCGCCGGCACCAGCCAGAACTCGTCGTGGTCGGAAACTACGCGGACACCTGGCCGGGTGGCGGATGGAACACACCTGACCACCGCAACACGGGTCGCGCCGCGATGGACGCGATCGGCGACGCCGGCAACCGGTGGATCTTCCCGGAACTCGTCGCGTCCGGCCTCGAACCGTGGAACGGCGTGAAGCACGTTGCGATCGGCGGCTCGTCCAACGCGACGCATGCGGTCGACATCACCGACACGTTCGAGGCGGCCGTTGCCTCCCTCGAGGCCCACCGGGCATACCTCGAGGGGCTCGGCGACGTACCCGCGGGAGACGCGCGAGCGGTCGTCGAGTGGATCTCCGAGATGAACGCGCCGCGGTTCGGCGGCCGGCGCGCGACGGCGTTCGAACTCGTCCGCTAGGCGGCGTCGGACGCTGCGGGCGCCGCGCCAACTCGTCCGCTAGCCAGCCTCGACGCGCAGCTCGCCAAGTTCGGACCAGTCGTCCTGCGGGATCGCGAAGTTGACGATTCGCGGCGTGGCAGCCAGATGTTTGGGCAGCGTGCGCTGCGCCGCCTTGAAATGCTCGGAATGCACGTGCGCGGCACCCGCATCGCCGTCGCGGAACGCCTCCACGAGAACGTATTCGGCCGGGTCGTCGACACTGCGCGACCAGTCAAACCAGAGACACCCCGGTTCGGCGCGCGTCGCTTCGGTGAACGCGCGGGAAATCTCTGGCCAGTTGTCCGCGTCGTCGGGACGGACCTGGAACTTCGCGGTGATAAAGATCATCGGATCGAACCGCCTCTCCTGGCGTACGCATCGCTACCACGACGACCTTACGGCGGCGCGTGTCGCATCGTTTGTCGGCTGTCGCGCGCCACGCACTGTCGGGCTAGCCCTACCACTGATTCGGTGGCCCGCCAGCTCGTTCGGCCGTCCACCGGCCCTTAACGTCGATGTCGAGCTCGCCAGCGATCGACGGAAAGGTTTGCGACCACAGTGTTTGCGAAACGAACGACCGCGGTGGTGTTGTCCCAGCACGCTCGTGGCGCTGGCTCGGCGATAGCGCTGCGCGGGCTGCAGAAGGTGTACGGCCGCAATGGCTCGGCCGTGCGGGCGCTGGACAATATCGACGCCGACTTCGCGGGTGGCACGTTCACCGCCGTCATGGGTCCGTCCGGGTCTGGCAAGAGCACGCTGTTGCAGTGCGCCGCAGGGCTGGATAGACCGAGTGCGGGCACGGTATGGCTCGGTGACACTGATCTCACGAAGCTGTCCGAGCCCGCGCTGACACGACTTCGCCGTACTCGGATCGGCTTCGTTTTTCAATCGTTCAACCTCGTGACCGCGCTGAACGTACGCGACAACATCCTCTTGCCGTCGCGGCTTTCGCACCGGCGACCGGACCGCAGGTGGCTCGCCGAGGTGGTACGCCGCGTCGGGCTCACCGACCGGCTGCGGCATCGGCCGGCCCAGCTGTCCGGTGGCGAGCAACAACGCGTAGCGATCGCTCGGGCACTTTCGGTCCGACCGGATGTGATCTTCTGCGACGAGCCGACCGGTGCGCTGGATACCCGCACTGCGGCACAGGTGCTGACGTTGTTGCGCCATGCGGTGGATGCCGACAACCAGACCGTCGTGATGGTGACACATGACCCGGTCGCGGCGTCGTACGCGGACCGCGTCGTGTTCCTGGCCGACGGTCGCATCGTCGACGACCTGGCCCGGCCGGGCGTGGACGCGATCGCCGATCGGCTTGTCCACCTTGGTGACCGTGCAGCGGTGGCGACGACCGCCTCGGCGGTGACGGCATGGTAAGGATCGCCTGGCGGATGGTGCGGGAACGTCCGGCCGGCGTCGTCGCGACGTTCGTGGCGCTGTGGTTCGCCGTCGCGGTCGTCACCGCTTGCGGCGCCATGCTGGAGTCCGGCATTCGCTTCCACGGCTCGGTCCAGCGCTACGCGGCGGCACCCGTACTGGTCGCAGAGACTCAGGTATCGCGCACCACCGGCTCAGGTGAGGATCGCGACACCGAGAGCGAGCCGCTGGCCGAACGCGGTCGGCTCGACAGCGCTCTGGTCA
>DATFRR010000278.1:0-3837 GCA_035263025.1 Micromonosporaceae bacterium
AGCAGTGGGAGTCGGCTCAGTGGCAGCGGGCCCACACGATCAAGAACCTCGTCGAGCTCAAGCGAGCGTTCGGAGGCCTCCTGACCGACGACCTGTACGCGGACATCGAGCGCGACCAGCAGCAGCGCGCGACGATGTCGATGCTCGTCCCGCCGCAGATGATGAACACGATGGTCCCGCACGCGGTCCCGGACACCGCCGCGTTCTACGCCGACCCGATCCGGCGCTACATGATCCCGGTCGCCTCCGACCGCCGCGCCGACTGGCCCAGCCACCCCTACGCCACCCGCGACTCCCTCCACGAGCACGACATGTGGGTCGCCGAGGGGCTGACCCACCGCTACCCGACCAAGGTGCTCGCCGAGCTGATCTCCACGTGCCCGCAGTATTGCGGCCACTGCACCCGGATGGATCTCGTCGGCAACTCCACCCCCCAGGTCGACAAGCTCAAGCTCACCCTCAAGCCGGTCGACCGGTACGACGCCATGATCGCCTACCTGCGCCGCTCCCCCGGCGTCCGCGACGTGGTCGTCTCCGGCGGTGACGTGGCGAACGTGCCGTGGAAGCAGCTCGAGTCATTCCTGATGCGACTGCTGGACATCGACACGATCCGGGACATCCGGCTCGCCACCAAGGCGCTTGCCGCCATTCCACAGCACTGGCTTCAGCCGGACGTCGTGGAGGGACTGGGTCGCGTCGCCGAGCGTGCGCACCGCCAGGGCGTGAACCTCGCGATCCACACGCATGTCAACCACGCGAACTCGGTCACGCCGCTGGTCGCGAAGGCCGCCCGGACGGCGCTGGACGTCGGCGTACGCGACGTACGCAACCAGGGCGTACTCATGCGTGGCGTGAACTCCACCACGCCCGCGCTGCTCGACCTGTGCTTCGCGCTGCAAGGCGAGGCGTCGATCCTGCCCTACTACTTCTACATGTGCGACATGATCCCGAACGCCGAGCACTGGCGGGTGTCGGTCGACCAGGCCCAGCGGCTCCAGCACGACATGATGGGCTACCTGCCGGGATACGCGACGCCGCGGATCATCTGCGACGTACCGTTCGTCGGCAAGCGCTGGGTGCACATGCTTGCCGAATACGACCGCGAGCACGGCATCTCGTACTGGACGAAGAACTACCGCACGTCGATCGAGAAGGACGACCCGAACGCGCTCGCTCGGCGCTACGAGTATTACGACCCGATCGACACGTTGTCGGCTTCCGGACAGGACTGGTGGCGCAAGAAGATCGCGGCCGAGGTGACCGGCACGGCGTGACCGCTTCATGCGCCGCTCGGCGGCCGTCGCGAGTCGCGGCGGGTCGCGGACGCCACAAAGCTCGAACGGATCTCGGAATTGCGATCGACGCCGCTGAGAACTGCCCGAGATTTCGCGCGAATCGGACCGTGCACCGGCCGGGATTTGACTACCATGCAGAGCACATCTGCGCCCGTTGTGCCCGGATGGTCCGTATCGTCCCCCACGTCGCCCGTGTCCCACCCCACGCGGACGGCGAACAACCGCCCGGAGCGTTCTGTCGATGGCCGAGCTCAGTCGCCGTGCGATGTTGCGTACGTTCGGCGTGGGCGCCATGGGAGCCGCGGCTTTGGCAGGCTATGAGCTGATGGGCTCCGGCGGCGGCGTGAAGCATAACTCGCTTGCCAGCGCCGGACTCCGCACCGCACGGAACGGGCCACCGGTGCCGTCGACGCGGATCCGCGAGGAGAACGCGCGGCCCGGCTCCACAGCCTGGAAGATCGGTGCACAGCACACCGTGTCGGCGACCGACGTTGCGATGGAGATCAAGGGATTCGCGTCCAAGACGAGCGTGCATGTCGGTGACGCGATCGACTTTCACGTGTCATGCAACCGTGCTCAGCGGTTGCGCATTGACGTCTACCGGTTCGGCCACTATCGCGGCTTCGGCGCCCGGCTGGTCACGTCGAGCCCGTCGCTGGTCGGCACGACACAATCCGCGCCGCAGCTGGACGCGTTCGGGACCATCACCTGCGCGTGGTCGCCGTCGTGGACGCTGCGGGTGCCGACGAGTTGGGTGTCGGGCATGCACGTGGCGGTGCTCACCTCCGCGGCCGGCTTCCGGTCGTACGTCCCGTTCGTGGTACGGGATGACCGGCCGGCACAGTTGCTCGTCGTCGTACCCTTCACCACCTACCAGGCATACAACCAGTTCCCGTTCAACGGCCGGCTCGGCAAGTCGCTCTACTACGGTTGGTCGCCGGCGTTCCAGCAAGGTCCGGTGCTCTCGGAGCTCGCTGGGTTCACCTACGACGATCGAGCCAGGCGCGTGTCGTTCGATCGGCCGTTCGCGATGACAGGTCTGCCGAAGCGTGCGCAGGACGACCAGGCATTCGCATTCTGGGCCGAGTCGGTTGGCTACGACATGACGTACTCGACCAGCCTCGACCTGCATGCCGGCCGGCTTGACCTCACGCAATACGCCGGCGTCATCTTCAGCGGTCACGACGAATACTGGTCGATGCCGATGCGGCAGCAGGTCACCGCCGCGGTCGCGAGCGGCACGAGCCTCGCGTACTTGTCAGCGAACAACGTCTATTGGCACGTACGGTGCGATAAGCCGACCGCGGCCGGCGAGATCCGATCGATGCATTGCTACAAGACCGATCCCGATCCGACGCCGGATGCCAGTGGGCCGACGACCCAGTGGCGGCTGATGCCGCACTCACCGAGCCATGCCGAGCAGGGGCTGGTGGGTGTCCAGTACAACGGGATCGTCGCGGTTGAGGTGCCGTTGGTCGTGCAACGTGCGGACCACTGGATGTGGAAGGGCACCGGCGTCCGCAACGGCGACCAGATCCCGCGCCTCGTCGGCGTCGAGGCGGACGGCTTCAACCCGAAGATGCCGAGCCCGGCCGGCGCCAAGCAGACGCTGTTGTCGGCGTCCCCGTTCCTCTATCGCGACCTGGTGCCGCGACAGGAGATCCAGAACACGAGCGTGTGCGAGATGCCCAACGGCGCGGTGGTATTCGCGGCGGGCACAATGAACTGGCCGCTTGCGCTCGGCGCCGCCGGCCGACTCGACGATCGCGTCCGGACCGCGACCGCGAACGTCTTCCGACGCATTTTGCGACCCTCGACGCCCTGACCGACCCAACCCAACCCAGGCAACGGTCGACCCACTGCCAATGACGAAATCTGCGATGGGCACGATGTCGTGCGGTTTTGGTTGGTGAGTGCCGCGAAGCGGCGCCTTAATAGTTTCGGGTGGTGTGGTGGCCGCAGGCCACATCCTGTAACGCGTCCTAGGACGGTTATTGGCGCTGACATCAACCCGGCCGCATGAACGCCGGCGATGCCGCCGCCGGCACAATGACCGCATGGCGGAGATTCTCGTGATCCGGCACGGCCAGACGGAGTGGAGCGCGGACGGGCGACACACGTCGGTGACGGACCTTCCCCTGACCGCGGCCGGCGAGGCGCAGGCCGCCCGGTTGCGCCCGGCGGTTGCCGGACGAACATTCGCCGCCGTGCTGTGCAGCCCGCGGGTGCGTGCGACCCGCACCGCGGAGATCGCCGGACTTGCCATCACCGCCATCGACGACGATCTGGCCGAGTGGCGGTACGGCGACTACGAGGGCATTACCACCGCGCAGATCCGTGAGCTGGACCCGAATTGGGACCTGTGGCGGGACGGATGCCCGGGCGGCGAGAAGCCGGACGCGGTCGGCGCCCGTCTCGACCGCGTCCTCGATCGTGCGCGGTCATACCTCGATGCGGACGCCGACGACCGGGACGTCGTGCTGATCGGACACGGCCATTCGTCACGAGTGGCCACCGCGCGTTGGCTCGGCCAACCGGTCGC
>DATFRR010000279.1:0-14429 GCA_035263025.1 Micromonosporaceae bacterium
GACATGATCAGGCGATTGACGCGGGAAATGAACTCCGCTCGCCAGGCCGCGATCACCCAGGAAATCAGCGAGATCGTCGGCGGCGCGAACGCGCTCGCGGCGGCGGGGAGTGAAGTGTGATGACTGCTGCGACCGTAGACAGGACAGAGGCGGCGAAGGGCGTCGGCCGGGTGGTCCGGGTGATTGGCCCGGTCGTCGACGTGGAGTTCCCGCGCGATGCGATGCCCGACATCTACAGCGCGCTCAAGGTGGACCTGGAGTTGAGCTCAGGTACGAAGGTGATCACGCTCGAGGTTGCCCAGCACCTCGGCGACAACATCGTGCGCGCCATCTCGATGCAGCAGACCGATGGCCTGGTCCGCGGCGCGAGCGTGGCCGACACCGGCGAACCGATCTCGGTGCCGGTCGGCAACGAGATGAAGGGTCACGTCTTCAACGTCATCGGCGACTGCCTGAACCTCCGCGAGGGCGAGAAGCTCGAGGTGCGTGAGCGCTGGCCGATCCACCGCAAGCCGCCGGCCTTCGCCGAGCTGGAGCCGAAGACCGAGATGCTGGAGACCGGCGTCAAGGTGATCGACCTGCTCGCCCCGTACGTCAAGGGCGGCAAGATCGGCCTGTTCGGCGGCGCCGGTGTCGGCAAGACGGTGCTCATCCAGGAGATGATCATCCGCGTCGCGCGGAACTTCGGTGGTACGTCCGTCTTCGCCGGAGTGGGGGAGCGTACCCGCGAGGGCAACGACCTCATCCACGAGATGACCGAGACCGGAGTGCTCGGCGACACCGCGCTGGTGTACGGCCAGATGGACGAGCCGCCGGGTACCCGCCTCCGGGTCGCGCTGTCGGCGCTGACCATGGCGGAATACTTCCGCGACGTGGAGCACCAGGAGGTGCTGCTGTTCATCGACAACATCTTCCGGTTCACGCAGGCCGGCTCCGAGGTGTCCACGCTGCTCGGCCGCATGCCGAGTGCGGTCGGCTACCAGCCGAACCTCGCCGACGAGATGGGTGAGATGCAGGAGCGCATCACCTCCGTACGCGGCCAGGCCATCACGTCGATGCAGGCCATCTACGTACCGGCCGACGACTACACCGACCCGGCGCCGGCGACGACGTTCGCCCACCTGGACGCGACCACGAACCTCGACCGGAAGATCTCCGACAAGGGCATCTACCCGGCGGTGGACCCGCTCGCATCCAGCTCGAACATCCTGGCGGCGCAGTTCGTCGGCGCCGAGCACTACGCGGTGGCCTCCGAGGTCAAGCGGATCCTGCAGAAATACGCCGACCTCCAGGACATCATCGCGATCCTCGGCATGGACGAGCTGTCCGAGGAAGACAAGGTCACGGTCGCGCGAGCGCGACGCATCGAGCGCTTCCTGTCGCAGAACACGTACGCGGCGAAGCAGTTCACCGGTGTCGAAGGCTCGACCGTGCCGATCAGTGAGACCATCGAGGCGTTCAAGAAGATCTCCGAGGGCGACTTCGACACCTACCCAGAGCAGGCGTTCTTCATGTGCGGTGGGCTCGAGGACCTGGAGCGCAACGCGAAAGAGCTCGCGCGCAACGACTGATCCGAGACGATGGGTGAAGCGGTCGGGAGGCCGGCCGGACGTTCCCGCCCCCGCGCGCGACGGTTGCCGCGGCAACATTTACAGTTGCTCACACACAGCTGCGAGGAGAGCCGAGCGTGGCAACACAACTGCACGTCGAACTGGTGGCCGTCGAGGAAGAGGTCTGGTCCGGCGAGGTCGAGATGGTCAGCGCCCGCACCACCGAGGGCGACCTGGGCATCCTCGCGCACCACGCGCCGCTGCTCGGCCAGCTTGCCGACCCGGGTGACGTACGGCTGAAGATCAACGAGGACGAGACGCTCGCGTACGTCGTCAACGGCGGCTTTCTCTCGGTGACCGAGGAGGGCGTCACGATCCTCGCGGAAAGCTGCGAACCCGCCTCCGAATCGACGATCTGATCGCGCGGCGGCGTCGATGGAGGTCGTGGAGTGGATCACCATCGTTGTCATCGCGATGCCGTGCGTCCTCGTCGCGCTGTTCATTCGCCGCCAGGTCATCGCGCGCGGTGGCACCATCGAGGTCAGCCTGCGACTGTCCACCTACGTCGAGGGCCGCGGCTGGTCGCCCGGCATCGCGCGCTTCGTGGGTGACGAACTCCATTGGTACCGCGTCTTCAGCTTCTGGCCGCGCCCCCGCCGAGTGTTCAAGCGGCGATCGTTCGTCGTCGAACGCCGTCGCCGCCCGGACAGCATGGAGGAGCGCTCGCTGCCCGGGCAGACCGTCGTGCTGACCTGTCGCAGCGACCATGAGCCGGTCGAGATCGCGATGGCGGAGACGACCGTGATGGGTTTCTTGTCGTGGCTCGAGGCTGCCCCACCCGGGGCGGCCTCGAACCGTTTCGCGGCCCGCTGAGCACCGCCGAGCACCGCCGAGCACCGCCGAGCCTCAGCTACCGGTCGCGACCAGCTCGACCTCGTAGCCGTACGCATCCTCGAGGTACGCCGCGTAGTGGTCCGGACCGCCCGCGTACGGGTGCCGGTCGGCGTACATCAGCGACCAGCCGTACGCCGGAGCCGCCGCCACTAGAGCGTCGACGTCCTCCCGCGAGCCGGCGTGGAACGCGAGGTGGTTGAGCCCCGGCCGGCACCGATCGTGCCGGTCGCCGGTGAGCGCGGGGCTGCATCATGGCGCCTCGCGGCTGCGCTACTCTTCGGCGCTGCTCCATCACCACGTACACGTCGCCGAGCCGCCAGGACCTGCCGTCCTCCCAGTCCTGGAACGGCGCCCAGCCCATCGTCTCCAGCAGCCATCGCCACGCGGGCAGGGCGCCGGCTAAATCGGGTACCCACAGTTCGACGTGATGCAGGCCAGAAGGCGCTGGCGCGACCGACGCCACCGTGGCGCTCGCGGACCCGTCACCCATCGCGTCGCTGTGGTGCGTCCTCGCGCTCGCCACCCGGCTTCCACTTGACGTCGCCGCCCGGATTGGCCACCCGGCACAGGATGAACAGCAGATCCGACAGGCGGTTCAGGTATTTCACCGCGAGCAGGTTCACGCGGTCCGGGTCGTGTTCGACGAGCGCCCAACCACTGCGCTCCGCGCGCCGCGCAACGGTGCGCGCAACATGCAGTAGCGCCGCGCCCGGCGTGCCGCCCGGCAGGATAAACGAATCGAGCTTGGAAAGCCGTTCGTTGAACTCGTCGCACCAGGATTCCACCCGGCCGACGTAATCTTCGGTGATCCGCAGCGGCGGCCACTTCGGGTCGGGCACGATCGGCGTAGCGAGGTCCGCGCCGAGGTCGAACAGATCGTTCTGCACCACCGTCAACACGGCGCGCACGTCGTCGGGAAGCTGGCCGAGCGCGAGTGCGACGCCGATCGCGGCATTGCATTCGTCGGTGTCGGCGTAGGCGCTGATGCGGGGATCGGTTTTGGCGACGCGAGAGCCGTCGACGAGCCCCGTCGTGCCCGCGTCGCCGGTCTTCGTGTAGATGCGCGTGAGGTGGACAGCCATGGCTGTGAGCGTACGGTCCCGTGGGTTGCCCCGGTCGGCAACGGTGTCGCTTGCGCCTACCATGTCCGCCGTGGATGTGATTCGGGTCCCGGGCGGGTCGCGGCTGGCCGGCGAGGTCGTCGTCGGCGGCGCGAAGAACTCGGCGCTCAAGCTGATGGCCGCCGCGTTGCTGGCGCCGGGCCGTACCGTGATCGAGAACGTACCCCGGATCACCGACGTGCTGATCATGGCCGAGGTGCTGCGCCGGCTCGGCTGCGACGTCACGCTCGGTGGTGCGATCGCCGAACAAGGCACCACGCCCGGCATCGGACACTCCGGCCAGGTGACCATCGACGTTCCCGCCACGCTCGGGCACGAGGCCGACTACGACCTGGTCCGCCGTCTGCGCGCGTCGATCTGCGTGCTCGGCCCGCTGCTCGCCCGCTGCGGCACGGTCAGCGTCGCCCATCCGGGTGGCGACTCGATCGGCTCGCGCGGCCTGGACATGCACGTGTCGGGGTTGTCGCGGCTCGGCGCGGACATCACGAGCGAGCACGGGTACGTCAACGCGATCGCCCCGTACGGCCTCAAGGGTGCGGAGATCTGGCTCGACTTCCCGAGCGTGGGCGCGACCGAGAACATCGTGATGGCATCCGTGCTGGCCGAGGGCATCACGCAGATCGACAACGCGGCCCGTGAGCCGGAGATCATCGACATCTGCCAGATGCTGACCGAGATGGGCGCGCGGATCTACGGCGCGGGTACGTCGACCGTGGTGGTCGAGGGCGTCGACGAGCTGCACCCGGTGCGCCACCGTACGGTTGGCGACCGGATCGTCGCGGGTACATGGGCGTTCGGTGCCGCGATGACCCGTGGCGACGTGACGGTCCGTGGCATCGATCCGATGCACCTCGAACTCGCGCTGGAGAAGGTTTCGTCCGCCGGGGCAAGCGTCACTCCGGGGCCGGACTTCTTCCGGGTACGGATGGACGGCCGACCGGCCGCGCTCGACACGTCCACGCTGCCGTACCCGGGATTCCCGACCGACATGCTGCCGCTGGCGATCGGGCTGGCCGCGGTCAGTGAGGGTACGTCGCTCGTCACCGAGAACATCTACGACGGCCGGTTCATGTTCATCAACGAGCTGCTCCGGCTCGGCGCGGACATCCGGGTCAACGGGCACCACGTCGCGGTACGCGGCCGTGCCCGGCTGTCGTCCGCACCGGTCCGCGCGACCGACATCCGGGCCGGTGCCGGTCTAGTGATCGCCGCGTTGTGCGGCGACGGCGTCACCGAGATCAACAACGTGCACCACATCGACCGCGGCTACCCGGACATGGTCGCGGATCTGCAGTCGCTCGGCGCCGACGTGGACCGCGGTCCGGCCCCAGAGGAGCCGTCGTTCAGCTTCTGACGCCGCCGGCGCTTCGCTTCGGGCGTCATGATCGCCGCAACTTCACCGCAGTCGTGCCTAAATCGCGTACGGAAGCGCCGACTGCGGTGAAGTTGCGCTGATCTTGGGGGCGCGGGCGGGCGGCGAGGGACGGGCTACGCGCGCGCAAGCCAGGCGCGGGCTACGCGCGCAAGCCAGGTGCGGGCCAAGCGCCCGGAGAAAGCGCGCAACCGAAACCGCACCGGTCGAGGCGTCGACGTGTCGTCGCGGTGGTCTAGGCTGCCGGCATGTCCGGTTCGAAGCAGCGAAGTCTGCTGCGCGATCGGCATTTCGCAACGCTTTTCGTCGGCGAGACGGTCAGCGAACTCGGTTCCACCATCACGTTCCTCGCATTTCCGCTGATCGCGATCGGGTTGCACGCGAGCACGTTCGCGGTCGGCGCGATCGCGGCCGCCACGAACGCGGCGTGGCTTTTCGTCGCGCTGCCGGCCGGGGCGTGGGTCGATCGGGTACGGCGTCGCCCGGTGCTGATCGCGTGCGACCTCGTGTCCGCGGCGCTGCTCGCATCCGTACCGGTTGCCTGGGCACTGCATGTGTTGACCGTTCTCCAACTCGGCATCGTCGGGTTCGCGACCGGCGCGGTGACCGTGGTGTTCGAGGTGGCCTATCCCGCGTTCCTGCCGTCGCTGATCTCGAAGGAACGGCTCGTCGACGGCAACGGGCTGATGGAGGCCGGCCTCAATGGCGCTCGGATCGCCGGCCCGAGCCTCGGCGGCGTACTCGTGCAGACCGTCGGCGGTCCGGTCACGCTGCTCGTCGACACCGCGTCGTTCCTCGTCGCAGCGGCCGGGCTCAGCACGATCCGGGTCACGGAGCCGCACAAGTCCAAGCGCGACCGCGGGCCGCGGTCGAGCATGCGCGCCGACATCGCGGCCGGCCTTCGTTACGTGCTCGGCAGCCCGCCGCTGCGCACGCTTGTCGGGGCCGTCGCGGTCGGGAACTTCGTGTTTGGCGGGTACGGCGCCGTGGTGCTCGTATTCTTCGCGCGCCAGCTCGGGCTCGCGGCCGGGGTGATCGGCGTCGTCGTGGCGCTCGGCGGCGTTGGCGGCATCATCGGCTCACTCGTGTCGGGGCCGATCGCCAATCGCATCGGCAACGCCCGGCTGATGTGGTTGTCCACGCTCGTCGTTACGCCTGTCCTGCTACTGGTGCCGCTCGGGGACAAGGGACCGCGGCTCGCGCTATCGGTGGCCGGTGTGTTCCTCACCAATGGCGCGCTGGTGGCGTTCAACGTGTGCGTACGAGCGGCTCTGCAGCGCACCGCGCCGGCGGAGATCCTGGGCCGGGTCACCGCCTCGATTCGCGTGTTCAGCCGCGGCGCGCTGCCGCTCGGCGCGCTCGTGGGCGGCGCGATCGCGGGCGCATGGACCCCGCGGGTCGCGCTCGTCACGATGTTGTTGGGTTATGCCATCGTGCCGCTGCTGTTTTGGCGTTCGCCGATCGCCCGATCCCGAACGTTCTTCGAGGACGATGCACCAACGCAAGCGCCCGGCGAGGCAGCGCTGGCGCATGACGGCTGAACGGGCCTGGCGGCTATCCTGAGCGTGCGTTTCCAGACGTCAGGTCGAGCGCCATGACATCCGCGACCGGGCGAGCGATGCGGGGGCCGTAGCCCAACGGCAGGAGGCACACGGTTTAGGTCCGTGACAGTGTGAGTTCGAATCTCACCGGCCCCACGTACATCCCGGTTCTTGGTTGGTGTGCCCCGAGCTGACCGCTCGCTGTGATGACTTGGACGGACTGACCCGCCTCGAGCAACTGATTGTCGAGGGCAAGGTGCGGCCCGGCCGGCGTGAGAAGCAGCCGGCGCCACGCCCACCGCAGACGCGGGGGACCGTCAGCGATCTGATCGCCGGTCGCCTTGACGTTGTAGAGCGCTCGCTCGATCTTGCCGTCTTCGTCGATCACGAACGTCGACCGGATCACGCCAGTCACCGTCTTGTCGTAGAGCTGCTTCTGGCCGTACGCGCCGTACGCGGTCAACACCGCTTTGTCGGCGTCGCTGACCAACGGGAACGCAACCATTGGACACATGAGGCCGGACTGAGGCTGCCGCTATTCGCCGCCCGCTTCGGCGAGCTCGGCGATTACGGCGTCCGGATCGCGCTGGGCCAGATATTTGAAGTGGACCGCGTCGGCCACAGGCGTGCGTGGATCGATGAGCCAGTGGGGCTGCGGCCATTGCTGTGCCAGCACGGCGATGGCGGCGTAGTCGACCGTAGCGACCCAAGTTGCATGACCGCCGACAATCTGGGGGAGGAAGAGATAGCCGTTCTTCAACGCAACAACAAGATCGTTCATCGTGGCACCGTCGATAAGATCAACATAATGATCATCGGAATCGTCGCCGTTAGCCACAGGATCGCGGGTCAAGGTTATGCGCACGCGCCCGATGTTATTTGAGGGCGGAGCGCCGCCGATCAGTCGATCCCCAGGTCCCGGCGCAGCTTCGCTACGTGCCCAGTCGCCTTGACGTTGTAGAAGGCATGCTCGATCAGGCCCTGCTCGTCGATGACGAACGTGGAGCGGATCACGCCGGTGACCGTCTTGCCGTACAGCTGCTTTTCGCCGTACGCGCCGTACGCGGTCAACACCGATTTGTCCGGGTCGCTGACCAACGGGAACGTGATCGCGTCGCGCTCGACGAACTTCGCCAGCTTTTCCGGCTTGTCGGGCGAGATGCCGACCACCCGGTACCCCTTGCCCTGAAGCGACGCGAGCGAGTCGCGAAAGTCGCACGCCTGCGTGGTGCATCCGGGCGTCATCGCGGCCGGGTACGCGTACAGGATGACCTTGCGTCCGCGGAGATCAGCGAGCTTGAGTGTGTTGCCGTCGTTGGTCGGCAGCGTGAAGTCGGGAGCGGCGTCGCCGGGCGCGAGGCGGACGGGATCGGTCATGCCGCCACGATATCCACTCCTCGGCAAATCGCGCCGAGCGGCTACTTGCCCGCATTGGCCGCCGAGTCGATCGCCGCCGCTTGTGCCACCGCACCGGTCAGCTCTGCGGCGGTCGGGGTGGCCCCGGACGGTACGAATGTCGAGCCGTTCACGAGCACAATCGGTACGGCGTCGACGCGGTGCGCCGCGCTCACCAACGTCACGCGCGCGATCCACGGCTTGTAGGTCTCGGCTCGTACGCATTGGGCGAACCGCGGATCGATGATGCCAACGTCGCCGGCCACCTGGATCAGCTCGTCGTCGGAGAGCCCGACGCCGTGCGCGGGCGGCTGTTCGGCAAACAGCGCCTGGCTGAACGGCAGGAACATGCCCATGTTGGCGGCACACGCGGCGGCATCGGCGGCTCGCGTCGAGTAGTGCGTCGTGGTGAGCCGATCGAGCGTCGCGATCGGGTGATAGACCAACGTGATCTCGTTCTGTGACATCAAGCGTTCGAGCGTTGAGACGGTGGCCGCCTGGAACGCACGGCAGCCGGTGCACTGGTAATCCGCGTACACGTCCACCGTCACTGGGCCGAGACCACCCACGACCAGGCCGTCGCCGCGAGCCGTGACATCCCTCGGCATGGCGAAGGCGGGTGGTTTGCGCACCTCGTGGATGCCGAACGTGATCAGGCCGGCGATGATCACCGCGAGACCGAGCAGGCTCGAGATCAGGATGCGGTTGTGCTTGCGTCGAACCTTGCGGTCCTGCTCCCACGCCTCGCGTCTGGCCCGCCGAGCCGACGATTCGACGAGCGACCCTTCGCCGTGCGGCGCCGCCCCGTTGTCTCGTGCCGATCCATGGCCGCTCACGGTCGACGATCCACTCATTTGGCATCCCCGTGCTGTCGAGAGGTGATCGCGCACGGCGGCGGCTGGAGGGAGTCCGACCGCAGATGCCGGGCCGTCCGTACGCAGGCATTCCGGTATGGAGACTACGGGAAGAAATATGGGTATTCGGGTGCTTCGCCCGATAGATCACCACGCGCGCTTGCCGGCCGGCGGGACCACGGCTCTCAGCCCGTCATCAGCGGCAGGGGTGCCCGGATGTGGTCAGCCCGCAACGCATCGGTAAGTATGGTCGGCATGAGTGTGCCGAACACCGGCTCGCCAACCATGCCGGTGCCGGTGCGGGCGGCCCGATCACGGCGGGCGCGAGCGCTCGCCCTCTTAGTCGGAGTCGTGGCCGGCCTGTTCGGCGTCTTCGCGTTTCCGGCCGGCGCCGCCCAGGCACACGCCGCGCTCATCCGTACAGTTCCGGCGCAGGGCTCCATCGTGCTGACCGCGCCAAGCGAGATCGTGATCACGTTCTCCGAGGTCGTCCAACCGGTGCCGAGCCGCATCACGGTCATCTCGCCGGAGGGCAAGCGCATCGAATCGGGCCCGCCGCGCGTGGTCGGCGACGACATGCACATCCCGGTGCGTACCGATGTGCCCGGCGGGACGTATCTCGTGAGCTATCGCGTGATCTCGGCGGACAGCCACCCGGTGGGCGGCGGCTTCACGTATTCGGTCGGAGCGCCGTCCCCAGGCGGTGCGCCGACGCCGATCAACGGCGGTGCCACCGACCGGGTCGTCGCGGTCGGCGTGTCCGCCATGCAATTCGTTGGCTTCGTCGGGCTGATCCTGCTTCTCGGCCCGACCATGGTGCTCATCGCGCTGTGGCCGCGGCGGCTCGACCGGCGCCAGCCGATCCGGCTGGTCTACAGCGGGATCGGTCTGGTCGGTTTCGCCTCCGTCGTGGGGCTCTATCTTCAGGCGCCGTACGAGAGCGGTGGCTCCCTCTTCTCGGTCACCGGCGCGGATCTCTCCGACGTCTTCGACTCGCACTTCGGTCAGGCCTACCTCATCCGGCTCGCGTTGCTCGTGATCATCGGATTCCTGCTGCGGCCGGTGCTGGCCGGTCGAGGTGGCAAGGCCGAACACGTCCTGCTCGCGGTGCTCGGGGCGATCGGCATCGGTACGTGGGCATACGCCGGCCACGCTGGCGGGACGGACGTCGCGCCGCTGACCGTCGTCGCCGACGTGGCACACCTGGCCAGCGTCGGCATCTGGCTGGGCGGCCTCGTGATGCTCGCGGCGTTCCTGTTGCGCCGCGCCAACGTCCGCGAACTCGGCGCGATCCTGCCGGTGTGGTCGAACTGGGCGATGCTCGCCGTGACGGTGCTCGTGCTCTCCGGTACGTCACAGGCGCTGATCGAGATCGGTACGATCCACGCGCTGCTCTACACGACGTACGGGCAACTCGTCATCGCGAAGGTGTTGCTGCTGGCCGTGATCCTCGCGTTCGCACAGGGCGCACGGCTGCTCGTACAGCGGCATGCCGGCGTACCGGAGGCGTTGATGGCCGACGCGCACGCGAGCGGCACAGCCGACGCGCGGGCGTCCGTGGCGACGCGCGTCGCGGCACTTGCCGGCGCGGACCGCGGCGTGCGCGCGCGGATCGGCCGGTCCGGCGGCGGATCGCGCGGTGCCGGCGCAGGCGACGGCGCCGATGCCGACGACGACGGCGCTTACGGCTACGACGATGCCGACTATCGCTACGCCGCCGCCGACTACGACGTCGATGGGTTCGACGGTCGCAGCCTCGACGCCGACGACGTTGATGCCGAAGCCCTGTACAACGACGGCCTTGAGGACGACAGCGACGAGGACGGCTTCGACGACGACGCATTCGACGACCGGCTCGGCTTCGACGACGAGGATCTCGACGATGAGGACCTCGACGACCAGGACCTCGACGACGACGCCGACGACAGCCTTGGAGACGACGACGGCGTCGGAGACGACAGGTCCGGGCGCGGTGCCGCCGGGGGAGTCGTCGACGACCCCTACGGCCGCGTTGACGACGGCGACGATGATGCCTACGACGGCGACGATGATGCCTACGACGGCGACGATGTTGCCGACGACGGCGACGATGATGCCGACGACGGCGGACCGCGGCCGCGCGGGCTCGATCGCGGCGTCCTGCGACGCCTGCGACGTTCGGTGTTGGCCGAGATCGTGGTCGCCGTGCTCGTGCTCGTGGCGACCTCCGCACTCGTCCAGTCGTCGCCGGGCCGGACCGCCGACGCGGACGCCGCGCTGAACGCCGCGTCATCGGGTCTCGTGACGCTCAACAGCTCGCTGTATTCGCTGCAGGTCGACTTCACGCAGTCCGGTACGAATACCGAGATCCACCTCTACGCGGCGAACCTGCAGGGCGCACCGATCAAGATTCAGCAGTGGACGGTGGACGCGTCGTTGCCGTCGCAGAATCTCGGCCCGATCCCGGCCGCGGTCACCGCGATCACGGACTCCCACGCGATCGGCGAGATCAGCCTGACCGTACCCGGTACGTGGACGTTCACGTTCACGTTGCGTACCTCGGACATCGACGAGGCGACCGTGCAGACCACCGTCCCGATCCGTTAGCCGCCGTACGCCGGCAACCTCCGCACGTCGGTCGACGCCGCCGCGTTAGCGACAACAACCCCCGGTCGCGTGCGCGGCCACGCGGAAGCGGACCATGCACACGTGGAAACGGATGCCGGCGTGGTTCAGGCGCCGACCGCGACATCGCCGCACCGCCGGTCGGAGCGCCGGCCGCCCGACGATTGGACGGCGCGAGTGCCGACGGTGCTGTCCGTGGTGCTCGGCGCGCTGTCCGCGTTGTGTGCGCTCGCCGCGGTGTCGGAGGCCGCGTTCGCCCGCAGCCAACCGATTCGCGAGGCGATCAGTGACGTGTTGCTGCCCGCGCCGCCGAACCTGGCCTACGCCGCGTTCGTCGGCATCCTCGGCGCGAGCCTGGCGCGTCGCAAGCGTCTCGCATTCAAGATTCTGCTTGGCTACCTCGGCGCGCAGATCATCGCGGACCTCGGTCTGCTGGCGCTGCTCGGCGAGGCGGGGCATGCCGCGGTCCGCGCCGCTCGGCTGAGCCGGGCACCGTGGTACGCCGCGTCGAGTACGGCGGCAAACCTCGCCATCGTCTGCGTGGTGCTCGGCGTGCTGTGGCTGTCCCGGAAGCAGTTCTTCGCACAGGTGCAGCCGGCCAGCGTACGCAAGGCGGCCACGGTGCTGGTCGGCGGTGTGGTCGCGTGCTCGCTCGCCGGTTGGGCGTTGGTGACCGCGTTTCCCGGTTCGCTCAAACCAGGCGACCGCTTGGTCTACAGCATCGAGAAGGTGCTCGGCGGCGCGTTCGTCTTCGACATCACGCGCAGCGGACACGCACCCGAGTGGGTGAACCTGCTGCTGGGTCTCGGCGGCGCGATCACCATCTTCGCAGTCATGTGGGCACTGTTCGCTTCGCAGCGCAGCGCCGCGACGGTCACCGCCGACGAGGAGCAACGCGTCCGGTATCTGCTGTCGGTCTACGGCGAAGAAGACTCGCTCGGCTACTTCGCGACCCGACGCGACAAGTCTGTGGTGTTCTCCGAATCCGGGAAGGCCGGCATCACCTACCGGGTGGTGGCCGGCGTATGCCTGGCAAGCGGCGACCCCATCGGCGACCGGGAGGCGTGGGCGCCGGCCATCGATGCATGGCTCGGGCTCACCCAGCGGTACGCGTGGGCGCCGGCCGTGATGGGTGCGAGCGAGGCGGCGGCGACCGCGTATGCCCGCGCCGGCCTGCGTGTGCTCGAACTCGGCGACGAGGCGATCCTGCACGTGGCCGACTTCCGTCTCGATGGTCGCGACATGCGACAGGTACGCCAGGCGGTCGGACGGGTACGCCGCGCCGGCTACACCGTTCGCGTGCGTCGCCACGCGGAGATCGGCGCGGACGAGATGACGCGCATCATCGACCTCGCGGCGCGCTGGCGCGACACCGAGACCGAGCGCGGATTCTCGATGGCGCTCGGACGGCTCGGTGATCCGGCGGACGGTCGCTGTGTGCTCGTCGAAGCGTTCGATGCGGCGGGGCGCGAGGCGGCCGTGCTGTCGTTCGCGCCGTGGGGACGCGACGGGCTCTCGCTCGACCTCATGCGCCGCGACCGTACGAGCGACAACGGCCTCATCGAGTTCATGGTGACCGAGGTTGTCGGCGTCGCGCCGGATCTCCACGTCGCCCGCATTTCGCTGAACTTCGCGGTGTTCCGGTCGGTGTTCGAGGAGGGTGCCCGCATCGGCGCCGGACCCGTACTGCGCGCGTGGCGCTCGCTGTTGTTGTTCTTCTCGCGGTGGTTCCAGCTCGAGTCGCTCTACCGGTCGAATCTCAAGTACCGCCCGGAGTGGCTGCCGCGCTTCCTGTGCTTCGACGATCGTCGCGAACTGGCCAAGGTCGCGCTTGCCTCGGGCATCGCCGAGGGCTTCGTCGTCGTGCCGAGCATGCGAACGCTGTTGCGCCGTGGTCGGGCCGCTGCCATGACCGCGACCCGCGGCCGGCGACGTGTCGCCGCGCTGCCGGCAACCCAGGCGGTGGTCGACGTGCCGCCGGCACCAGTCTCGCCGGTGCTTGCGGATCGTCCCGAGTCCGGCGAGATGGAGGTCCGTCGGACCGAGCAGGAACTCGTACGCATCGGCAAGCTCGACGCGTTGCGTGCGGCCGGGCGGGAGCCGTACCCGGTCGGAGTCCCGCGCTCCCACACGTGCGCCGAGATCCGGTCGGCATACCGCGATCTCGAGCCGGGCTCTCGCACCGGGGCGCGGGTCGCGGTTGCCGGGCGCGTCATGCTGGTACGAGGGCATGGCGCGCTCACCTTCGCGACGATCCGCGACTGGAGCGGCGACCTGCAAGTGATGCTCGGCGAGCCGGACATGGACGCGGCGGCGGTCGGGGAGTGGCGAACCACCGTCGATCTGGGCGATCTCGTGGCGATCGAGGGCGAGGTGGTCACGTCGCGCCGTGGCCAGCTGTCGGTGCGCGCCACCGAGTGGCGGATGGCATCGAAGTGTCTACATCCGTTGCCCGACAAGCATCACGGCCTCGTCGATCCGGAGGCGCGGGTCCGGCAGCGGTATGTCGACCTCGTGGTCGATCCGGGTGCGCGCGACATGCTGCGCCTGCGCGGCGCAGTCCTACACGCGATGCGTGGCGCGCTCGTCGGTCGCGACTTCGTGGAGGTGGAAACGCCGATCCTGCAACGGTCGCACGGCGGCGCTAACGCCCGTCCGTTCATCACCGCCTCGTCCGCCTACGACATGCGGCTGTTCTTGCGCATCGCGCCCGAGTTGCATCTGAAGCGTCTTGCCGTGGGCGGCGTGGAACGCGTCTTCGAGATCGGTCGGACGTTTCGCAACGAGGGCGTGGACACCACGCACAACCCGGAGTTCACGATGCTCGAGGCATATCAGGCGTACGCCGACTACACCGACATGCGCGAGCTGGCCCGAGCACTGGTGCTCGCGGCGGCCACGGCGGCGTACGGCCGACCGGTCGCGCGGCGGGCCGATGTCACCGAGACGGACATCGGCGGCGAGTGGTCGGCGGTCACCGTGCACGACGCGGTCGCGGCGGCGTTGGACAAACCGGTGGATCCGGGTACGCCCGCGGAATCGCTCGCCGGATGGGCACGCGCCGCCGGCGTGCCGTTGGACTCATCGTGGAACCGCGG
>DATFRR010000280.1:0-4353 GCA_035263025.1 Micromonosporaceae bacterium
GAAGCCGATCCGCCCGAGCCCGTGCATCATCGGCGGCGCGGTGAACGCCTCGGCGAGGAAGAGCACGTCCGGGTCGACGCGCTTGACCTCCCAGATCAGCCAGTGCCAGAAGTCCACCGGCTTGGTGTGCGGGTTGTCGACTCGGAACACCTTGACGCCCTGCTCGACCCAGTGCAGTACGACTCGGAGAACCTCGGCGCGGATGCCCTCCGGATCGTTGTCGAAGTTCAGCGGGTAGATGTCCTGGTATTTCTTCGGCGGATTCTCGGCGTACGCGATCGCGCCGTCCGGCAACGTGGTGAACCATTCCGGATGCGTGGTCACCCACGGATGGTCCGGCGCGCACTGCAGCGCGAGATCCAGCGCGACCTCGAGACCGAGCTCGCGCGAACGCTTGACGAACGCGCGGAAGTCGCCGAGCGATCCCAGCTGCGGGTGAATCGCGTCGTGACCGCCCTCGGACGACCCGATCGCCCACGGCGAGCCAACATCGCCCCGCGCGGCACGCAGCGAATTGTTGCGGCCCTTGCGGTTGACGCGCCCGATCGGATGGATCGGCGGGAGATAAACGATGTCGAAGCCCATCTGCGCGATCGCGGGCAACCGCCGCGCGGCGGTCGTAAACGTGCCGTGCTTGGCGCGACCGTTCGCGTCCTTGTCGCCCTCGGAGCGGGGGAACATCTCGTACCACGCGGAGAACATCGCCAGCGGTCGGTCCACCCACAACGGACGCCATGGCGAGGTGGTGACGAGGTCCCGCACCGGGTGCGCCCACAGCACGTCGGCCAGGTCGAGCGCGGGCTCGATGCGCGCGGACAGCGGCGCGTCCGCGTCGCGCATCGCCTCCGCCGCGGCCTTGACGGCGGCGACATGTTCGGCGGGTACGGTCGACTGCGCTCGGTCGAACACCGCGGCGCCGCGTGCGAGGTCGTTCGCGAGATCCTCGGCACCCTGTCCCGCCTCGATCTTGGCGAGCACCGCGTGCCGCCACGTCAGGTATGGGTCGGCGAATGCTTCGACGGCGAACTCCCAGTCACCGACCGCGTCCGGCTGGATCGTGCCAAGCCATCGCCCGGCACCGGGATCGGCCGCGTCCATTCTGGACGGTCGACGATCGCCGTCCGGGCCGCGCCACACGACCGCGCAACCGAGCGCGTCGTGGCCCTCGCGGTAGACGGTCGCGGAGACGGGTACGTGTTCGCCGACGACCGCCTTCGCCGAGTATGCGCCGTCGGCGACGGTCGGCCCGATATCCTCGATGGGGAGCCGGCCGGTCATCGGCCGCCGCCACAGTGTGCTCGCATGCACTCTCCATTCCCGGCGACCGGGGCGGCACACCTCGCGTCGCGGATCGGCCGGGACCCGGGCCGTGCCGAAGTGTCTTGGAACGCGTCCGAGCACCGGCCGACGAAGCTACCCACGTACCAAGATCCCTTTGCCCGATCCTAGCCGTCTTCGTCGCGGTTCGCCTTCGAGCTCGGTCTTCGCTGCCGCGTGATCAGCGCCAGCCGTAGTGTGCGCGCAGCTCACGGGCGACCGCGTCGAACCGAGGACGAGCCAGCACCGCGCCCTCCCGCCGGATGCCCCGCTCGCGTACCTTGAGCACCCGATCGAGGCGCACCCAGCTCGGTCGGTGCTCGCGGTCCCATGCGCCGGCGCCGAGCGCGTACCAGTTCCGTTGGCCGTCACGGGCAGTGGAACTCGACAGCATCAGGCCGAGCAGTGTCGACCCGGTCCGGCCGACGACCAGCACCGGGCGATCCTTGCCCTGGGAGTGGTCCTCCTCGTAGGGCACCCACGTCCAAACGATCTCGCCGGGGTCGGCGCGACCGTCCACTTGCGGTGCGTAGACGAGGTGGCGCCCGCGCGGCGCGCCCGGCTTCGCGACGCGCGTGACACGCGGTGGCGGTTCGGCGGTCGTGGTGGGGCGTCGACCGCCGAGCAAACGTCGCACTCTGGTGACGAGTCCGGGCACGGCGTCACCTTAGCCGGTACGGACGCGTTCGGCGCTAGTCGTCACGCGCGGATCGAGGCCGCGGTCGCGTCGGGTGGCAGCGCCGGCGCGTACCGGTCGACGTATGTGTTCGCGAACGTCGACGCCGGATCGAGCCGACCCCGAAGCCGGCCGAAGTCGGCGTGCCGTGGATAGTGTGCCGCCACCGATTCCGGCGACATCGTGAACAGCTTGCCCCAGTGCGGCCGCGGTTCGAAGGGCGCGAGCGCGGCTTCGATGGCGGGCAGCACTGCGAGCACTCCGGTGACGTCGTCCGCCCAGGTGAAGTGGATGCCGAGGCCGTCGCGTTGGTACGCCGGCGAGAGCCACAGGTCGTCGGCGGCCACCGTACGCAGTTCCGAGACGCGAAGGAGCGGCGCGATGTGCGCACCGATGTCGCGTACCGCTTGGATGGCCGCGACGGCGTGCTCGCGCGGGACGAAAAACTCGGACTGGACCTCGGCGCCAACGCTCGGCGTGTAGTCGAGGCGGAAGTGCGGCAGTCGTTCGTGCCACGGACCTGGTACGCCACGCTGCGGGGTACAGGGTTGCGGTGCAAGTCCCACGACCGGGTGCCGCTCACCGTCGGCGAGCGTGGCGCCGAGCCATTCGTGCGGCGGCTCGAACCCGGCCGGTCGCTCGTCGAGCCGGTGCTTCTGCCAGACGAGGTCCACCCGTGGCGTGGTCCAGCGGGTCAGTACGCACACGCTGTAGGCGCTGGCGAACACGTCGCTGAGTTGGGTATACAAGGTCTCCCACGGCATCCCGTCGTACACCCATTGGGCGACTTGGTAGGTCGGCTCGATCCGCAGCGTCACCCGCGTCACGATGCCGAGCGCGCCGAGCGCCACGACCGAGCCGGCGAACGTGTCACCGTCCGCGTCGCGGGCCAGAGTCGTCAGCTCGCCGCCGGCGGTCACCATCTCCAGCGCAGTGACCGCGGTGGAGAGGTTGCCGTTGCGATCACCCGATCCGTGCGTACCGGTGGCCACCGCGCCGGCGACCGAGATGTGCGGCAACGACGCGAGATTGTGCAGCGCGAACCCGGCGGCATGAAGGGTCGTGGCGAGGTCGCCGTAGCGCATGCTGGCGCCGACCGTGACGGTGCGCGCCGCGGCGTCGATCTCTACCTCGTCGGGCAAGCCGGCAACCGACACGAGATCGCCCGCGCCGTCATCCGCGGCATTGGCGATGAGGTTGAACGAGTGGCCGGTGCCTACCGCACGGGCGTAGGTCGCCGCTTCGACCACGCGACGCAACTCATCGACGGTTTTCGGCCGGTGTAGACGCTGCGCGGCGTACGTGACGTTGCCCGCCCAGTTCGTTCCGGACCACGATCCGTCTGCCACCCGTGCCACGGCTATGCCGGCTCCCGCCACATCGGGTAGAGCACAGACAGGTCGGCCGGTCCGTAGGGCTCGGCGTGGTCGACGTACCCCTTGCGGACGTAGAGCCGACGGCTCTGCAACCCGCTCGCCTCCAGGTATGCCGGCGTGCCCGCCGCGTCCAGCCGGCGATGGTGCACGTCGAGCAGCGCCGAGCCGATGCCACGCTGCTGCCACTCGCGCTCCACGGCGAGGAACGCGAGGTACGCGTGATCCGGCGCGCCCGGATGCATCTTGTGCATCGCGTCGTCGAGTTCGGCGAAGCGCGGCGCGTACCGGCCACACGCCGCCTCGAGCGCCGCGTCGTAGCCGGGGATGTCGGGCAGCGGCCCGGCCGGGAACCAGACCGCGACACCGACGCCGTCACCGGCCACGTAGACGTCGCCGTCGTCGATCGCGGCCGCGATCACCAACCGGAACTGTCCGGCCATCGCCGCGAGCCGCGCACCGGCGTCCGGTACGAGCCAAGCGCTTAGTGGCAGCGGCCCGAACGCGCGCGCGATGACAACCGCGAGGTCGCCAACGTCGGACGCGCGTCCGGGCCGTACCGTTACGGCTTCGGTCACCTATCCGTGTAGGTGGTGTACGGCTGGTCGCCGGCGCCACCCTGCTGGGTCGGCATCTGGGTGGCGGAGGAGAACGTCATCGCCGCTACCGCGGTGCCGGCCGTGGCGCCGAGGCCGATCCCGTCGTACACGTCCGGCTTGGCACCCTTGAGGGTCAGCGCCCACAGCACGCCGATCACCGCGACCGCGAGGTAGAGGCCGGGCATGATCCAGCGAACCGGGTCGTGTGATCCGACGCCGAGCAGGTTTGCGAAGCCATCGACCACGTACCACATGATGTAGCCGAGAGTCGCGGTCGCGAGGACCGGAGCGAGCACCCGCGACCAGACCGATTCGTCGCGGTGGTCGCGACGGAAGAAGTTCAGCACCGACAGCGACGTGCCGATGAGCAGCACGAGGATGCCGAAGC
>DATFRR010000281.1:0-16872 GCA_035263025.1 Micromonosporaceae bacterium
GGATCGCAAGCCAGCTGGTGCGTGACCATGCCGGCATCATGGACGGGGTGGCGGTGGAGGTGGCGGCGAGTGGGCGGGTGCGCTTGATGGCTGAGGTTGATCGGCCGCGACCTGGTCGAGGGCTGCGTTGAGCGCACTGTATCCAGCGTCGTTGAGCTTGTTTTCTTTGTTCAGTGTGGTGAGCTTTGCGCGAAATGCCTTGATCTTGGTCGTCACGCCTGCGGTGTTGCCGGTGGCGATCGCCTGGGCGAGGTCGTCGACCATGTGGTTCAGACCCGGGGCCGCGTCTGCTTGGAGGCCTCCTGCGGTGACCTGCGCGGCGATTGTCTGGCGCAAGGCTGTGATCGGATCCGTGCGTGGCGGTTGGCGAAGCTCCGGCCAAGGACACCCATCCTCTACCGGGTAACGAGCCGCCACGCAGAACCGAATCGGGTGAACACCGCGGCCGCGGCGCCGCCGTCCCGAACACCCCGATTTGACACGCAAAGACCCCTCGAAGTCTCGATGCGATTTGCGGCCCGAGGCAGGCGATGGAGTGAAGGAAGGCACGCCAACCGGCAAGGCAATCCGCGTAGCCGGATCGGCGCCCCCACCGGGCGTCTCAGTATCGGTCGCGCTCCTCGCGGATCTCGTCGCGCTTGCGTACCTCCCGCCGAGCGGCCCAGTCGACGATGCGTTCAAGCCGCTCGAACAACCACTTGAACATGACGGACACCGTACTAGCCAGGGAAAGGCCCGCGGTGAGCCAGCCGGTCAAGACCAGCTTCGGCGGGGCCGCTCGGTGGTCGAGCGCTTAGATCAAGGAGTGCCCGGTACGTCCGGCGGCGGCTCGGGCGGCGCGGCCGGAAGGCTCGCGTCGCAGGTACCCCGGATCGTGACGGGCCGCGACTTCACGTTCGTCGGTTCGAGGAGTTCGAGCGTCGCGGTACGGAAGACCCGACCCACCGGGATGTTCGGCGTCCACTCGTCGGCTACTTGCACGGTGCCGGCACCGTCCACGGACACCCGCTGCAGCTCGCCGTTCGTCGTCTGGCCGCCGACGGTGTCGACGTAGGTGAAGCGGTACACCAGAATGCCCTTGCCGCCGTCCACATCGATCTTCCCGTCGAACCGCAGCGTCGTCGGGCACGCAAGTTCGAAGTCCGTGACCTGCGCGGTCAGGGACACGCCGGTGATCTCCGGTCCGCCCTTCTCATCCGGACTGAGCAGAACGTATCCGCCGAGGCCGATCAGTGCGGCCACGATCGTGGCGCCCGCGCCGATGATGGTGTTCCGCGTTGCTTCGGTGGCCACAACACCCCCTCAACTGCCGCGGCCCGGACGTGATCGTTCCGTCACCCAACCAGCGCACGTGACGACGATCCATCCAACAAACAGACAGCACTTGATGCCGATCCGGACCGCGCTGGCAGAACCGACGCAAAGTGGTCGCGAGCGCATTCCATCGATAAATCGACACTGGGCGTTCCCTTTGAGTCCCCGTGGTACTAGCTTGGCCCGAGGAGCCAGGTCCGAGCCATAAGCGATGGGAGACTCAATGGACAGTCGCCAATGGAGGCGGTTAGTCGGGTACGCCGGAGGCTTATCCTTGGCGCTCGCGGTGCCCCTCACACTCACGCAAGCGCACGGTGTGACGGCCAGGCCGGTCACGATGCACCCGACCATCGCGGAGTTCACGCAGGTCAACTCGTCGGAAACGCCACCGACCAACGACCAGTGCATGTCGGTGGGCCGGACATGTTTCGGACCAGACGCGACACGCGCGTCCTACAACTTGCAGCCGCTGTATGCGCAGGGCTTCGACGGTCGCGGTCAGACGATCGCGATCGTGGACTCGTTCGGCAGCGACACGATCGCGCACGACCTGCACGTCTACAACAACGCGTTCGGCCTGCAGCACATGTGCGGTGAAGAGGGCGTGACCTGCGCCGCCGGCATGCCGACGTTCAGCGTGCTGAACGTTGCGGGATCGCCGGCGACGAAGGCGCCGCCGCCAACGTCGAACGGCACCGGGCAGGAAGATCGCAGCGCCTGGGCTCTCGAGGTCTCGCTCGACGTCGAGACGGCGCATTCGATCGCGCCGATGGCCAACATCATCCTCGTGACGACCCCGACCGCCGAGACACTCGGCGTGCAGGGCTTCCCGGACATGATGAACGCCGAGCAGTACGTCGTGGACCACCATCTCGCCACCGTCATCTCGCAGTCTTTCGCGTCTGCCGAGGACGCGTTCAACGGCGCGCACTCGCTGCAGAACCTGCGGCACGCGTTCGAGTCGGCCGCGGAAAACGGCGTGACAGTGCTCGGGTCGTCCGGCGACGGCGGCACCGCCAATGGTAAGAAATCGCCGGTCGGCCACGGCGGGACGGCGTTCAACTTCCCGACGGTCGAGTGGCCGGCGTCCGATCCCCTCGTCACCGGCGTCGGCGGTACGTACCTGTGCACTGACCCGGCCAACACGACGTCCCGTACGGTTCTTTCGCCGAACGTGGCGCCCCGGTGCCAGGACAACCCGACACAGGCCGAGGTCGGCTGGACGTTCTCCGGCGGTGGCTTCAGCCACGTGTTCGACAAACCGTCGTACCAGGACGCACTGCCTGGTGGCAGCACGTCGATCGGCAGCATGCGCGGTGTTCCGGACGTCGGCTTCCAGGCCAGCGCCGGTACGGGTGCGCTGGTGTACATCACGCTGCCACCGGACGGGCAAAGCGGCCTGATCTGCGGGTCCGCGGCGTGCAGCACCGGCTGGTACGACATCGGTGGCACGTCGTTGTCCTGCCCGCAGTGGGCCGGCCTCGTCGCGATCGCCGACCAGATCAACGGTGGTGGACTCGGGCTCATCAACCCGGCGTTGTATAAGATCGGCGCGGACCCGACGCGGTACGCGAACGACTTCTTCGACATCACCACCGGCAACAACACCGCCGACCCGGACATCCCCGGTTACCCGGCCACGACCGGTTGGGATCCGGTCACCGGGCTCGGCACGCCGAACGCCGCGAATCTCATCCCCGACCTGGTGAACGCGGCACACGGCAACTAGCGGTTCCTCCGCAATGGTCAGTCGACGGCCGGCGACGCGCACGCGTCGCCGGCCGTCGCGTTGACGTACGCCACCGGGCCTGACCTGCGCATAGTCCGCGCCACGAGCCGCGGCCGGTCGCAATGTGAGTGACAAGCGTGCGACGCTTCCGTACTCTGCAGACGCGTTCTACCGGACGAGGGACCCCGGGTGCGGCTGCGTAACTTGATCAGCGACATCGGTGCCAAGTACGACCGGCGGTTGCCGATGTCGAGCGAGGCGCAGATGCTGCTTCGCCAGGCAAGCGTCGAGTTTGACCAGTGGTTGCCCGCTGGATACCAGGCCGAGGGCAGTGGCGGCAAGGGAAGCGCCGCCGTCATTCCACGGATTGCCGTCTTCAACCAGGACGAAACCATCACTGCCCGGCGGGGCATCTACCTCGCGTACGTGTTCGCCGCGGACATGAGCACCGTGGCACTCACACTCAACCAGGGCATCACCGAGATCACTGAAGTGGTGGGGCGACTGCGCGCCCGACGCGCACTCGTGTGGGAGGCCAACGAGATCCGTTCCGCTCTGAAGCAGCGCGACCTCGCCGATCTCGACACCACGATTGACCTGCACAGCAAGGCGCCGATGTCGGTCGACTACCAGCACGGCAACGTGGTGGCGCTGACCTACCGCCTCAAGTCCCTGCCCAGCGAGCGCACGATGCAGGCCGACTTGCAGCGGTTCATCCGGCTCTACGCGCAGGCCGTTGAGGGGCGCGCACGTCGCCATCGACGCGCGGACCTGGTGGCCGCCAAGCCGGCTAGACGCCGCGCTGGCAAGAAGGCCACCGCGAACCGGAAGCCAAAGAGCCCGGACGCGCGTCGCCGTACGCCAGCCGAACGCATCAGTCGGAGCAAGTTCACCAGACGTGCGGTGCTCGTCGCGGCCGCGGCCGTGCCCGCGGCGTTGGTCGCACCAGCCCTCGGCAAAGAGCCCGTTCAAAAGGACAAGACATCGCCGCCACCGCCGCCCCCACCACGCCCAACCGACGTGGTGGCACCGCAGTTCACCGTCGACGTGAGCCAGCATGACTGGAATAGTCGCGGTGGCAACCTCAACTGGGCGGCGGTACGCGATGCCGGGATCTCCGGCATGTGTGCCCGTGCCACATATGGCGACCCGTCCGCGTTCAACTACCCCAGCTACCATTTCGGCGACTTGGTCCGCGGCGCCGAGTCTGCCGGGCTACCGATCCGCGGCGGGTACCACAACCTGGTGCGAGGCGACCAGGCATCGATCAATCGTCAGGTCGACTGGTTGCGCCGGGAGCTGGACGCGTACGACGCGAACTGGGCCATGCTCGACATCGAACGATACGCAGAACTGGTCTCCGCCAACGCCTGGCCGCGGTGGGCCGACGTACGCCGGTTCGATGACCGCTGGGCGGCCGTTGACCATCGGGTGCTCGTCGCCTATCTCCCGCCGTGGAACTGGGACAAGCACCTCGGACACCCGGACCTCCGCGCGTTTCGCGGGCCATTGATCTCGTCGAACTATCCGCTCAAGAAGACTTCCGACGCGTACCGGCGGCTATATACCCGGTGCGGCGGCAACAAGGGCATCGGATGGACGTCGTACGGCCACCGAGTCTCCGAGGGCTGGCAGTTCAGCTCGCGCGCCAAGGTGGCCGGCGCGGCATCCCTCTGTGACATCAACGCGTGGCGGATGACGTTCGATCAGCTCACCGCGTTGCTGACCAAGGCGACCTGATGCGACACGCCACGGCCGCGGCCAGCCGGATCACGTCCATGTGACTGCGGCCGCGGCCGGACGGATCACTTCAGTGAGGTGATCGGGTCGCCGGACGGGCTGACCACGTACCAAAGACCGCCGAACTGGTTCGAGCCCTGGCCGGACGTCGCGCCGGGCGCGGTGTCCGGGCTGTAGTAGTAGAGCGGGTGCCCGTTGATGACGACCTGCGTCGCGCCATCGGATCGCTTGAACGTGGTCATCGCGCCGGTCACCCCCGCGCCGGCCGTGGCGTGCGCGGTCAGTGGCGGCCAAACCGTGACGCATGGGCCGCTGCAGTTGGACTTCCCGTTCGAGTCGGCCTGGAACTCATAGAGCGTCTTCCCGGACGAGTCGGTGAGATAGCTCGTGCCCCCGGCCGTCTTCTTGACCGTCAGCGTCGTGGTGGCGTTCGTGCCGCCGCTCGTCGCCGTCGGCGTCGTCCCGCCATAGAGCGGCTTACTGCCACCGGTGCTCGAGTTGTTGTTGCTACTGCCGCACCCGACCAGTACGAGGGCGCTAAACGCGACCGCTACCGCGCCGATGGCGAAGTGGCGCGCACCGTTGAGGCGCCGCGAACCACAGCGCCCATCGATATCCGATGTCATGTGGTGGTCCCCCAGACAGAATCTCGGTGGCTGGGCAAGACAACGATCATTGCAAGATCCTCAACGCCGGACCCAGCTCCATCTGCGACGCTAATGCGCGGCCGTTCGTGGGGTGCACGAACAGCCAACTTCGCGAAATCGCGACAGACGAGCGGGTTGCGTGCGGTCTCGGCAAAGCGCACCGACAACGCCAGCCCCGGCGCATTCATCGCAAACGTCACGCGAGGGCCGGATGGGCGACGGCCAGCGCCGCCAAATCGCGATAAGCGCACGGACCGGGGCGGTTCCGCGCGACGGTAGAGGGACAGCAGTCGCCGGTGGCAAGCGCGCCGGTGTCAGCGTGAAGGGAGCGAGCGCGTGGACTACAGGCTTGAGGTCGCCATGGTGCCGGTGTCCGATGTGGACCAGACCAAGGAGTTCTACCAGGGGATGGGATGGCGGCTCGACGCCGACTTCCCGCTCGGCGACGGCGTCCGCGTGGTGCAGCTGACGCCGCCCGGGTCGGCCTGCTCGGTCAGTTTCGGCACCGGGATCGGGCCGGGGAACGAACTCGTGGTCAACGACATCGACGCGGCCCGCAAGGAGTTGAGCGGGCGTGGCATCAACGTGAGCGAGGTGTTCCACCGCGACGGCGCCAAGCAGGTGCCCGGTCCGGCACCGAACCACGAAAGCTACAACTCGTACGCGTCGTTCAAGGACCCGGACGGCAACGCCTGGTTGCTCCAGGAGATCACCGAACGCCTGCCGGGCCGGACAACGTCTCCGTTGGCCGCCTATGGCTCGGTGGACAACTTGGCGGATGCGCTCCGCCGCGCCTCGGCCGCACACGGCCAGCACGAGCAGGAGATCGGCCACGCGGACGCGGACTGGCCGAGCTGGTACGCGCAATACATGGCCGACGAGTCGAAGTCGATCTGAACCTCGAACCGTGACGGCGCGGCGCGTGCCGGGCGGCCCAACCGGGACGAGCCTCGGCTGACCCACCTCGAGCCGAGCCCGGCCGCGCCGCTCACCGGCGGGACATACGACATCGACCGCGGCCAACAGTTCGTCTGGTGAGGATCGTCAGGCCGGCGGTCGTGCGGAACTCGCCCGTACGACGAGGGTCGGCGTCACGCGGGTCTCGGCCGCCACCTCCGACCCGTCGATCATCTCGAGCATGGTACGCAGGCCGCAGCGCCCGACCTCGTTGAAGTCCTGCCGGACGGTGGTCAGCGCGGGCAGGAAGTACTCGGCCTCCGGCATGTCGTCGAATCCCACGACACTGACCTGCCCCGGCACCGGGATGCCCGCCTCGTGCAACGCATGCAGCACACCGAGCGCCATCTGATCGTTCGCCACGAACACCGCCGTCACGTCGGGTACGGCGGCGAGGCGACGGCCGGCCTCATACCCGGACCGGGCGCTCCAGTCGCCAGTCAGCGTCTGCGGTGCGGACGCACCGGCGGCATCGAGAGTGGCGTGCCAGCCGTCGATCCGCTGCACCGCCTCCGGCCAGTCACTCGGGCCGGTGATGTGCCACACCGTACGGTGACCGAGGTCCAGCAGGTGCCGCGTGGCGAGTGTGGCACCGGTGTACTGGTCCACGACGACGACCCGCATGTCACGCCCGAAGCTCGCCTCGAGAGCCAGCACCGGAAGGCCACGCGGTAGATCGCGGACCGCGTCGGCGGCGGCGTTCGAGGGTGCGATCACGATGACGCCCTCGACCGACTGCTCGGCGAGCATGCCGACGGCACGCGCGACCGATCCGGTGGCGTCCTTTTCGGAGAGCGTGACCACGTTGACCGCGTAGTCCTCTTCCTGGGCGGCGCGCTGGATGCCGAGCAGCGTCGAGGACGGCCCGTAGAGCTCGGCGTCGAAGCCCAGCACACCGATCGTCCGACTGCGTCGCGTGGCCAGGCCGCGAGCCAGCGCATTGGGCCGGTAGTCGAGCTGACGCATGGCCCGCAGCACGCGTACGCGGGTCGACTCGCGTACGTTCGGATGGCCATTGATCACCCGAGACACGGTCTGGTGAGACACGCCCGCGAGCCGCGCCACGTCATGCATGACCGCACGGCCGGGCGCCGCCTCGCGCGCCACGGTGCGACTGGAATCCATGGCCCGATCGTAATCTCCGCGATCTTGCATAACGTGTGCCCCGACCCTCGCTTAACCGGCCGACCAACGTGGACATCCGGTTGGGTACGCCAGGATTGTGAACGTTAACATCAATGGCCGTCAAGCGGCCGTCAAGCGGCCCGCAAGCGGTCGCCGGAGGCGCCGGCGGAAACAAGGCGACCCACGGTTAGCGCGTGGGCCGCACCGGTCCCGAACCGGCGCCGGTTGCTCCGAGCGCGGTCGCGATGTCGTCGAGATCCGCGTCCGACAGCACCAGCCGAGCCGCGGCCACCATGTCGCCGATCTGAGCCGTCCGACGGGCGCCGACAATCGCGCCGGTGACGCCGGGCCAGGCGAGTGTCCACGCCACCGCGACCGCCGCCACGCTCGCCTCGTGGCGCGTCGCGATCGGGCGCAACGCGTCGACGAGGCTCAAGTTGCGGGCGAGTTGGTCGCCGGTGTACTCGGCCGCCGTACGCCGCCAGTCGTTGGCCGGGAGCGCCGCAACGCGCGCCGCTGTGAACGAGCCGGAGAGCAGCCCGGACTCCATCGGGCTATAGACGATCACGCCGGTACGTTGGGCCGCACAGTGGCCGATGACATCGCCGGCGTCCCGCCGCAACAGCGAGAGCGGCGGCTGCAAGCTGTCCACGTGACCGATCTTTTCGGCCGCGTCGACCTGGACGCCGTCATGGTTGGACAGCCCGACGGCACGCACGACGCCGGCCGCCTTCAGGTCGACCATCACCTGCCAGTAGTCGTCGAGCGCGGGACCGTGCAGCGGCGGCCAGTGGACTTGCAGCAGATCCAGCCGCTCGACACGCAGCCGGCGCAGCGACTGCTCGACCTCCCAGCGGATCGCGCGGGCATCGCGCTGTTGCGGCCCCATCGGGTCGTCGGGATCCCAGCGCAGCCCGCACTTGGTGAACACATATGGCCGCTCGTTTGCCGGCAGTCCAGCCAGCGCTTCGCCGACGACCTCCTCGGAGTGACCGAGTCCGTAGATCGGCGCGGTGTCGAGCCAGTTGACGCCGGCCGCGACCGCTTCGCGGATCGTCGCGATGGACTCCGCGTCGTCCTGCGGCCCCCAGGCGTGCTCCCAGCCCTCGCCGCCAATGGCCCAGGCGCCGAGACCCACGGTAGTGATGTCCATGCCGGTGTTCCCCAGCGCACGGCTCGGCAGGGCGGACACGTCGCCTCCTCTGTGGACGCGCACCGCGGGTGCGACCGATCGTTGACACACCGTCGGCTGCTCTTGACGTCCCGTATGTTAACGTTCACACTTCCGGGATGCGACGTCGTATTTTCGACCGCACGTAACCCAGCGTTTCCCCGACCACGCATACCACCCGGACGTCTCGTCGACGACGGCTCGGGCGATGACATCACCAGACCACGACGATCGATCCGCTTCTCGACGACGCCGCACCGACCCGTCCAGGACACGGACGGGTCAGGCACCATCGGTGGCCCGGCCGTGGTGTAGCCCCACGGCGGCCGCGCCATCGCCTGCCCAGCCCGACAGCCGCACCTGGTGCACCGGCCAGGAAGCAGTGCCGGCGGCCCGCGCATGTTTCCGGACCCCACCACGGCGCTGCTGTCGCATACCGCTCACATCGGCACAGCGCCCCGTCGGCTTCACAAACGACGGGTCGGCGGTCAGGAGGTCTTGATGAAGAAGGTTCACCCGAAGGTCGAGGAAGCGGTAGAAACCCTCGACCTCAACCCGGTCACTCGGCGGCGACTGCTCGCCGGGACGGGATTGGCTAGCGCATCGCTTGCCGCGACCGCGTTGCTCGCGGCCTGCAGCAAGGATCAGAACACGGCGAGCGCCGCGATCGGTAACTTCCCGAAGACACCAAAGTGGAAGTGGGTCTTCGTCTGTCACGTCACGACGAACCCGTTCTTCACCCCGACGCAATACGGCGCCGAGGACGCGTGCAAGCTGCTCGGCACGACGTTCCAGTGGACCGGGTCGAAGGACGCGATCGTGGCCGAGATGGTCGACGCGGTCAACACAGCGGTCAGCGGCCAGGCCGACGGCATCGCGGTCTGCGTCGTCGACAAGACCGCGTTCCGTGGACCCATCGACAACGCGTTGAGCGCCGGCATCCCGGTGGTGTCGTACAACGCCGACGGCGCACGCGACGACGTGGGCAGCAACCGGCTTGCCTACATCGGCCAGGGCCTTTACGACTCCGGGTACGCACTCGGCCAGCGCGCGCTCAGCCAGGTCCAGTCCGGCGACGTGGCGGCGTTCATCGCCACGCCCGGTCAGTTGAACATCCAGCCACGCATCGACGGTGCGCAGCAAGCGTTCAAGGACTCCGGAAAGCCGGTCACCTTCACCGCGGTGGCCACCAACGCCGACGTCACCAAGGGCCTGTCCATCATCGACGCCTACGCCCAAGGCCACCCGAACCTGGCCGGCATGCTCGCGGTGGACGCGGGCTCCACACAGTCCGTTGGCCAGACCGTCGCCAAGTACAAGATGCGCGACAAGGGCCTCAAGGTGGCCGGCGGGTTCGACCTGGTGCCCGAGACGCTTGCCTCGATCAAGAGCGGCGACCTCGATTACACCATCGACCAGCAGCCCTACCTGCAGGGCTTCCTACCGGTATTCGCGCTCTACCTCTACAAGCTGTCGGGCGGTCTGATCTTCCCGGTTCAGACCAACACCGGCCTGCTGTTCGTCACGAAGGACACGGTCGACCCGTACCAGTCGACCAAGAGCCGGTACGAAGGTTCGGACACCGCGCCGAAGCTCATCAACCGCAGCGGCGCGATCTCGCACGCCTGATTCGTGGGTGCTCTTGCCCAACGGCTATGCCATGGGTGATTGTGGCGGCCAGACCTAACGTGCGGCGCCCTGCCGCGTAGGCCGACCGGCTCGCCACAATCACCCAGGGCAAGCCGCTGCGACATCCACAAGGAGGACGTGGCACCGTGAGTGACGATGTCCAGGTCGTCGAACCGGTTGAGCAGAGCAGTTCGCCGCCCGCATCGGTGACGCGCCGCAACGTTCTGACCGTCCTGCGCGACACCTTCCTGCAACGACGCGAGGCAAGCGTCCTCATCGTTGCGCTGGCCCTGATGGGCTACTTCGAATACAACCGCTCGATCTTCCTGAGCCAGAGCAACCTGCTCAACATCGCGCAGGCCACGGCACCCACCGCGATCGTCGCCACCGGCATCGTGCTGCTGCTGATCAGCGGCGAGATCGACCTATCGGTCGGCATGACGTTCGCGTTGGCGCCATTCCTGATGCACTACTTCGCGGACTTCTACCACATACCGTCGATCCCGGCGATCGTGTTGGCGCTCGTGGTCACGGCCGGCATCGGCTGGTTCAACGGATTCGTGTCGATCGTCTTGCGCGTGCCGTCGTTCGTTGCCACGCTCGGCACGTTCTACGCATTGCAGGGCTTCGTGCTTACCACCTCGCATGCGTACCCAGCGGAGATCCCGGCCGGCATGGACGGCAAGATCCGTCAGTTCATCGGACCGCCATCCGGCTGGGCCGAGCTGATCTGGGCGGTCGGGATCGTGATCGTGTTCCACCTTGTCCTCACGCGCACGCGGTGGGGCCTGCACACCATTTCGGTGGGCGGCAACAGCATCGGCGCGACGGAGGCCGGCATCCGGTTCCGCCGCATCAAAATCGGCAACTTCATGATTGCCAGCGTGCTCGCCGGGTTCGCCGGCATCGCCGAGGCGTTCCGCGTGCACACCATCGACCCGAACCTCGGCGGCGGTGCACAGATCCCGTTCCTGGCGATCTCCGCCGCGGTCATCGGTGGCACCGCGCTCGCCGGGGGCTCCGGTACGGTCGCCGGCGCGTTCCTCGGCGCACTCGTGCTCGCCGAGTTGCAGAACGGGTTCAACCTGATCGGCATCAGTGCGAACCCGTACTTCCTGATCCTCGGCGGCGCGATTCTCGTGTCGATGATCGCCAACCAGTACCTGTCGCGCCTGCGACGCACCGGGAGGACGTGATGACGGCGGTTGTCCAGCCCCGGGCCAGCGAAGACACCGCGGTCCTGCGGGTCGAGCACATCGCGAAGCGGTTCGGC
Organism: Micromonosporaceae bacterium; assembly: GCA_035263025.1. Taxonomy (GTDB): domain Bacteria; phylum Actinomycetota; class Actinomycetes; order Mycobacteriales; family Micromonosporaceae; genus DASQPR01. Next base: position 11,586 of record DATFRR010000281.1, read on the forward strand.
GCCCTGACCGCGCTGCAGGACGTGAACCTGCAGCTTCGCAAGGGCGAGGTGCTCGGGCTGATCGGCGACAACGGCGCCGGCAAGTCGACACTGATCAAAATCATTTGTGGGTACCACCGGCCGGACGCCGGCCGAATCTTCGTCGACGGCACCGAGGTGGTGCTGCGCTCGGTCGACCACGCGCGTTCGGTCGGCATCGACACGGTCTACCAGGATCTCGCGCTGGTCAACGAACTCAGCGTCTACCACAACATGTTCCTGAACCGGGAACGCGTGCGCTGGCCCTTCCTGCACAACCGGTTGATGCGCAAGCTCGCCAAGGAACATCTCGACGACATGGGCGTCAACATCGCCGACGTCAACGTCGAGGTCGCGAAGCTGTCCGGTGGGCAGCGGCAGGCGATCGCGGTGGCGCGGTCCGTCTACTCGGACGCGAAGATTCTGCTTCTCGACGAGCCGCTGGCTGCGATGGGCGCGAAAGAGGGCGCGCTGATCCTCGACCTGATCCGCGATCTCAAGGCGCGCGCTGAGGTGTCGATCATCATCATCGCGCACAACTACGCGCAGGTCCTAGACGTCTGCGACCGCATCAACGTGCTGCAGCACGGTGAGATCACCTTCGACAAGGCGACTGCGGACACGTCCGTGCAGGAACTGACCGACCTCGTGGTCGCCGAATACAAGGCGGCGCGGGTGAAACGTACCGGCGGCTGACCGTCGCCCGCTTCGGCGATTGGTGGATGGCTGGCTACGGCTGCTGCCCGAGCGCGGCAAGCAGGTCGGCTCGGCTCGGCTGCGCGATCGGTGGGCCGGCACCATGGGTACGGATGACCTCATGCGTCCGAGCCACGATCTCCGGATCGGTGTAGACGGTCTCCGGCAGGCAGACCATCCCCATCACCTTCCAGAACGCCCGAAACACGGCCGGGTCGAACGGCGCCGCGTTGCGCAGTTGTGCGTACGTCACTCGATCTGGCGCGTCCGGTGTGGACGGTGCCGGGGCGTCGAAGATGCGATGCCGCAACTCCGCGAGCCGTCGGGCGTCGATGGCCGCCTGGTCGTCGTAGAACGGTGCCACCTGACTCTCGACACGCTCGTGCAACACGCTCGCCAGCTCGGCCGGTTGGTCGTGGCCGTTGGCCAGCGCGTCGACGAGGTCGACCGCCTCGCGCAGCGCCAGGCTCAGCCCGCGCCCGAGCGTCGGGTTCGTGGTGCACACCGTGTCTCCGATCGCGTGAAGTCCGTACGCCACCGGTGTTCCATCGACGACGAGCCGGCGGAGCGTGTTGTGCAAGCCGCCCATCGGATAGATCGGGGTGACGGGTTCGAGGACGTCCAGCCACTGGGCGTAGATCGGCACGGTACGCAGCACGGCGGTGAACACGCCCGGATCGCGTACCGCGCGGAACCGTTTGTCGTCGGCCATCGGCGCGATGAGGCACACCATGGTGGAGTTGTCCTCGCCCCAGATGCCGACGGTGAACTCGTCGAGCCCGGCGACTATCCGTGTCGCGGTTGGACCGGGCAGGTCCGAGTCCGTACGCAGCCGGTAGTGCCGGCTGTAATACGCGAGGCCGCACTCGGCGCCAACCGTGGCAGTCGGCCGCGCATCGATCGCGGTGAGCCACCGGTCGATCGGCGAGCGACGGCCGGTCGTGTCCACCACGAGATCGGCGGCGAGCTCACCATCGGCGGACTGCACACCGGTCACGTACGGCGGATCTCCCGGCCGTGCCCGTAGGCCGGTGACCGCGACACCGCCGCGTACCGTGACGCCGGACTGCTCCGCCACGGCGCGCCGCAGCACCCAGTCCAACGTCGCGCGCCGCGTCATCAACAGCGCGAGCCGTTCGTCGCCCGGCCACGCGCTGCGATCCGGGAGCGACGGTGCCATCTGCGTCGACAATGGCGCCTGCCCGACGCCCGCCGCGACCAAGTCGTCGTACACGTCCGGCAGCCGTTCCAGCAGCAGCTCTCGGCACAGCGACAGCACTACATGCGGCTGGACGATCTGCGGTGCGGCGGCACGGAACGCCGACTCAGCCGCGTCCTCGACGTCACGCGCGGGCTCGAGCGGATCGCGGTCGAGCACGACGACCTCGTGGCCGGCGCGCGCGAGGAGCAACGATGTGAACAGCCCGGCGGCACTGCCACCGACGACGACAACGCGCACGTTATCAATCTGCCCCATCGCACCCACCATTGCGACCGAAGGCCGCTCCTGGTCTTCGGCTACGGCTCCGGAAACGCGTCCGCGGTAATGGCTCGTACGCGCTCCGGGTCGGCGATCGCGTCGATCGCAACGATCCGGCCATCGACGACGGTGAACCCGATCACGGTCATCGGCCGTCCTCGTGCGCTGATCACCGCGCCGGCAGCGCCGTTGACGAGTGCCGGATCCACGCGTACCGACGGAAGTGCGGACGAGAGTCCGGTCAACGACTGTGCAGCGACGGCGGCCGCGCCGGCGACCCGCATCGAGGTCCGCGGCCGCGCCGGACCACCGTCGATGCGCAGCACGACATCCGGATCGAGGACCGCGACGAGCGCGTCGAAGCTGCCGTCGCGGGCGGCCGCGAAGAACGCGTCGACGACCTGGCGCTGACGGGCGAGGTCCAGGTCGGGCGCTGGCACATCGGCGCCCTTGACTCGGCGCCGAGCTCGGCTGGCCAGCTGTCGAGCGGCGGCCGGTGTCCGGCCAACCATCGGGGCGATCTCCTCGAACGGCAGATCGAACATGTCGTGTAGGACGAACGAAAGCCGCTCCGCCGGCGTCAGTGTGTCGAGCACCACAAGCAGAGCGAGGCCCACCGAATCGGCGAGCACCGCCTCTTCCTCGGGCTGCAGCTCGCCCACCGTGCTGACCACCGGATCGGGAAGGTGCACTTCGAGGGACTCCTCGCGGCGTACGTGCCGGGCGCGCAGCATGTTCAGGCACACCCGAGCGGTCACCGTGGTGAGCCATCCACCGAGGTTGGCCAGCTCATCGGCATCCGACCGGCTCAGACGCAACCAAGCGTCCTGTACGGCGTCGTCGGCCTCGGTGATCGACCCGAGCATCCGGTATGCGAGCGCCCGCAACCTCGGCCGGTGCTCCTCGAAGCGGTCGGCCAACCAGTTCGTCTCGTCCACCGGTCACATCCCTCCGTCGCGAGGTGTCATAGAAGTGACCCGCGAAACCCAACCGATGTGACGGGCGGCTGCCCGGCACGCGGATACCGAAGGATGTGACGGGCGCATGCCTGGCATATGTACCAGATGTCGATTTGGAGACCATCATGCGAGTTTTCGTCGCAGGCGCGAGCGGTGCGATCGGCACGCGGCTCGTTGATCAGCTCATCGGCCGCGGACACGAGGTGATCGGCACCTACCACTCGTCGCCGCACGCCGACCGGGTTGCAGCGCTCGGCGCAAAGTCGATCATGCTCGATCTGCTGGACCCGGCTGCGGTGCGCCAGGCGGTGCTCGATGCCGAGCCTGACGCGATCGTCCACCAGGCGACGGCGCTGGCAAACATACGCTTCTCGCGCCAGCTGGACACGCCGTTCGCGCAGACCAACCTGTTGCGTACGGAGGGCACCGATGCGCTGCTGGCCGCCGCGCGGGAGGCAGGCGTGACGCGGATCGTGGCGCAAAGCTTCGCGTCCTACCGGTACGCCCGGGACGGTGGTCCGGTCAAGACCGAGAACGATCCGCTCGACCCCACGCCGGTGGCGGGTACGCGCGAGATGAACGACGCCATGCGCCACCTGGACGCTGCCGTCACCGAAGCCGGTGGTGCGGCGCTGCGCTACGGGGGCTTCTACGGCGCCGCGAACGATGGCCTGGTCGGACCGGTACGCAAGCGTCAGATGCCGATCGTCGGCAACGGTGCGGGCATGTCGTCGTTCGTCCACCTCGACGACGCGGCCGCGGCCACTGTGCTGGCGCTCGAGCAGAACGTGACCGGTGTGTTCAACGTGGTCGACGACGAGCCAGCGCCGCTGCGCGAATGGCTGCCGGCGCTGGCGATTGCGTTGGGCGCCAAGCCGCCGCGTCACCTACCGCGTTGGCTCGCGCGACTGATCGCAGGCGAGGGTGCGGTCATGGCGGCCACCGAGGCACGCGGCGCCTCGAACGCCAAGGCGAAGCGCGAACTGGACTGGACTCTGCGCTACCCAAGCTGGCGGGAGGGCTTTGCGGCGGCGTACCAGTCATTGCGTTCGGCGTAACCGCGCCAACCGGCGTGATCGCGCGGTCGGCGTAACCGCGCCAATCGATGCCCTCGTTGACGAAATGTCAACGTTTGCTGGGAAAATCCATAGATGTCGCGTCCACGACACAAGGTGGCGTGGGCACGACACTACCGGCAAGTGTCGATGCCATGCCCCGACGTGTTGTCGCGATCGTGTCGATCGCGGTTCTGACTTGCCTCCTCACATCGTGCGCGCACAAGACGGTGACCGGAACAGGTGCGCTGACCGCGATATCCGCCTCGCCGACGCCCGGTGTCACCTCATCGACACCGGTTGGCGCGCCGACGGCGACGGCCGGACCGACCAGCACCCACCGGCCCGGCGGCGGATCGACGACGCACCCTCCGACGGCGTCGCCATCGACCTCGGCGGCGCAGCCGATCCGCGACTACGCCGTCTACTGGGATCGCGATGACTGCCAGATGGCGCGCGGCGGTGGCGGTGATGTGCTGGCGATGAGCTTCGAGATCAAATACGAGGGCCCGGGCGCGGCCACCGACACAACCGCCTACTGGAGCGACGCCGAGGGCGGCGACGGACTGCTCGACAGCGGGACAGCCGACGAACCGACATCGAAGTGGACCACGGACACGAATCCGCAGACCGTGACCGGCAAGGCGACCATCTCGTTCCTCGACACCAGTCTGTCGAACTACGAGGGCAAGAAGCTGACCCTCACGATCACCATCCACCCGGCGGACCCGGACACCGACGGGTACGACGACCAGGCCGTCGAATACGTGAACGTGCCTGACTCCAGCGACCTGCCACCGGAGGACTCGACGTTGCACTACATCACGTGCCAGTGAACGCAGGCGGCCGCGGCGTTGCGGCTCGGCGAGCCGTTCGAAACGGGCGGTGGGAAGCGTCCTTCCCGCCGCCCGTCTTGCGTTCACGACCCCGGCCGCGAACGCAACGCAGCTACGGCGTCGGCAACGTCGGCAGGAACGTCGGCGCTCGCCGAGCGTGCGTCGCTTGTTCGAACGCGTACCCCATGGCGATCAGCGACGGCTCGCTGAACGCCGTGCCGAAGAACGACATCCCGATCGGCA
>DATFRR010000282.1:0-12875 GCA_035263025.1 Micromonosporaceae bacterium
AGGCAGCCGCTGGCGACCGTACATGCCGGAAGGCCGAACTGGCTGCGGTAGGTCGCGAGGTCGGACGCGGCGGTCGGGTCGTTGAACGCGTCCACGATCGCGACCGTCTCACCCGCGCCGGCTCCCGTCGACAGCTTGTACGCGCTCGCCAGGTCGGCGGGTCCGTAGCCGGACGGCGTCACGTTCGGGGCGATCGCGTTCGCGGCGACGCCGCGCACGTCGGTTCGCTGGATGGCAAAGCACTGCATGGTGTGGGCCGTGTTCGGCGTCGCACACGATTGCCGTGTGGTCATGTGCAACGTCGACGGCAGGTGTGGCGTCGTGGACTGCGCAGTGACCGCCGAGCCGACGGCGGTGACCGTCGTGGCCTGCGCAGGTGCCGACATCGACAGCGCCACGGCGACGAACGTCGCGGCCGCGGCGAGCATGGTGAGCACCTGGGGACGTGCCCGCATGTCTCCTCCTTGTGGGGGCTTCGTGACATGAAACCTCGAATATGACGTCGACTGCGTCATACGGAGAGGTATGCACATCCTTGATTGCGCGAGGAGGCAAAACAACCCTTCAGCGGAACTATCTCTGTCAATTTCTGACACTCTGTGCACCGAACGGTCCACCGGTGATCGTCCTTATTGGGCACTGCTGTGGTACGAGTGGTCATCTGCGCAGGTGGGAGGTGGTTCCCGCGACGTGCCACCGCACGACGCAGTCGCACCGATCGCTCAGGACAGGCGATGTGCGCCGGCGCTCGGTGTCGCGACGAAGGTCGCTGGGTTGGCGTACCCCTGCCGTCGGAACGCGTCCGCCACCGCCGACGAGACCTCGGTCGCCATTGACGCGTCGACGAGCGCGAGCACGCAGCCCCCGAACCCGCCACCGGTCATCCGCGCCCCGTACGCGCCTTGGTCGAGCGCCACCGCGACGGCAAGGTCGATCTCCGCCACGCTGACCTCGTAGTCGTCGCGGAGCGATGCGTGCGACGCGGTCAGCAGCGGTCCGATCTCGGTGATCCGATGTGCGCGCAACCGGTCGCTCGCGTCGAGCACCCGGGCGTTCTCCGTGACGACGTGGCGAACCCGTCGGCGCATCACCGGATCGCGCAGCTTGGACATCGCCGCCTCGAGGTCGTCCACATCGCGTAGGGCGACGACGCCGAGCAGTTCAGCAGCCTGTTCACACGAGCGGCGACGCGCAGCGTACTCGTTGTCGACGTGCTGGTGCCGCACGCGGGAGTCAATCACGAGGATGGCGAGCCCGGCGGCGCGCAGATCACACGGAATGTGCTCGACCGCGAGACTCCGACAGTCGAGGAACAGCACGTGCCCCTCGCGACACAACGTGGACGCGGTCTGGTCCATGACGCCGCACGGCATGCCCACGTAGTCGTTCTCGGCGCGCTGCGCGAGCTTTGGTCGTTCGGACACCGCGATGTCGAGTCCGTCGAGGTCGCAGAGTGCGGACAACACGGCGCACTCGAGTGCCGCCGAGGACGACAGGCCGGCGCCGAGCGGCACGTCCGAATCGATCGCGAGATCCGCGCCCGGCACGTCGTACCCGGCGTCGGTCAATGCCCACACCACGCCGGCGACGTACGCCGCCCATCCGGTCACCCCGCCCGGCCGCAGGTCCGCGAGCGTGAACTCGACACGCCCGTCGCAGCGGGTGCTAGACACCGACCAGCGACGCACACCGGGCAGCGGCCTCATGGTGACCGTCGTGCACTGAGCGAGCGCGAATGGCAGCACGAACCCATCGTTGTAGTCGGTGTGCTCGCCGATCAGGTTGAGCCGCCCGGGCGCCGCCCAAATGCCACCCGCCATCGACGGTGGCCCGGCTCGCGTACCCGTCATGTCGGCTCCGCAACGACGTTGGCCAGCCCGCGAAGGATCGCGGAGGGTCCGGAAAGCCTCGCACACCAGGACCCAATCGAACAGCAGCGCACAGGTTGCCTCGTCGGCGGTGTTCCAGTGTGGCAGATGGCGCCGGGTAGGCTCGTCGCCGGCACCGTCGGAACGGATTGGCAGGCAGAGGCGGCGAGTACGAATGCACAGGTCCAGCGCCGTGCTCGCAGACGGTCGCGAAATCATCTACTACGACCGTGCCACCGGTCGCGCCGCACTGCCGCCAGACCGACGCGAACTGCCGCCGCAAACTGCGGTGTCACGGGTCCGCTACGACGCGCCGACCGGTGACTGGGTCGTGGTCGCCGGTCATCGGCAGACGCGCGTGTTCTCGCCGGGCGCGAACGACTGCCCCCTGTGCCCGAGCCGCGACGGCCATCCCACCGAGGTGCCGGCCGAATCGTACGAGGTCGTGGTGTTCGAGAATCGCTTCTCCGCGCTCGCGTCGGCGGCGGACGAACCCGGCACGAGCGACACCGGCGACCTGTTGCGTTCTGCGCGGGCCACCGGCCGATGCGAAGTGATCTGCTTCTGCAGCGACCACGACACCACGTTCGCCGAACTCAAGGCGGACCACGTCCGGCTGATCCTCGACGCGTGGACCGACCGCACCCGGGCGCTGGCCGCCATCCCGGGCGTGGTGCAGGTGTTCTGCTTCGAGAACCGTGGTCCGGAGATGGGCGTGAGCCAGCCGCACCCGCACGGCCAGATCTACGCGTACCCGTTTGTGGCGCCCCGCATCGCACGCATGATCGACCGAGCCACGGCGCACCGGCGCGACCGTGGCACCAACCTCTTCGACGATCTGCTCGCCGCCGAGATCGCCGACGGACGGCGCATCGTGCGCGCCACCGACGAGTGGGTGGCGTTCGTGCCGTACGCCGCCAAGTGGCCCTACCAGGTGCACCTCTACCCGAGACGGCGGCGCCTTGACCTCACCGAACTCGACGAGCCACAGAGCGACGCGTTCCCCGGCATCTACCTCGACATGCTGCAGCGGTTCGAGCGGCTCTTCGACACACCGACGCCGTACGTGTCGGCCTGGCATCAGGCGCCCGCCGCCGACGGGCGCGACGAACTCGCCCTACACGTCGAGCTGTTCACCAACCGTCGCAGCTCCGAGCGCTTGAAGGTGCTCGGTGGCACGGAGGTAGCGATGGACGCGTTCTCCAACGACGTCGGCCCGGAGGAAGCGGCGGCGCGCCTCCGCGATCTCGGCGACTGAGAGCGCGGCGCGGTGCCTCATGGATCGACGCCGGTGACGCCGTCGATCAGCTCGCGAAGGATGTCGAGGTGGCCGGCGTGGCGCGCGGTCTCCTCGATCATGTGGGTATAGATCCATCTCAGCGACACCTGGCCGAGCCGCGGATGCGGTACGTAGTGGCTCAGCGGCAGGCCGCTCGCGATGCGATCGGACTCCGCGCAGGCCGCCTGATAGTCGGCGATCGTCGACGCGACGGTGGTGTCGGCCGGCACCGACCAGCCGTCGTCGTCGGCCATGATGACATCGGTGCGCTGCGCGACCCAGCGGCCGAACCACTCGCGCTCCACGAACGCGAGATGCCTGACCAGCCCGATCGGCGTGGTACGGGACGGCACGACGCTGCGCCGCGCGTTTGCCTCGGACAGCCCTTCCAGCTTGCCGGTCATGACGTGTCGCTGATAGTCCAGAAACGCCGTCAGCACATGTGCTTCGTCGCCGGTCGCGGCGCGTTCCTCCGGGAAGAGCGGCGGCAGCACCAGGCGGCGCAGGCCGTCGCGCCAGCCGGTGCGAAACGCCTCGAGCAGTTCCTCGCTCGGAATGCCGCTGTGTGTCAGGTGCAGCCGCGTGCCGGCCGCGGTCGGCGTCACGCGCAACGTCGCGATCATGCCGGCCCACGCAAGCTCGACCAGTTCGCCCGGCACCACGCGCGTGAATATCCCCGTCACGCGCCCACCGGTGCCGCTCTCGAACGAGAACGACCCGCCCTCACGGAAGTCGATCAACACCGACGACGGCATCGCACCCCGCGCCACGAACAGCGAACCCGCGCCGATCGCGGCGGTCACATCCGCCGGCCCTACCGCGTATTCGTGGCTCATGTCCAGCGCGTACACGCTCCCCGCCCCCAGTTGGTAGCGCCGTTGTGATCATCATGCCGGACGATGCGGCGTGGTTGCGCAGCGGCGTGGTTGCGCAGCGGTGCGGCGCGCCAGGCTCAGCTATGCGAGCGCCGCCGCCAACGCCGCCATGTCGTCATCGTCCAGGCGCAGCGCACCGGCAGCGACGTTCTCCTCCAAGTGGGCCACCTTCGACGTGCCGGGAATGGGCAGCATGGTCGGCGACCGGCGCAGCAGCCACGCGATCGCGACCTGGGCGTTGGTGCAGTCGTGCTTGGCCGCGACGGCGCGCAGCGCGTCGTCCGCCGCGGTCGCCACACGGCCCGCCGCCAGCGGAAAGAACGGCAGGTACGCAATGCCGTGCGCGGCGCACAAGTCGACCGTCGCGGCGTCGCCCTGCTCGGCCGGACCGAACAGATTGGACACACTGACGATTGGTGCGCGCGACAACGCATTGGTGAGTTGGTCGGCAGTGACGTTGGACAATCCGATCCGACCGATCTTGCCCTCGGTACGCAACTCGACCATCACGTCGAGTGCCTCGTCGAACGTGATCGGTGCACCGTCCATCCATCGCAAGTGGACCACGGGGACCGTCTCGACGCCGAGCACCCGCAGATCGCGTTCGCATCCGGCGCGAAGTCCGTCTGGCGTAATGCCGTTGAACCACCCGCCGTCATCTGTCCGCGCTCCGCCGAGCTTGGTCACCAGCACCAGGTCGTCCGGGTACGGCCGGATCGCTGCCGCGATCACCTCGTTGGCGACATCGCGGCCGTAGTACCAGGCCGAGTCGATGACTCGTACGCCGAGCTCGACTGCGCGACGTACGGTCCGGATCGCCTCATCCCGATCGACCGGTGGACCCCACACCCCCGGACCCGGCAGACGCATCGCGCCGAAGCCGAGCCGCGGCACCTCGAGGTCGCCGAGTCGAACAGTGCCGGCGTTGAATGCGGTGACCTCGATCGTCATGACCCCGATGCTACCGACCGCGCTGACGCTATCGACCGCGCCGAGCCGACCCGCCGCTCGACCCCGTGCTCAAAAAAACGGCTGCGTCCTCAAACGGTTGCCTGCTCAAACGGTTGCGCGCCGACGGACGTTGTCCGTCGGCGCGCAACCTTCTCGAATCGTGGTGTCAGCCGAGGCCAGCCGCGGCGACCAACGCGCGCCGCGTCAGCACGCCGACCATGTGCGCGCGGTATTCCGCCGACGCCGACACGTCGCTCGTCGGGTTGGTGCCCTCCGATGCGTGTGCCGCCGCGGCACCGATCGCGTCCGCACTCGCCGCGCCGCCCACCAGGGCCGACTCGACGCCGCGGGCGCGGATCGGGACCGAGCCCATGTTGGTCAGTCCTACGGCCGCCTCCGCGATGTGGCCGTTCTCGCGGCGTACCGCCGCTGCGACGCCGACCATTGCCCAGGCCTGCGCCGTCCGGTTGAACTTCTCGTAGTGCGCGCCCCAGCCGGCGCGTTTCGGCAGCCGTACCGAGACCAGCACCTCGTCCGGACCGAGCGCGGTGGTCAGGTAGTCGACGAAGAACTGCGACGCCGGCACCTGCCGCCGTCCGTTCGGGCCGGCGATCGTGAAGACCGCGTCCGAGGCAGTCGCCACCGCCGGCAGGTCACCGGCCGGGTCAGCGTGTGCGAGCGAGCCGCCGAACGTGCCGCGGTGACGCACCTGACGGTCGGCAACCGTCGCGGTGGCCTTCGCCACGAGCGCCGCGTATTGCTTGACGAGCGCGTTGTTCAGGACGTCCGCGTGGGTCGTGGACGCACCGATGACGATCGCGTCGCCGTCGTCGCGGATCCCGGTCATCTCCGGCACCGAGCCGACGTCCACTAGCAGTGTTGGCGCGGCGAGCCGCAGGCGCAGCAACGGCAGCAGACTCTGCCCGCCGGCGAGCACCTTCGCGTCTTCGCCGCCTTGGGCGAGCAGCCGCACCGCGTCGTCGACGCTGGTGGCCTTCGCGTAGTCGAACTTCGAAGGGATCACTGTGCGCCTCCACTCAGGTTCGCGGCACGCCAGACGCGCTCCGGCGTACACGGCATTTCGACGTCGTTGACGCCGCGTGGCCGCAGCGCGTCGACGATCGCGTTGACCACGGCGGGCGTGGATGCGATCGCGCCGGCCTCGCCGACCCCCTTGACGCCGAGCGGGTGACCGGGCGCTGGCGACTCGGTCCGATCCGTCGTCATCTCGACGAGGTCCGCCGCGGACGGCAGCGTGTAGTCCACGAACGAACCCGTCAACAGGTTGCCGGATCCGTCGTAGACGGCCTCCTCGAAGAGCGCCTGTGCGATGCCCTGCACCACGCCGCCGTGGATCTGGCCCTCGACGATCAGCGGGTTCACCACCCGGCCGACGTCGTCGACCGCGACGTACTTGCGGATCTTCGTGACGCCGGTCTCCGTGTCGATCTCGACCGCGCACAGGTGCGTGCCGTGCGGGAACGAGAAGTTCGTCGGGTCGTAGACCGCCTCCGCGTCCAGGTTCGGCTCGATGCCATCGGGGAGGTTGTGCGCGGCGAACACCGCGAGCGCGCAGTCGCCGAGCGTCTTGCCTTCGCCGGGCGTGCCACGGACCCGGAACGAGCCGTTCGAGAACTCGACGTCGTTGACGTCGCACTCGAGCATGTGCGCAGCGACCGGCTTCGCATTCTCGATGACCTTCTGGCACGCCTGGTAGAGCGCAATGCCGCCGACCGCGAGCGACCGCGAGCCGTAGGTGTCGAGGCCCTTGACGGACGTACGCGTGTCGCCGTGCAGCACCTCGATGTCCTCGAAGGCAACGCCCAGCTGGTCGGCCACGATCTGGCTCCACGCCGTCTCGTGACCCTGGCCGTGCGCGGACGATCCGGTGACCACCTCGACCTTGCCGGTGGGCAGCATACGCACCGCGGCGTGCTCCCAGCCGCCGGCACCGTAGCTCAGCGCACCGAGGATGCGCGACGGCGCGAGCCCGCACATCTCCGTGTACGTCGAGATGCCGAGGCCGAGCTGGACTTGATCGCCGGAGGCGCGCCGGCTCGCCTGCTCCGCGCGGAGCGCGTCGTAGCCGAACAGCGCCATCGCCTTGTCGGTGGCCGCCTCGTAGTTGCCGGAGTCGTACGTGAGACCCGCCACCGTGGTGAACGGGAACTCCTCGTGGCGGATCCAGTTGCGGCGGCGTACCTCCATCGGGTCGAGCCCGAGTTCCACGGCGAGTTCGTCCATCAGTCGCTCGATGGCGTAGGTCGCCTCGGGACGGCCGGCGCCACGATATGCGTCGGTGATCGTGGTGTTCGTGAAGACGCCGCTGCACTCGAAGCGGTACGCCGGGAACTTGTAGATCGCGTTGTACATGAACGCACCGAGCAGGGGTACGCCGGGCGCCACGAGACCGAGATACGCGCCCATGTTCGCGAGCAGGTTCACCCGAAGACCCAGCACCGTGCCGTCGCGCTTCGCGGCGATCTCGATGTCCTGGATCTGGTCGCGACCGTGGTGCGCCGAAACCAGGCTGTCGGACCGGGTCTCGGTGTATTTCACCGGCTTGCCGAGCCGGCGGGCCGCGAAGAACGACAGCATTTCCTCGGCCGTGACGCCGATCTTGCCGCCGAACCCGCCACCGACATCCGGCGCGATGATGCGTACCTTGTGCTCCGGCGTACCGGTCAGCAGCGACATCAGGAACCGCGTGATGTGCGGGATCTGTGTCGACGACCACACGGTGATCACGTCACCGGTCGGGTCGACGACCACGCTGCGCGGCTCCATGAACGACGGGATCAGGCGCTGCTGCTTGTAGCGGCGCTTCACTACGACCTCGGCCTGCGCGAACGCCTCGTCGGTGCTGGCGCCGGTGCCTGCCGCGCCGGACTCGAAGATCCACGTGTAGCTCTTGTTCGTGCCCTTGTCGCTGTGCACGAGGTCGGCGCCCTCGGCGAGCGCGGCCTCCATGTCGAGCACGACGGGCAGATCCTCGTAGTCCACGTCGATCGCCTCGAGCGCGTCGACGGCCGCGTTCCGGCTGCGCGCGATGACCACCGCGACCGGCTCACCGACATGGCGGACCTCGTCGACGGCGAGCGGCGGGCGGTTCGGGTGCACCATGTCCGGCGTGACCGGCCACGCACACGGCAGCGATCCTTGGAAGTCGGCGATGTCAGCGCCGGTGAACGCGTCGACGACGCCGGAGCGCGAACGCGCTGCCGACACGTCGATGTGGCTGATGCGGGCATGGGCGACCGGGCTGCGCAACACGGCCATGTAATGCATGCCGGGCAGCACAATGTTGTCGGTCCAGTTGGTCCGGCCGGTGATGAGCCGTGCGTCTTCCTTGCGACGGCGCGGCGCACCGACCTCGGCGGGGCGCTCGTCGGTGACGGTCATACCGACACCTCCGTCGCGGCCGGCTGTGCGGTGTCGCCGGACCGCATCGCGGCGGCGGCGTCCGAGATTGCCCGCACGATGTTCTGGTATCCGGTGCAACGGCACAGGTTGCCCTCAATGCCCTCGCGGATCTGTTCGCCGGTCGGGTTCGGCTCATCGGCGAGGAACGAGACCGCCGCCATGATCATGCCGGGCGTACAGAAGCCGCACTGCAGCGCGTGGCGGTCATGGAACGCCTGCTGTACGGGATGAAGCACACCGTCGCGGGCGAGGCCCTCGACCGTGGTCACCTCCTGGCCATCGGCTTGCACTGCGAGAACCGAGCAGCTCTTGACGCTGCGGCCGTTGAGCAGGACCGTGCACGCGCCACAGTTGCTGGTGTCGCAACCGACGACCGTGCCGACCTTGCCGAGGTTCTCGCGCAGATAGTGGACGAGCAATGTTCGAGCTTCGACGTCGTCGTCGTAACGAACGCCGTCTACGGTGACACTGACCGAAGCCATCAGGCCTCCCGCTCACGACGGAACCCGCGCGACCGCGCGGAGGTGGGTGGCGCGCCAAGAGCGCGCGTAGCTCAAAGCCAATCGTGTGAACCGGCTGCGCGCAAGACCAACTGCGGGCTACCCAGCGGATCTGCAGTCGCGCATCGGCCGCTTGAATGCCGTCACCAGGTCAACGGCTGCGATGCGATGATGCCGTCTCATTGCGCATTTGCTGGGAGAACACCGCTGTTTAACTCGCATCTGCGGGTTGACGGGTCGCGTAGCGCCGAACGGAAATCGGGACCCTACGGTTCATGGTGGATCCGTCCAGCCAGTTCTGTCAGCCGTTCACCCGAGCCGCCCCACTGGGCCGCGATGATTTCCGCCGCAACGCTGATCGCGGTTTCTTCCGGGGTACGCGCGCCGAGGTCGAGACCGACCGGTGACGCGAGCCGCGACAACTCTTCGTCCGTGATGCCGAGTTCACGCAACCGCGTCAGCCGATCGTCATGGGTACGACGCGAGCCCATCGCGCCGACGTACGCCAGCGGCAACCGCAGCGCGACCTCGAGCACCGGTGCGTCGAACTTCGGGTCGTGTGTCAGGACGCAGACGACTGTGCGTTCGTCGACGCGGCCGGCCTCGGCCTCGGCTCGCAGATAGCGGTGTGGCCACGCGACGACCACTTCGTGCGCGTCGGGGAAACGACGTTTGGTCGCGAACACCGGACGCGCGTCGCACACGGTCACCTTGTAACCAAGGAACACTCCGATGCGTGCCACGGCGGCGGCGAAGTCGATCGCGCCGAACACGATCATGCGCGGCTGCGTCTGGTACGAGGCGACGAACAGCGTCAGGTCGTCGCCGCGGCGCTCGCCCTGATATCCGTAGCGCAGCACGCCGGTCCGTCCGGCGGCCAGCATGCCTCGTACGTCGTCGATCACCGCGTCGTTGATGCGCTGGCTGCCGAGCGTGCCGTCGGCGCGGTCCGGGTAGACCACGAGGCGGTGCCCGACGCGGTGCTCGGGATCTTCGCCGTTGGTCTGCACGCATGTCACCACGGCCACCGGCTGGCCGGTGCGGATCGCCGAGACGACGTCCTTGAACTGCGGGAACAGCTGGTCGTCGACGCGCTCCACGTAGATGTCGAGAATGCCGCCGCAGGTCAGTCCGACCGCGAACGCGTCGTCGTCGCTGACGCCGTAGCGCTGCAACACCGGATCGCCGGACGCGACCACCTGCTGGGCCAACTCATAGACGGCGCCTTCCACGCAGCCGCCCGAGACGCTGCCGACCGCGGTGCCGTCCGGACCGACGAGCATCGTCGCGCCGGCGGGTCGCGGTGCGGACCGCCACGTCGCCACCACGGTCGCCATCGCGACCGGCGCACCCTCGCCGTACCAACGGTCTAGATCGTCGAGGACGTCACGCATGTGCGATCACCCCTACCAACTCTTCGAGGGCGGCCAACGAATGCCCGGATACAAAAGCATCAAGATGACCGAGGCACGCCGCCATTCCCGCCGCGAGCGGTTCGTAGCCAGGTTTGCCGCGGTGCGGGTTCACCCAGACCAGCCGGTACGCCAGCCGGGACAACCGCGCGACCTGTTCGGCGAGATCCGCGGCGTCGCCACGCTCCCACCCGTCGCTGCACAGTACGACGACCGCACCCCGGGCTGTGCCACGTTGTCCCCAGCGGTCCAGGAACGCCTTGATCGATTCTGCGAGCCGGGTGCCGCCGTGCCAGTCCGGGATCGCGGCGCCGGCGGCGCGGAGCGCCGCGTCCGGATCGCGGTGGCGGAGCGCACGCGTGACCCGGGTGAGCCGGGTGCCGATGGTGAACACGTCGGTGCGGCTCGGTGCGCGGTGAACCGCGGCGAAACCGAGACACAGCAGCGCGTCCGCGTACGGCGCCATCGAGCCGGACACGTCCACCAGCAGCACGAGGCGCCGTGGTGTGGTGCGCCGGCGGCGGTACTCGAGACGGGTCGGTTCACCGCCGCGATGCAACATCGCCCGCACCGTACGGCCCGGGTCGACCTCGCCCCGTGTCGCTGCCACTCGCCGGCGGCTGGATCGCGGCGCCGTGCCGACCGCGAGCATCGAGATCATCTGCCGCACGTCAGCGCGCTCCACGGCCGACAAGGTCGCGACATCTCTGCTCCGCAGCACCTCGGTGTCGGCGGCCGAGACCGAGACCTGGACCGCTTCCGCGGTGTCGCCGTCGTCGCCCAGCGAAGCAGCGCCGAACGGAAGCGCCGGACGCGGCAGCACCGGCGCCAGCGGCACGGGCAGGCCACGGATCGGCGCGTGGCCGCCAAAGTACGCGGCGAAGGCCGAGTCATAGATCCCGAGATCGTCAAGCGTTCCGCACAACGTCATGCGGCCGGCCCAATAGGTGTCCCGGATGTCCGTGACGTCCAGGGCATCGACGGCGGCGAGCATCGACGCGACGCGTTGCGGCGACGCGTCCACTCCGGCGTGCCGCAGCGTACGAGCGAACTCGACCAGGACTCCGGTCACGTCGCGGGACACGTCAGCCGCCGATCAGCGCGGCCAGGCCCTGGGTACGGACCCGGTCGGCGTCCTCTCGGTATTTCAGCACCGTACCCAGCGTGCTGGCCGCGACGTCCGGGTCGAGCGTACGGGCGCCCAGCACCACGAGCGCGCCGGCCCAGTCCAGCGACTCCGCGACGCCGGGCGGCTTGAGCAGGTCCATCCCGCGCATCCGGCCGGCCGCCTCGGCGACCTGCTCCGCGAGCCGCGCGGTCAGGTCCGGCAGACGGGTCCGCAGGATCTGCACCTCGCGTTCGAATCCGGGGTGCTCGACCCAGTGGTAAAGGCAGCGGCGCTTCAATGCGTCGTGCACCTCGCGCGTCCGGTTGCTGGTAAGCACGGTGAGCGGTGGATGCGCGGCCGCGATGCGCCCGACCTCCGGGATGGTGATCGCCGCGTCCGCGAGCATCTCCAGCAGAAACGCCTCGAATTCGTCGTCGGCCCGGTCGATCTCGTCGACGAGCAGCACGCACGGGTCGTTCTCCAGCGCCTGGAGCAGCGGGCGTGCAATCAGAAATCGCCGATCGTAGAGGCTGGCCTCGACGGCCGTGGCATCGAGCGGTGCGCCGGTTGCCTCGAGCGTGCGCAGGTGCAGGATCTGGCGCGGGAAGTCCCAGTCATAGAGCGCCTGCGAGGAGTCGATGCCCTCGTAACATTGGAGGCGGACAAAATGCGCACCCGTCGCGTCCGCGAGCGCCTGCGCAAACGCCGTCTTGCCGACGCCCGCCTCGCCCTCCAGGAACAGCGGCCGGCCGAGCCGCATGGCGAGGTATCCCGCGGTCGCGAGACCTTCGTCGGCGAGATATCCCACCTCGGCGAGCGCCTTGGCCAGCTGCTCCGGCGCGGTGTAACCATCGACGGGCTGGCCAAGGGCGTCGTCGGAGATCGCCGCGGTCCCGTCGGCGTCGTCTGGGCTCATGGCTGAACTATGACGCCGACCGCGGGCAGTTCGCCAGCCCTGCGTACCCTTCACGCGATCTTGCTGCCCGCCACCGGTGCGATGTCACCCCGTCCGGGTGCGACGTCATCCTGCCTCCGGTGGCGTGTCCATATCCTCGCCGCTCGCCACGTCGTCGCATGGCACGAGCGCCACGAGATCGCGGTGCGCGCGAAGGTAGGGGCGGGCGCCACGATCACCAGTCGCCGCCTCGATCACGCCCGGCCAGTGATCACGGCCGAGCAGTACGGGATGGCCGAGCTCGCCGGCGTACGTCGCCGCGACCAGGGCCGCCGGCGCGCCGCGTTCGATGATCCGCCGTACCGCCGCCGGCGTGATGCCGGGTGTGTCGACGAGCAGGATAGCGGCCGCGTCGGCGGCTTCGGCCGCGGTTGCCGAGTCGGAAAGCGCGCCGAGCCCCGCCCGGAGCGAGGATCCCATGCCGGTGTCCCAGGCGGTGTTGATGACGACGGTCGCTCCGGCCAGATCGGACCGCGCGACTACGTCGTCGTGCTGCGCGCCGAG
>DATFRR010000283.1:0-3185 GCA_035263025.1 Micromonosporaceae bacterium
GCCGCGTCGAAGATGGCCGGCTGGGCGAAGGACCACGGCATATCCGCTGCCGACGTCCAGCGACGGATCCACGATGCGCGCGGTGGCGGTGCCTCGCGCGAGCCGGGTGTGAGCGGCGACGCCATGCGGGATGCCGGCCGCCACAACTCCGGGATGAACAGCTCCGGGATGAATGACTCCGGAATGTCCGGCGGCATGGCAGAGGACATGACCGACGAGATGCGCGATGCGATGTCGGAACCGAAGCCGCGTGGCGGCGACACCGCACACCACCTGGCCGACAAGGCCGACGCGAAGTTGAACGACGCGTCGACCCGTCGTGGCTCGAAGTCGTCGGGCAAGTCCGGCGATCCCGCGACCGGTGCGAGCGCGGACGACGTCGAGGACGTCCTGCGGTCGTCCAAGGATCGCCGTCGGTAGCAGCGCGGTCGCGAACCGGCGCCGCCGTGTGGGCGGCCGCTACAGCCAGCCGGACTTGCGGAACTGGCGGTAGAGGATGATCGACGCCAGCAGGCTGAGCCCGAGCACGGCCGGATAGCCGTACCGCCAATTCAGCTCCGGCATGTAGGCGAAGTTCATGCCGTAAATGCCGGCGACCGCGGTCCAGACCGCCGCAATACCGGCCCACGCCGCGATCTTGCGCATGTCGTCGTTCTGGTCGACGGTCACTTGCGCGAGCCTGGCCTGCAGGATCGAGTTCAGCAGGTCGTCGAATGACAGAACTTGGTCCACGGTGCGGCTTAGGTTGTCGTTCACGTCGCGGAAGTAGCGCTGCAGTTCCAGGGGTACGTCGGCGATGTGGCCGCCGGCGATGTCCGCAACCGGCCGCTGCAACGGCAGCACCGCGCGCTTGAACTCCACCAGCTCGCGCTTGAGTTGGTAGATGCGCTGGATCGAGCTCTGCCGGTCGCGCGCGAATACGCTGTCCTCGAGCTGGTCGATGTCCAACTCGATCTGGGTGGCCGTCTCGACGTACGTGTCGACGATGCGGTCGTAGATGCGGTGCGCGACCGCCCACGGCCCCTCGGCGAGCTGCTCCGGATCCGCCTCGAGATCGGCGCGCAGCGAGGCCAGCTCGGTGGGCGCGCCGTGCCGAACGGTGATGACGAAGTCCTTACCGAGGAACAGCATCACGTGGCCGGTCTCGACTATCTCCGACGTCTCGGTCAGCTCGCTGTGCTCGATATAGCGGGTGGTACGCAACGCGGCGAATGTCATCGCCGGATAGCGCTCGATCTTCGGCCGCTGATAGCCCTGGAGGGCGTCCTCGACCGGCAGTTCGTGCAACTCGAACGTCTCCGCGATGTCGGCGAGTTCCTCGGCGCGCGGCTGATGGAGACCAAGCCACATGAACGAGTTCGGCGTACGGCGTACGGTGTCGAGCGCTTCCGCGTAGTCCCAGCTGCCGGGGCGGCGCTTGCCGTTGACGTAGACGGCGCAGTCGACGATCGACCGATGCGAGGCGCCGCCGATGTCATGTGGATGGCGGGTCGGTGTGGTACCGAGAATTCGCGTCATCGCGCTGAGTGCCCGGGTCAGGCCCCGCGGGTCGCGGTCATCTCCCTTGCGCGCCATGCTCTTCACCTCCCGCTCGCGTCCTGTCGGCTCGAGTGGCCGGCGTGCCGGCCGGTTGTAGGGCACCGGGATGGGAAGTCGCGCTCGCGCCGTGCGTCAGCCCACGCGCGTTGCGCTGCGCGCGGCTGGAGGGGTGCGACGGTTCGCGACTCTGGTCCCGTGGCGGTACGCGCCGAGCCCATGGCGGTGGGTCTCTGGTCAAGGCAATGGCAGGGGCGACGTACTTCCGCGGCAGAGGTTACCCGCTCACTGGGGACTTCTTCAGTCGCGTATCCGGCGCCACACCCGCTGGATGCCCCCACCCGCGCGATGGCGAAGCGTTCGCGGACGGCTGGCGAGCGATGTCGCGGGATGGCGGCACCGGGCAGGTCCGATGTGGGGTGGGGGGACATCTGACGCGCCCGGTGCCGCCGCGAGGGTTGGTCGGCAGGCGATCGTGTGCCCAGATCCTGTGATCGCCCGGTGCATTGTGCGGCAGCGCGGGTGCGCATGCCAGCACCGTCGCCGGAGCACGTCGCGGGATTCGTCCGATCAGATCATGGGGCGCATCAGTTCGCGGCGCGCGTCTCCGCGATCGCCGCGGCCAATCGGCGTACCCCCTCGTCGATCTTGTCGACGGTAACCGCCGAATACGCCAGCCGTAGCGCGTGCCGGCCGCCCTCGAGCAGGAAATCGCTGCCCTTGACGACTGCGACACCACGGTCGGCCGCAGCGGGCACGACCTGGTCCACGTCGACATCGTCGGGTAGCTCGACCCACAGGAAGTAGCCGCCGTTGGGCTCGGTGAACCGTACGCCCGGGATGTGCTTTCGAAGCGAGGCCGCGAGGGTCGACGCACGCTCGCCCAGCGCGGCGCACACGGTCTTGATCGACGCGTCGATGTCGCCGGATATGCAGAACTGATGGACGATCGCTTCGGTGACCATGACCGGCGAGATGTAGAGGCTGGTAGCGCGCTTTGCGATCGTCGCGATGAGTGGCTTCGGACCGACTAGGTAGCCGACCCGTACGCCAGGACAGACGGTCTTCGTGAACGAACTGGCGTGCACGACGTTGCCGTTAAGGTCTCGGCCCTGAGGATCTCGGCCCTGAGGATCTCGGCCCGGAACGTCGCGGCCGCGGGCGTCGAGGCTCAGCATGGTGGGCAGGCGCTCGCCGCGGAAGCGGATGTCCGCGTACGGGTCGTCTTCGAAGATCGTGAAGCCATACTCCGCGGCGAGCGCGACCAGCGCCGACCTGCGCGCGGCCGACAACGTCACGCCTGCCGGGTTCTGGAAGTTCGGGATGATGTGCGCGAGCGTCGGGCGTACGCCGGACTCCAGCAGCGCGCGTACGTCGTCCACGTCGATGCCGTCAGCGTCCAGGTTGATCTGGTAGACGTCCGCACCGAGCGCGACCAGATTCGCGAGCGTCCGGTCGTAGGTCGGCTTCTCCACGATGACCGCGTCGCCCGGCTTGACGAAGTGCTGGAAGACGAACGCGTCGGCCTCCAACGAACCGTTCGTCACGATCACGTTGTCCGCGTCCACCCCGTGCTTGTCGGCGATCCACTGGCGCAGTGGCAGATAGCCGACCGACGTCCCGTACGCCGTGATGCCGGCCGGATCGGC
>DATFRR010000284.1:0-18717 GCA_035263025.1 Micromonosporaceae bacterium
AGGCCGCTGAGGATCGTGACCGGGTAGCCGATTAGCTCGGCGACGTTCGTACCGAACGCGATGGCGCCGGCCATTACACCGAGGATTCCGGTGCCGGCGACCGCCAACGCCGCACCGAACGCGGTGTCGCCGCCCGCGACCAGAGCCGCGATGCACGCCAAGAGCACGATAAGCCCGCCGTTGTGCGACATGCAGAGCGCGCCGGACACCGCGGCGATGATGCCGAGCATCCACGGGAGCCAACTGCCGCGTGGTACGCCCTCCGGAGTGCCAGCATCCAACAGCGCCCACGTCAGCATCGCCACGCCGATCACCGCGTAGCCGACGATCTGCAGCGCGAGGTCTTCGCGGTCGTGCGTGTGCGCTTGGGCATAAAACGTTGCGAGCCCAATGCACACGAACCCGAAGGCACGGACGGCCCAGATCAGCCACTCGGGCATCGGCTCCCAGTCGAGCGTCCCGCGGCGCCGGCGCATCCAGCCGATCACCGCGTTGTCGTTGCCGCCGGTCACCCCGGTCTCACCCCCTCGACAGCGCGGACGGGCGTACCCACGCCAAACAACTACCAGCCACCTGCACGACCTTACGTGCGGCCCGGAGACCGCCACGTCGCCGTACGGGCTGATCTCGGTGCCGGCGCTTGGTACCGCGGTACCACGACCGGAAAAGCGCCCCGGGCACCCGGCTCGTACCGGAGATCGGCGCGCGCTCCGATCCGCTGGTACCCGCCTCGCGGCGACAGTGGGAGACGTTCAGCGACACCCGAAGCCAATCGAACGGAGCCCGAACGTGTTGTCCCAACTGTCCCAAGCCATGATCGTCAACGGCGTGGTGTGGGGCGCGGTCCTCGCCACTGACCTCGGTCCGGCCCGCAAGGTCGGCACCATGCGCATCGTGCGGCCGCTCGTCGTCGCCGCGGTCATCGTGCCGCTGTTCGTCGCAAAGCCGGACATGCACGGCACGAGTCTCGTGCTGGAGATCGCCGGAATCGTCGCCGGGGTGCTGTGCGGACTCGCGGCCGTTGCCTTGATGCGCGTCTATCGCAGCCCGGAAACCAGTAAGCCGGTGAGCCGGGCTGGATGGGGGTACGCGGCACTCTGGACGGCCGTCATCGGTGCCCGTGCGGCCTTCTCCTACGGCTGCGTGCACTGGTGGCCGACGCAGCTAGTGCACTGGGGCATCGCGCACCGGGTCGGCGTGAATGCGCTCACCGATGCGTTGGTGTTCATGGCCGTCACCATGCTGGTCACCCGTACCCTCGGCATCTGGGCGCGGGCCGCGTCGCTGGCCGGCGCCGCGAACGACGAGCCCGCCGGCGCCGCAATCGGCGCACAGCGGTGACCACCGCTGCCCCGCTTGCATTCGAACAACCCGACGGCGTCACGGCCTGCCGTGGCGCCGTCGGTGCACGTTACTGCCCGCCATGGCACCGTCCTGGACATCGCCGTGGCGGCTAAGCGTCGCTTTCGAGGAGCCGCTTGAGCTGGGCGAGGTCGGCCGCCACGAGACCGGCGTCGCGAGCGAACTCCTCGTCGCTCATGCCCGGCATCCGGCGGAGCGTGAACACCACTTCGCTGCCGTCTCCATCGGCGATCACGCGCATCGGGTTGTAGACGGTCTGACCCGACGGCAACGTGACGGTGTGGTCGAGAACGCCGAAGTCGTTGCGCGGTGCGAAGGCGACAGCGATCGGACCGTCGGCTGTCTGCACGAACCATTGCCCGTCGACGTTCTCGATGCCGGTGCCAAGCCCTGGCGCCCAGTCCGGCACGTTTGCCGGGTCTGCCGCATAGTCGTAGACGTCGGCGGCGGTTCGATTGATCGACTCAGCGAGGTGTTTGGATTCCGATGCCATGACTCGATGATGCCCGATGGGTGCGTCAACCAAGCCCCGCGGCGGGGCGCGTGCCCCCGAACGCCATGTTTCGGTCAGCGGTAGCGCCGGTCGGACCGGCAGTCGGCAATATCATCGGCGTGTTGACGACGTGCTGCCCGGCACCAACCGAACCATCGCGTCCAAGGAAGGTGGCAGCCCATGGCGCAAAGTCTTAGCGCCGCAGGCCAGATCGGCCGTATGCCTCGTGTTGCCATGGTTACCGGCGCAGGAAGCGGCATCGGGCGCGCGGTCGCACGATCCCTCGCGGCAGCGGGCTGGATCGTTGCGCTAGTCGGCCGTACGAGCTCGTCGCTCGATGAAACCAATGAAGCAATTGCTCTCGCTGGCGGGCAAGCCTGTTCGATGGTGGCCGACGTAACCAACCAGCGGTCGGTCGCGGATGCGTTTGGCCAGCTGGTCAGCGCGTACCGCAGGCTCGATCTCCTCTTCAACAACGCCGGCACCAATGTGGGTGCCGCGACGATCGACGAGTTGACGCTCGACGATTGGAACACGGTCGTGAACACGAACCTGACCGGTGCGTTCCTGTGCGCTCGAGAAGCGTTTCGAATCATGCGTACCCAGCAGCCGCAAGGCGGCCGAATCATCAACAACGGTTCGATTTCCGCGTATGTGCCGCGGCCCGGCTCCGCTCCGTATACGGCAAGCAAGCACGCGATTTTGGGACTGACCAAGTCGATTTCGCTCGACGGGCGGGCGTACGGCATTGCGTGCAGTCAGATCGACATCGGAAATGCTGCCACTGAGATGACCGCACAAATGAGCCGTGGCGTCGCGCAGGCCGACGGACAGGTTAAGCCGGAACCGACGATGCCGCTTGACAGCGTGGCGTCGGCAGTGGCGCTCATGGCTGACTTGCCGCTCGATTCCAACGTGCAATTCATGACACTGATGGCCACCTCGATGCCGTACATCGGACGCGGCTAGGCATCTCCTGACACCCGCTACATGCCACATTTGCTAGAGCGGAGACCACAAAAGTGAAGGTCGTGATTACCGGCGGCGGCGGCTTTATCGGCAGTCAGCTCACGTCTGCGCTCCTCGAACGTGGGTATTTGGTTGGCCCGTCAGGCAATGAAGAGCCGATTCAGTCCATCACGTTGATCGATATTTCCCACCCATCGTCCGTGACGGACGATCCACGGATCGAACGCGTGGTCGCAGACGCAACGGACGACGTCGCGATTCGGCCGGCAATTGGCCAGGACGACGTCTCGGTCTTTCATCTCGCTTCGATGGTTAGTGCAGCGTGCGAGAACGATTTCGATGCAGCCATCAATGTCAACGTGCGAGGCGCGCAGACAGTGCTTAATGCGCTTCGAACCTGCCGCACTACGCCGCGCGTTGTGTTCACGAGCAGCATGGCCGCGTTTGGATCTGACGCGGTGCAGAGTGTGGTATCAGACGAGACGAAACTGACCCCCGAAACCACCTACGGCATCACGAAGGCGATCGTCGAACTTCTCGTCAACGACTACACCAGAAAGGGCTACGTGGACGGACGATCGGCCCGCCTTCCCACGGTCATCATCCGTCCCGGCCGGCCAAACGCGGCCGCGTCCTCCTGGGTCAGCGGCATATTTCGGGAGCCATTGAACGGCCAGGACATGGTGGTCCCGGTCGACATTGACCTCCCCGTGCTTGTGACGGGCTACCGGACGGTCGTACACAACCTCATTGCGCTGCATGATGGTCGAAACGACGAACTAGGTTCGGATCGCGCGATGAATCTGCCGGCGATCGCGGCAACCGCAAACGAAATGACCGCAACGTTGTGTCAGGTAGCGGGTGAACGCATCACGCGCTTCATCCGACATGAACCCGACGAACTCGTCAGTCGAATCTTTGCCAGCTGGCCTCAAGCGTCCACTTTCGACCGGGCACTCAAGCTCGGCCTCAAAACCGACACCAACCTGGAGTCCATCATCCAGCAATACATCGCAGACTTCATGCGCTAGTTTCCGCACGTGGCAGCGGCGGGCGCCCGCTCCAGACGGGCGCCCGGTCGAAGCCTCAGGATGCGACGTCAGCGGTCGATGGAGTGTCGGCCGCCTCCGAACTCCATCTCCTCGCCGCCAGCCAGCCGTACCACAGCGGTGACGCTGTCCGGCACGTCGATCGAGACATGCAAGCCCGCCTCGTCTTGGTGCCATTGCACAGCGACTCGTCCATGCTGTGTCTGCAGCGAGGCGCGCGCCCAGGTGAGGTCGCCGCCGGGTCGCGGAGCGACAAGCACGCGTCGGTAGCCCGGTTCGAGCGGTGCGATGCCGCCAATGATGCGGTGCATCCAGTCCGCGACGGCACCGAGCGCGTAATGGTTGAAGCTGGTCATCTCCCCCGGGTTGATCGTGCCGTCCGGGAGCATCGAGTCCCAGCGCTCCCAGACCGTCGTCGCGCCCATGGTCACCGGGTAAAGCCAGCTGGGGCAGCCCTTCTCGAGCAGGAGCCGGTACGCGGTGTCCAGGTGATCCGTGGTGGCCAGCGCGTCGAGCACGAACGGCGTACCCGCAAATCCGGTGCCGATGCGGTAGTCGTTCGCGGCGGCCAGTTCCGCGAGACGGTCGCCTGCGTTCGTACGCAGGTCGTCCGGAAGCAGGTCGAACACGATGGCCAACGCGTACACGGTTGGGCAGTCGCTCTTGACCCTGCCGTCGGCGGAGACGTAATACTTTCGGAACGCATTGCCGACCCGGTCGCGCAACGCGGTGAATTCGGCTGCATCGGCGTCGTGACCGAGCAGCCGGGCCGCGTCGGCGACGATCCCGAGGGTACGGAAGTAGCACGCGGTCGCAACAACGCCATGGTCCGCCTTGGCTTGGAACGGATTGTCGGGTGGCGCCTGCGGGTCGAGCCAGTCGCCAAACTGGAAACCGGTGTCCCACAAGTCATTCGCGGACAGCAGACTCTCGACATGGCGAGTGTGTGCTGCCATCGCGCAATACTGCCGCCGCAAAGCGTCCACGTCGCCATACGCCTGCCACAGGGCCCACGGCACCCATGCCGCGGCATCGCCCCACAACGCCGGCGTTTCACTGGCCCGCAGTTCCTCTGGCGGGTTGGCGTATTTGAGCGGGTCCGGGATCACGAACGGGATCCGTCCGTTGGCCGCCGCCTGTTCGGCATCGAGGTCGAGCAGCCAGTCGCCCAGGAAACCGGCCACGTCGTAGAGGAAGGCCGCGGTCGGTGCGAACACCGCGATGTCGCCGGTCCAGCCCAGCCGTTCGTCGCGCTGCGGGCAATCCGTTGGTACGTCGAGGAAGTTGCCACGCAGTCCCCACACCACGTTGCGGTGCAACTGGTTGAGCAGATCGTCGGAGCACTCGAATTCGCCGGTCCGATCGAGGTCGGAGTGCACGACGACAGCCTCGAGCGAGTCGGTGGTCAGGTCACCCGGCCAGCCGTCGACCTCGACGTAACGGAAGCCGTGGAACGTCTTCGTCGGCTCGAAGGTGTCCACCGCACCGCTGAGTACGAATCGGTCGGTGGCCTTCGCCGTACGCAACGGACGCGTACCGAGTTCGCCGCCGTCGAGCACTTCGGCGTGCCGGATGGTGATCACGGTGCCCGCGTCGCCTTGGACGGTGCACCGTACCCAGCCGACCAGGTTCTGCCCGAAGTCCACGAGCGTCCGGCCGGACGGCGAGGTGGACACTGCTACGGGTCGGACGACGTCCTGCCGACGGCTCACTGGGCCGACGTACGGAGCCAGACGTTGCTTGTCGTACGCCAGCGTGTGGACGCCGGTCCAGCCCGACGTATCCCCGCCCGGCTGCAGCCACGTGTCGTTCTGCAAGCGAGCATCGATCGTCTGACCGTCGTAGAGATCATTGGCCGTGACAGCGGACGGACCCGCTTGCCAGGATTCGTCGGTACCAACGGTTTGTACGTAACCATCGCGATACGTGATCCGCAGCTCGGCCAGTAGCCCAAGTTCGTCGCCGTAGACCGCGCGGTTACCCAGGAAGCCGAGCCGGCCGCGGAACCAGCCGTTGCCGAGCGCGAACCCCAGCACCGTCGAGTCGCGAAGCAGGTGTGTGACGTCGTAGTCGCGGTAGCGCAATCGCCACTCGTAACTCGACCAGCCAGGGCTGAGAACCTCGTCGCTGCACGGCTGGCCACCGAGGAATGCCTCGAAGACGCCGAGCGAAGTCGCGAACAACGTTGCGTTGGCAACGGTGCCGTGGCCGGCTTCGAGCGATACCTCGCGCCGCAGCAGCGGTGCACCGCAGAAGTCATCGTTGGGCGAGATCATGGACGCGCTGAACTCATGGGTCATTGCCGCGCTCCGTACGTCGTCGTGTCGATGGGATGGAGCAGCTCGCGCAAGCGGTAGCGGTCGCCGGTGACAGCGCCGGCGGCGCGAGCTTGGAGGAGCACATTGCCGTACGCCGTCGCTTCGACCGGGCCGGCGATCACCGGCAACCCACAGGCGTCAGCCGTCAATTGGCACAGCAGCGCGTTGTTTGCGCCGCCGCCCACGAGGTGGACGACCTCAACGTCGATGCCGCTGAGTCGGGCCGCCTCAGTGATCGCCCGCCGGTAGGCGTCCGCCAGGCTGTCCAGGATGCAGCGCGTGATCTCGGCCGGTGTCTGCGGTTCCGGCCGGCCGATGCGCAGGCATTCGGCCCGGATGCGCGAGGGCATGTCGCCGGGCGGCAGGAACTCCGGCCGGTCCGGGTCGATCAGGAAGCGGCGCGGCGGCACCTGTTCGGCCTCGGCCAGCAAACGATCCAGCCGGATCCGCTCACCGTCGTGCTCCCACGTGCGGATCGACTCCTGCAGCAGCCACAGTCCCATCACGTTGCGCAGGAATCGGACCGTACCGTCGACGCCGAGTTCGTTGCTGAAGTTTG
This sequence comes from Micromonosporaceae bacterium, assembly GCA_035263025.1. Taxonomy (GTDB): domain Bacteria; phylum Actinomycetota; class Actinomycetes; order Mycobacteriales; family Micromonosporaceae; genus DASQPR01. The sequence continues at coordinate 6,751 of DATFRR010000284.1, forward strand.
CGATCCGGGCATCCTCGGAGATGACGGGCGCATCGACCTCGACGCCGACGAGGGACCAGGTGCCGCACGAGATGTACGCGAACCGGTCGTTTCGCGCCGGTACGCCCAACACAGCAGATGCGGTGTCGTGTGACCCGACTGCAAAGACCATTCCGCGGCGCACTCCGGTGTCGGCGGCAACCTTCGGGGTCAGCGTGCCGAGCGGTGTTCCCGGCTCGACGAGTTGCGGCAGAAGGTCGGCGCGCAGGTCAAGCGTTGTGCACACGTCGGTGCTCCACGCCCGGGTACGGACGTCCAGCAGCCCGGTCGTCGAAGCGTTGGTCAGCTCGGCGCCCGCGTACGCGGAAAGCCAGTAGTTGAACAGGTCCGGGATGAGCAACAGTTGTGCCGCGGCGTGCATGGCCGCCGACTCACGGGCCGCGACGAGCTGAAAGACCGTGTTGAACGGAAGGATCTGCACACCCGTACGCGCGTAGAGCTTCTCCATCGACATGACGCTGCCAACTTGCTCGGCGATGCCGTCGGTGCGCCGGTCGCGGTAGTGGATCGGGTTGCCGAGCAGCCGCCCGTCCGAGTCCAGCAATGCATAGTCGATCGCCCAGGAGTCGACGCCGATGCCGTCGATCGGTCCATCCGCGCCCGCGTCGCGCAACCCGTCGAGTACGCCGGCCCACAACGCAAGCACGTCCCACTGAAGTGTTCCGTGCACGACGATCGGCCGATTCGGGAAGCGGTGCACCTCGCGGAGCGCGACCTTGTCGATTGTGATGTCGGCGAGCATCACGCGTCCGGACGACGCACCGAGGTCAACGGCTGCGAAGCGGGACATCAGCGCAGAAACGCCGCGGCCACGCCGGCGTCGACTGGGATATGGAGACCGGTGGTCAGCGACAGATCGCCGCCGGTCAACGCAAACACCGCGGAGGCCACGTGTTCCGGCAGCACCTCGCGCTTGAGCAAGGTGCGCTGGGCGTAGAACGCGCCGAGTTCCTCCTCGGGCACGCCGTAGACCGCAGCGCGTTGGGCACCCCAGCCGCCGGCGAAGATGCCCGAGCCGCGTACCACACCGTCGGGATTGACGCCGTTGACCCGGATGCCGAACGCGCCGAGCTCCGCGGCGAGCAGCCGCACCTGATGTGCTTGGTCGGCCTTCGTCGCGGCGTACGCAATGTTGTTCGGTCCGGCGAACACGCTGTTCTTGGACGCGATGTAGACGATGTCGCCACCGATGCCTTGCGCCTGCATGACGCGCGCCGCCTCGCGGCTCACCAGGAACGACCCGCGGGCCATCACGTCGTGCTGCAGATCCCAGTCGGCGGCGGTCGTCTCGAGCAGCGGTTTCGAGATCGACAGCCCGGCATTGTTCACGACGAGATCGATGCCGCCGAAGGCCATCACGCCGTCGTGCAGTGCCGCCTCGACCTGCTCCTCCTCAGTGACGTCGACACCGACCGCAACGGCGACGTCGGCGGTGCCCAATTCCTTGGCCACGGATTGCGCCGCCTCCGCATCCCGATCGGCGACCACGACGCAGGCACCCTCGGCGGCCAGGCGGTGGGCGACGGCCCGCCCGATGCCCGACCCGCCACCGGTCACCAGCGCGATCCGGGTCGCGAGCGGTTTCGGCTTCGGCATGCGCGCGAGCTTCGCTTCTTCCAGCGCCCAGTATTCGATGCGGAACTTCTCGGACTCGTCGATCGGCGCATAGCTCGAGACGGCTTCGGCGCCGCGCATGGCGTTGATCGCGTTGACGTAGAACTCGCCCGCCACCCGCGCCGTCTGCTTGTCCTTGCCAAAGCTGAACATCCCGACGCCTGGGACGAGCACGATCGCCGGGTCGGCACCACGCATCGGTGGCGACTCCGCGTCGGCGTAGCGGTTGTAGTAGGCGGCGTAGTCACCGCGGTACGCGGCGTGCAGCTCGCGCAGCCGCGAGATGGTGTCCTCGATCGGCGTCGACGCGGGCAGATCGAGCACCATCGGACGGACCTTCGTCCGCAGGAAGTGATCCGGGCATGACGTCCCGAGTGCGGCTAGTCGCGGGTGCTCACGGCGCGAGACAAAGTCGAGCACCGCGTCGCAGTCGGTGAAATGCCCGACCTGTAGCCGGTCCGTCGACGCCAAGCCGCGCAGCACCGGAAACAGCGCCGCGGCCCGCGCTCGGCGCGCCGTGGCAGGCAACGTCGCGTGTACGGTGTCGCCGAACGGTTCTGCCTTGCCACGCGAGGCGATGAATGCCTCGGCGGTACGGATGATCTCCAGCGAATGCGCCTCGCACTCTTCGCTCGTTGCTCCCCATGCGGTGATGCCATGGCCACCGAGCACACAGCCGATCGCCCCGGGGTTCTCTCGCACGATGGCAGCGATGTCGAGCCCGAGTTGGAAGCCGGGACGCCGCCACGGCAACCACCGCACGCGATCGCCGAAGCACTCCCGCGTGAGCCGCTCACCATCGGCCGCGGTGGCGAGCGCGATGCCCGAGTCCGGGTGTAGGTGGTCGACGTACGGCTGATCCACGAGCCCATGCATGGCGGTGTCGATCGACGGTGCCGCCCCACCCTTGCCGTGCAAGCAGTAGTCGAACGCGGCCACCATGTCGTCTTCGCGCTCGACGCCGGGATAGACGTCGACCAGCGCGCGAACGCGATCGAGCCGCAGCACCGCGAGTCCGGCAGCGGTCAGCGTTCCGAGGTCACCGCCGGAGCCCTTGACCCACAACAGTTCTACCGGTTTCCCGGTGGCGGGGTCGAGGTCGGTACCCTTCGCCGACGTGTTGCCGCCGGCGTAATTCGTGTTGCGCGGGTCGGCGCCGAGCCGGTTGGAGCGTGCGACGAGGTCCGCGACAACCTCGGTCATGCTCCCCAGCCCGCCTGCTGCCCGCCGACCCGTTCGGCGACGATCCGCTCCGCGTACCCCGACTCGGCGTACGCCCGCATCGGATCCGGATCGAGGCCCTGTTCCGAGCGCAACTGTGCGAGCAGCGGCCGTACGTCTGTGTTGTAGGCGTCCATCAGGACCGCATTCGCCGCGAGCACGTCACCTGCCGCCTGTGCCGCGGTGAGCGCGTCGAGATCGACAAGCAGCGCCTTCGCAGTCGCCTCCTGCACGTTCATCACCGACCGGATCTGAGCCGGAATCTTCGGCTCGATGTTGTGGCATTGGTCGAGCATGAATGCGATCTCGCTGTCCTCCGCGAATCCGCCGCCGAGCCGCACTTCGAACAGGATGCGGAACAACTGGAACGGGTCGGCCGCGCCGACCATGAGATCGTCGTCGGCGTAGAAGCGCGAGTTGAAGTCGAACGCGCCGAGCTTTCCGGCACGCAGCAGGAAGGCGACGATGAACTCGATATTCGTACCGGGCGCGTGATGACCGGTGTCGACGCACACCTTCGCACGCTCGCCGAGCTGCAGACAGTGCGCGAACGACGTACCCCAATCCGGCACGTCCGTGGTGTAGAACGCCGGCTCGAACAACTTGTACTCGAGGATGAGGCGCTGCTGTTCGCCGAGCCGACCGTAGATCGCGGCCAGGCCTTCGGCCAACCGGTCCTGACGGGCACGGATGCTGTCCTGGCCGGGATAATTCGTGCCGTCCGAGAACCACAGCTTCAAGTCGCGTGAGCCGGTCTCGTCCATGATGTCGACGCACTCGTACAGATGCTTTAGCGCCTTGCGACGGATCCGTGGGTCGGGATTGGTCAGGCTGCCGAACTTGTAGTCGTCGTCCTGGAAAACGTTCGCGTTGATCGTGCCAAGCTCGATGCCCTGGTCCTTCGCTGCCGCGGCGAGTTCCGCGTAGTCGTCGACCTTGTCCCACGGGATGTGCAGCGCGATCGTCGGTGCGATCCCGGTGAATCGGTGCACCTGCGCCGCGTCGGCGATCTTCTCGAACGGGTCTCGCGGCACGCCCGGTTGAGCGAAGACCTTGAACCGGGTTCCGGAGTTGCCGAACGCCCAGGACGGAAGTTCGATGCGCTGACGCGTCAGGACTGCGACGGCTGCGGACCGGTCAATCATGTGTGTGCTCACTTTCATTCAGCCGTGTCAGCCCTTGATGGCGCCGCTCGTGAGCCCTGCGACGATCTGCCGGTTCGAGAAGATGTAGGCGATGAGGGGTGGGATCGTGATGAGCAGGATGTCCATGTAGAGCAGGTTGTAGAAGCTCAGGTTCTGGCTCTGGAAGGTGAACAGCGTGAGCTGAACCGTCGCGTGCTCGTTGCCCGGCAGGAAATAGAGCGGGCCGGCGAAGTCGTTGAAGACGAACACGGCCTGGACCACGACCACAGTCACCACAACGGGCCGCAGCAACGGCATCACAACCCGGAAGAACAGCCGGAATGGCCCGGCGCCGTCGAGCACCGCGGCCTCGTCGAGCTCTCGAGGAATGTTCCCGACGAAGGCACGGAAGAGCAGGATCGAGAAGGACAGCCCGAACGTGGCTTCGATCAGGATCATTCCGGGCAAGGTTCCAAAGAGATGGAGACGCTGAAGCACCCAGATCGTCGGCACCACAGCGGGCGGCACGATCAGTCCCGCCAGGACGAAGAAGTTGACGAGCGCATTCCACCTGCTCTTTCGGCGAGCGAGCACGTAGCCCGCCATCGCCGCTAAGAGGACCATGATCGTTACTGAGGTGACGGTCAAGATTGCGCTGTTGAGAAACGCGCGCCAGATGATTCCGTCGTTCGTCTGGAGCACGGCGCGCAGGTTCGCGAAAAACTGCCAGTGCTGCGGCCACGAGAACGCAAGACTCGACGCATCGGCCGGATCCTTCGACGCCTGCAGAATCACAAAGACGAATGGAACCAGGAAGACGCCGACCGACACGATGATTGCGGTGATGCCCGCTGTCCAGGCGCGGGTGCCTCGACGGATCACAGTTCCACCTGCCTTCTATTGAGCACGTACGCGAGCGGAACCATGATCACCGTTACGACGAGGAACAGCACGACGTTCCCGGCGGACGAGAGACCATAAAAGCCGGCCTGGTATTCCTTGTAGATGACGGATGCGATGACGTCGCTCGTGAACCCGGGTCCGCCACCCGTGGTGGCCCAAATGATGTCGAAGGACCGGAGGCCGCCGATCAAGGAGAGGATGATGACGGTCGCCGTCGCCGGTCTCGACAGCGGGATCGTTATCTCGCGCAAGATCTTCCATGGACCCGCTCCGTCGATCTTCGCCGCCTCGAAGTACTCGTGCGGAATCGCGACGATGCCGGCCATGAAGATCAGCGTCGCGATGCCGACGCCCTTCCAGATATCCACCGCCGCGATCGTGTAGATGGCGAGGTGCGGATCGGTGAACCACCCCGGTTGCGGCAGCCCGAAGAACCCGAGAACGGCGTTGACCATGCCGTGGAACGGGTCGAGCAGCGACTTGAACATGAATCCGACACCGATCGTGGATACCAACACGGGAAAGAACACGACTGCTCGGAGATAGCCGCGACCGACGACCGAGCCGGTGAGGAGCACCGCCAGGAAGAACCCGATGATGACTTTGGAACCCGAGGTAATGAACGCGTAGATCAGAGTGTGAATGAAGCTCGTGTAGAGCTGCGGATTCTGGAAGAACTCAACGAAGTTGTCGAACCCGATGAAGTGCGAGTCGAACAGCGACCACCTGGTGAGCGAGAAGTAGAAGGACGCTACCGAGGGGACGGCGAACAACACGACGTAGAGCACGACTGTCGGGACGAAGAACGACCGTGGGTAGTACGACTTGATCGGCCGCCGCTTCTTTGGCACATGAGTGCCGGTGATGACTTCAGCCGCTTGAATGGGAGTCGCGGTCTTCGTCGTCGACACGATCTGCTCCTCATCGGGTTCACTCGGTAGATGCGACACATGGGGGCCGATGGCCGGTGGTCATCGACCCCCATGTTCGGACGAGTTGCCCGAGGGCACAACGTCCGGTGTCGCACTACCAGCCAGGAAGCCCGAGCTGCTGGGCCTGAGCCTTCACATCCTGGTCGTAAAGTTGGGCACCCTGCTGCGCACTGCTGATGCCGGAGCCGACCTGAATGAGGATCTTCTCGAGGTTCGGGCCCTTGATCGGGGAGAGGAACTCCAGTGCCAGGCCCGTCTTTCCGTCGGTCTGATACTTCGCCTCATCGGCCACCAACGCCGGGGCATTGCTTGGCACCGTGCACGTGCTGATCGCATACGGACCCGATGGAAGTGAAGCGGTGTTCTGGAGATCACAACCGGTCGGCGAGTTGATGAAGGCGACAAGCTTCTTGGCCGCCTCGAGCTTGGCACCCTTCGTCGACTTCGGAATGTACGCGCCGCCTGCCTCCCAGACCGTCGCGTGTGCGTCCCCCGAGTCCGGCGGCATCGCGAAGTAGCCGATGTCGTTGACCTGATCTGGATTGCTCTGCAACACATTGGAGATCACTACGGTGATCATCGGGTACTGCGCCGCCTTGCCGGTGGCGAGGAGCTTGAGTGCGTTCACGTTCGTCAGCGAGGCGTAGTCCTTGTTCATCAGGCCCATGTCGAAGACCTGCCGGGTGTGCGTGAAACCGCCAAGTGCCGGCGGGTTCACGTATTTCGCCTTGTTGTCCGTGTAATCGGTAGCCCAGTTGGGATCCTGCGCACTGACATTCGCGAAGTCGGCGAGCACAAAGAGCTGGCTCGTCCAGGTGTCTCCGTAGGAGGCAAGCACCGGGATGATGCCGGCGGCCTTGATCTTCTCGCTGTTGCTGATGAACTGATCCCACGTCGTGGGCACCGTGAGGCCGAGCTGCGCGTAGACCTTCTTGTTGTACATGATGCCGCCATCGAAGGTGCTGCCGTTCGGCGCGCCGTACAGGCCCTTTGACGTGCTGACCGTCTTCTTGAAGTCGGAGGTGAGGTCCTTCACCCACGGTTGGTCGGTCAGCGGCTGCAACGTTTGGTCGGGGTGCAGAGCCTGGAAGAGTGATCCGGTGTTGTAGAGGAACACGTCGTCCATGGTCCCGGTCGACAGGCGGGTCTTGACGAGGTTGTCGCCATCGGTCCCACCGGGCCGGGTGTCGACCTTAACCGTGATCGTCGGGTTCGCCTGGTGGAACGCAGTGGCCATGTCGTTCGCGAACTTCGTGGCCGCGGGATCGTTGCCACCCGCCATCAACGTAATGGTTACCGGGCCGCTGCTCGCGCTGCTTGCGTTCGACGAGCAAGCAGCGAGGCTAAGGCCGACGAGCGTGAGGGGGACCAGCGCGGCGACGGCAGTCAACCGCCGGAGCGAGAACTTGGATGCTGGCCTCATACATGTCTCCTGTCGTGTCGCGGAACGGCGAGTCCGAGAAGTAGGGGGTGGGGCTGCAGGAGCTGTGATCAAATCCCAGCGGAAGTGAATCGTTTCACGTGTGTAGGAAAGTTAGGTGCACACCTCCGGTACGTCAATAGGCGGACGCAAATTGACCCACAGGTCGTTACACGACGGTCGGCACGCGTACGTCTAGCTGACGCGCCGCGACCTCCGTCGTGACGATGCCCGCACGATCAGCTCCGGTGTGTACTGCACCTGGCGATGTTCGTGCGCCGACCCGAGCAACGCCTCCTCGATCAGCAGTTCCGCGGCCGCCTTGCCGAGCAGATGTCGCGGTTGCCGCACCGACGTCAGCGGTATCGCTGCCGCGGCGGCGAACTCGATGTCGTCGTAGCCGACGATCGCGACCTCCTCCGGCACCGAGACTCCCTGCAACGTCATCTCCTGCAGGACGCCGAGCGCCAGCAAGTCGTTCGCACAAAAGACCGCGGTTGGCCGACGCCGCTTCGGCTGACCTAGCAACCGCGCACCCGCCCGGCGACCCTCCGCCACGTTGAGTGCGGTGGTCTCGAACACCGTCAGCACGTCCGCTTCGAGGCCGGCCGTTTCGATCGCTTGACGGCTTCCGGCGAGCCGGTCCGTGACCTGGGGGATGGCAATCGGACCGCCGACGAACGCGACCGCTCGATGTCCGTTGTCGATGAGGTGGCTCACCGCGAGGTCGCCGCCCTCGATGTCGTCGACGCCGACCGAACAGCGGTGTCGCAGCGTGCCCGGCGTCCGGTCGACGAATACCACCGGCAGACCGCGCTTGAGAAGCTTGTGCAGCGTTTCGCTTTCGTAGTCGATCGCGGTCACCAGCAGCCCATGAAGGCGTTGCTGCATGATGAGGCTGAGGTATTCGACCTCCCGCGCTTCCTCGTTGTTGCTCGAGCACAGGAACAACCCAAGGTGGTTCTCGCGCGCGACCTCTTCAATGCCCCGGCCGATGTCGGCGAAGAATGGATTTGCGAGGTCCAACGCGAGGTAGGCGATCATCCGGCTGCTGCCGGCGCGCAACGTACGAGCCGGTTCGCTGCGCACGAAGCCCAGCTCCGCGATCGCCTGCTCGACCTTGCTTCGGGTTGATACACGCACCGTTTCGGGTCGGTTCAACACGTTGGAGACAGTGCCGAGAGACACGCCGGCCCGACGCGCAACGTCTTTGACGCTCGGTGCCCGCACCACCGTCACAAGGCCTCCTGACAAAGCGTGTACGCGACGACGATCGCGGCGGCGCCGTCCACCGATGTAGATCGCGCACGTCCGTCCGACGCGGCCGGCATCCGAACGAATTGTCGACTTGTGAAACATTTCACGAGCATTTCTGCTGGCTAGTATGGCAGCGAGACACGTCGAATAGCTAGCCGTGCCGGGTCCGACGACCCGCTCCGCGGCGGAGCTATCGCTTGGTACGTGCGGATTAGCGGACGATTGCCTCGGCAAGCCGTCACGTGGATCGCCCGCCTGGCCGGAACGGGGATCGCGCCACGGCGGGTACCCGCAGCCGGTGTGATGTCGGGCCGGCCATAGCGTCTTTGGCTCTCTGACGACGGCGGGCGCATTACGTTTCAACGGGGTGCCATCCGCGCGCAGATGGAGTGGAGAACATGGCTGAACAGTTCACCGTGCACGGCATGTGGTACGCCGACCTCGGCACCGGTGACCCACTCATCTTGCTGCATCCGGGTGGCGCCGGCGTCGACTCACGCGCGCTAGCGCCGCAGGTTGCGGCGTTCGCCGATCGGTTCCACGTGTACACACCCGAGCAGCGCGGCCATGGCCGCACCGCCGATGTGTCCGGACCGCTGAGCTACGAACAGATGGCCGCCGACACGATCCAGTTCATCGAGGAGGCCGTGGGTACGCCAGTGCGTCTGCTCGGTGTCAGCGACGGCGCCGTCGTCGCGCTCACAGTGGCGTTGCGTCGGCCCGAGTTGGTGCGCCGCCTCGTGCTCGCCGCCGGCATCTTCCACCGGGACGGCTGGCACGACAGTGTGCTGGACGGCGAACCGCCTGACTTCCTGCGCGACAGCTACGCCGAACTCAGCCCGGACGGGGCCGAGCACTACCCGGTCGTGGTCACGAAACTCGCCACCATGCATGCCGACCAGCCCACGTTTACGCCTACCGATCTGAGCAACGTCAGCTGCCGTACGTTGGTTCTGGTCGCGGACGACGACGAGGTGCGCCTCGAGCACGCGATCGCAATGTACCGCTCGATCCCTGACGCCGAGTTGGCCGTCATCCCCGGTACCTCACACGGCCTGCTCGTCGAGAAACCCGACCTGTGCAACCAGATCATCGGGACGTTCCTGACCACCGACCCGGTGCCCACGTACGCGCCGATCCGCCGTACGCACTGAATTCTAGGGCTGCCGAACTCGGAAGGTCATCATCGCCGATCAGCCTGCCGGAGCATCGCGTCTTGTTCGGGGTCGGGCAGGAGCTCCCGCACTTCCTGGGAACAGCGGCAGGCGGAGGCGATCTTCGCGGCCCACTTGAGCGCCTCCTCCCGGGTGGGTACGTCCACGACTGCGAATCCGCCAATGTGCTCTTTGGTCTCGGGGTACGGGCCGTCGGTGACCGTCCCGTCCCTGGCCACAACGCTCGCCATCTGGCTTTCCAGGCCGCCGCCGTAAACCCACACGCCGGCGTTCACGGCCTCCTGCATTACGTCGTGAGCGGCCTTGCCCACCTCGGGAATGTCCTCGTCCGGGATGTGGTCCATCGCGCCGTCGTCGAACGAGATCAGATATCGCGTCATCTCATGACTCCCTTGTCCCGGCGGCTCCTCCGGCCAACCCTCACATCTGCTACGAACGCGTCGCTCCGGATCCGACACTTCGCCAGTAGAAAATCTCACGGAACCGTCGCCGGCTCAGCGTGCGTCAGGTGTCCGGTCCGGTGCGTCGGAAATGTTGTCGCGAATCTGCGCGTTGCACCGTACGGTCATTCGAGAATCACCCGCTCGACTCCCACACGCGAAGGAATGTCCTGGCCGTGCAGACCGAGATCCATTCCGGGCGTCGAGTAAGCGCACCGCCGATCGAGGAGTTACCCGTGATCATGTGGCACACCACCTACGCGACGCCGAGCATTCGGCCGTCGCTGTTCGGTGTGCTCTGCGAGTCCTGCGACCGCCAGGTCAAGCAGGAAGGGAACACCTCGGACGGGTGGAATAGGTAGCGCGAGCTAACCGGCAAACCGCCGCCCGTCCCGCGAGGGAACGGGCGGTTTTGTTGTACCGCCACAACTCCATATGGGCGTGATGTAACGGCCAGCATGGCGGTCTCCAACACCGCTCGTCCGGGTTCAAATCCTGGCGCCCGTGCGATGCCCCCGACCAATTGCCGGCGGGCGTGCGTTTTGAGAACTCCACAGTGGATGGCATGAACGGCCGGGCGACGCGTTCGCGCGTCGGCCCCGGCCGGCAACCGGGTACGAGGGAGACGGCAACCCGCCTGATTTGGGATCAGGACAAACCACGTTCGACTCGTGGGTGCCCGACGACGCGGACGTACGGCCGCGTAGGTCAGACCCGACCGTTCGACTCGGTCCGGCGAAGCGCCGAGGGTGGCCACCCGGAGCGTAGAAGGTTCGACTCCCCGCTAGGTGCGCGGGTCTGGCGATCTTGCCTCGCAAGCTCAAGTGGTGGAGCACGCGGTCGAAGCCCGCGAGGTCCTGGTTCGACACCGGGGCGAGGCACGCAGCCAACGTCTTGTGGCTCAGGGGCTTAGAGCAGCCACGGTGTCCCGTGGTGCTGAGGCAGGTACCGCCAAGAGGCGCGCGCCGGTTCGAGTCCGGCCGAGACGTTGGTCATGGCGAGTTGGGCTAGTGGTAGGCCGCCAGACCCTCACTCTGGCAGCACGGGTTCGATCCCCGTACTCGCTACGCATGGGCCTGCGCAAGGATGCGGCGGCCGACCGGTCGGTCGTCGAGTCCGGGTGGAGCATCCTAGGTTCTGCGGGTTCGAGTCCCGCCAGTCCACATGCCGTCGGGGTGTCCACGGTGACACGGCTGTCTTCCAAACAGCAGTAACGGGTTCGACTCCCGTCGACGGTTCTCATTGGGTGCTCGGCTAACGGCAGGCCACCCGGCTTTGACCCGGAGAATCGAGGTTCGAAACCTCGGCACCCAGCCACGCCCCGGTGGCCCAACGGTAGAGGCACCCGGCTCAAACCCGGGGTCTGCCGGTTCGAATCCGGCTCGGGGTACTCACGCCATCGTAGCTCAGCAGGCAGAGCACGCCCTTGGTAAGGGCGAGGTCGGGCGTTCGATCCGCCCCGTCGGCTCAATGCGGACGTAGCGCAGTTGGCAGCGCGGCACCTTGCCAAGGTGCAGGTCGCGGGTTCGAACCCCGTCGTCCGCTCCACGTTTTCGCCCGGGTCCGCGCCTCAGGAAGGCGCGGCGTAAGCGGGGGTGCCGATTCTGCAGATCGGACCGCCGGCCCGGCACATTTCATTGGGAGCTGATGTAACTCGGCAGCATAGTGGTCTCTGAAACCGCTCGTCCAGGTTCGAATCCTGGGTTCCCAGCAATCGGCAGGACGCCGCCGCCGTACCGTCGCACGCTCCCGCTAGCGTCCTTCCTATGCCTGGACGACGTCATACATGGACAGATGAGGCGCTGCGGATGCCGTAGCCAGGTCAACATCGTGGCGGGAAGT
>DATFRR010000285.1:0-22061 GCA_035263025.1 Micromonosporaceae bacterium
GGGACCGATGCCGGGCGACATACTTCTCGCCACCGCCGGCGCGCGCCGCGTCGAGCGCCTCTTCCAACTCGGTCAGGCGCTCGAGCATCGCGGTGCGGTTCTCCGCGTACGACGGGGACTGCGGGTCGAGTGCGCTAGCAAGGATCGGCATGATCTCGTCCTTCGACGTGTCGGAGCATCGACTGAACAACGCCGGGTGAGCGGGGGATGCGCGATGCGCGTCGAATGCCGGTGCCATCTGGCGTAACGAGTCGCCACCGGCGTCGACACGCCGGGCGCGAACCGGCATCGAATCGTGACGGTGCAGGCGCGGTCACGCCGGTCATGTCGGGCCTTCCGGCTCGATGCGTCGGCTCGTCAGCACCTGCGTGAGGTGCCGGTTCCAGCCGTGCAAGACCGCTCGGCGCCGTTGCGAATCGTCGCTGAGAAGGTTGGCGACGCCAAGTCCGCGTACCAATTCGAGGGTCGCCTGGATGGCTTCGCGTACGTCGGGCCGTGACACGTCTGCGTCGAGCAAACCGGCGGTCAACCGGAACGCCTCGCGGCCGATCTTTGCCTCGAGCGGACCGAGCGCGGAGCGGAGCGCGTGGTCGGTCCGAGCGGCCACCCAGACCTCGAGCGCCGCCTCGAACAGCGGGCCGGTGAACGAGGCGGCGAGCAGATCCACGACTCCTTCGACCCGAGTGCCCGACCGTGCCGGCCAGCGCGCCGCCTCGGAACGGATCTCCTCCGAGCGCCGCTCGGTGAGGTGCTCGACGGCAGCGAGGACGAGCGCGTTCTTCGTCGGGTAGTGATGCACTTGGGCACCGCGCGACACGCCTGCGGTGCCGGCGACGGTGGTCGTCGTGGTGCCGGACCAGCCGTACTCGATCAGGCAGGTGACCGTGGCGTCGAGCAGCCGACGTTGGGTCGCGCGGCTGCGCTCCTGCTGGGTACGGGTTGCCAGGCCCGATGTCGCCACTCGTCGAGAGTGACCCGTACAAAACAAACAGTCAAGCCTGCATGTTTTGTCGGCGTGTCGACGGCTCGTTCACCGCCTTGTTCGCCAGGGGCGGTGTTGGCGCACCTTTGCCCCCGGGTCGCGGCGCCGTTGGACCAAGATCGCCGCAACTTCACCGCAGTCGGCGCTAACGAGCGCTCCGTAGGCACGACTGCCGTGCCGTTGCCGCGATCATGATGTCGGTCAGACGCGCGCGCGCCGAGCCAGTCGCTCGGGGTCCAGCACGATCACGCTCTTGCCGTCGAGCCGGAGCCAACCACGGGACGCGAAGTCGGCGAGTGCCTTGTTCACCGTCTCGCGCGACGCGCCGACGAGCTGAGCCAGCTCCTCCTGGGTCAGATCGTGCGTAACGCGCAGGACGCCGCCGTCGCGGGAGCCGAAGCGCCCCGCCATCTGGAGGAGGTTCTTGGCGACGCGGCCCGGCACGTCCGTGAAGATCAGGTCGGCAAGCGCATCGTTTGTCCGCCGCAGCCGGCGGGCGAGCACGCGCAGCAACTGCTCGGCGATTTCCGGACGATTCGTGAGCCACGGCCGTAGCGCCTGCTTGCGTAAGCGGGCCACACGGGTGTCCGTGACGGCGGTTGCCGTGGCCGTCCTCGGCCCGGGATCGAATAGCGACAGCTCACCGAGCATGTCGGACGGTCCCATCAACGCGATGAGGTTCTGGCGGCCGTCGGCGGCGCGGCGACCCAATTTGATCTTGCCGCTGAGCACGATATACAGGCTGTCGCCGGGTTCGCCTTCGTTGAAGACCACGTCGCCCTTACGGACCTCGATGATCTCCATGTCCTTGGCGAGAACATCCGCCGCATCGGGGTCGACGCCCTGGAAAATGCCGCTCCGGGCCAGCACTTCATCCATCGCGCACCCTCTCCTATATATCGCCGCTGAGTCAGTCTAGGCACAGGGCGATCCGTGACGTAGACCACCCAGACAACCCACCCGGACCCCGCGCGCATTCCCCGACGCGGACCGTACGGAGTGGACCGGGCACGATATCGGGCGTGGACGTGACAGTCGTGGAACGCCTCGAGGCCGGCGTGCGCATGCCGGTGCTCGTGTGGCGCATGGCAGCGCCGGAGCTCGCGATCTCGTCCGGGCCACTCGGTGGCGGCCTCGGCCTGCGCTCCTGGGCGCTCAACGCCACCGTACCCATGGATTATCGGCGCACGGACCCGGACGTCCATCTCGCGGAGATCGCCGCGGACCTCGACCTTGCCGGATCGGGCGTGGCCATGATGACAGGCGTCGATGTGCGCGAGCGTCTTGTGCGGCACGGCGCTGGCGTAGCGGCGGTCGTCACCGTCGGACTCGGCGCGCCGACGTGGGCAGCGGCGCCCGACGGCGATCCGGTGCGAGCCGCGCCGGGCACGATCAATTGCCTGGTACGGGTGCCGGCTCGCCTGTCCGACGCGGCGCTCGTGAACGCCGTCGCGACGGTCGCCGAGGCCAAGGCGCAGGCGCTGTGGGAGCTGGGCGTCGAGGCCACTGGTACGGCAACCGACGCGACCTGTGTGACCTGTCTTGCGAGCGGACCGATCGAGGCGTACGGCGGACCGCGCTCGACGTGGGGCGCTCGAATCGCACGTGTCGTGCACCAGGCGGTACGCGACGGCGGCCGCGCATGGCTCGCTGCCGGGCGGTCGTGGTCCGACTCGGTCGCCGCGCCCGGCTCGGTCGCCGCGCCCGGCTCGGTCTTCGGTCGTAGCGGGGACGTAGGCTCGCCTGCGTGACGAAGACGGCGACGGCTGCCACGACGAGCCGGCCCAAGGCGATCCGCGCATTCAACGCAACCAACGAGACGACGCTGGGCCGCACGCGCCGGGCTCGCAAGATGGCGCGCGAGTTGGCGTTGACGCATCCGGACGCACACTGCGAGCTGGACTTCACGAGCCCGCTTGAGCTACTCGTCGCGACGATCCTGTCGGCGCAGTCGACCGACAAGATGATCAACCAGACCACGCCGAAGGTGTTCGCGAAATACCGGACGGCGGCCGACTACGCTGCGGCGGATCGCGCGGAACTCGAGGAGATGCTGAAGCCGACCGGCTTCTTCCGGAACAAGGCGAAGTCGTTGATGAGCCTCGGCGAGGCGCTCGTCGCGCGCTACGACGGCGAGGTCCCGGCGAAGCTCGCCGACCTTGATTCGTTGCCCGGAGTCGGACGGAAGACCGCGAACGTCGTGCTCGGCAACGCATTCGGCATCCCGGGCATCACCGTCGACACGCATTTCCAGCGGCTCGTGCGGCGCTTTGCGTGGACCACCGAGCACGACCCCGTGAAGATCGAGCACGCGGTCGGCGCGCTGATCGAGAAGCGTGACTGGACGATGCTGTCGCATCGAGTGATCTTTCACGGTCGGCGGGTCTGCCACGCGCGACGGCCGGCTTGCGGCGCGTGTACGTTGGCCGCCATGTGCCCGTCCTACGGCACCGGGCCGACCGATCCCTCGGTCGCCGTGAAGCTGCTGAAGGGCCCGCGCGTCGCGGAGCTCGCGGCGCGGGCCGGCGTCGACACGTGATTCGCAAACGCGCCGCAGTCAGGCGCCTTGCGTTCGTGGCCGTCGCGATGCTGATCGTCGGCGGGACCGCCGCGTGCTCGTCCTCCCACACCTCGGCCCGAACGACCGGGACGTGCCTCTCGTCGAGCGCATCCGTCGGTTCCGCTGCTGCCCCGCTGGCGACGAACGGCACTGCGCCGCCAACCGCGAGCGGTGCGCCTGCCGCCACCAGTGCACCGACCGCGACCGGGGCGCCGACCGCCACTGGCGTGCGGGCTGGCCTGCGGATCCCCTCGCAGCCGGTCGACTGTTTCGACGGCAGCGGGACGGTCCGCCTCGACATGCTCACCAAGCCCGCGGTGGTCAACCTGTGGGCGTCGTATTGCTTGCCCTGTCACGCCGAGCTGCCGAATGTCGAAGCGTTTGCCAAGGCGGCCGGCACATCGGTCGCAGTGGTGGGCGTGGACACCGCGGACGAGCGGAACGCGGCCCGCTCCGTGGTGGCCGACCTTGGGCTGACGTACGCGATGGTGTTCGACCCCGGTGAGCACGTCTACCAAGCCACGGCGGGTCGCGGGTTGCCCGCCACGCTGTTCGTCGCGCCGGGCGGGATCGTTCGCTACGTGTACGAGAGCGGGACGATCCTCGATACCGCCCACCTCGTGGCGCTCGCCGCCCGGTACCTGGGCGTGACGGTGCACGGATGACCGCCGCGCTGCCCGCGTGGTGGGGCCCGCTGCTGAAACGCGTCCACGCGGCACGTTCCGAAGACTTCAGCCGGCTCGTCGCACCCGACGAGGGCGGCCGGCCGAGCGCCGTGTTGATCCTGCTCGCCGACGATCGTCCGGGCGGTCCCGACGTGCTGTTGCTGCAGCGGGCCGCCGACATGCGCAATCACGCCGGGCAGCCAGCGTTTCCCGGCGGTGGAGTCGATGCGTCCGACACGGACGCGGTCGCCACCGCACTGCGCGAGGCGAACGAGGAGGTTGGGCTCGATCCGACGACCGTCGACGTGCAAGCAACGCTGCCGGTGCTCTGGATTCCGGTCAGCGGTTACGTGGTGACCCCGGTCCTCGCATGGTGGCGCACGCCACATCCGGTCGCGCCCGCCGATCCGCGCGAGGTGGAGCTTGTCGCGCGCGTACCCATTGCGCACCTTGCCGACCCGGCAAACCGATTGCGACTGCGCCACCGCAGTGGGTGGATCGGCCCGGCGTTCCGCACCGAGAACATGCTGGTCTGGGGTTTTACCGCTGGGATCCTGACAATCCTTCTCGAGATGGGTGGGTGGGCGCGACCGTGGGACACCACTGCGCCGCCGGCGGATCTGCCCGTCACCGGTAACTGACTGACGACCTGCGGCATCGCCGCGGTGCCGTCCGGCCACCGCTCGTGCACAGCCACTTGCGTGCAACGACCCGTACCCTGGATCCGTGCCTGGGACCGTGCTCGACCTCGTGCTGATC
This sequence comes from Micromonosporaceae bacterium, assembly GCA_035263025.1. Taxonomy (GTDB): domain Bacteria; phylum Actinomycetota; class Actinomycetes; order Mycobacteriales; family Micromonosporaceae; genus DASQPR01. The sequence continues at coordinate 4,967 of DATFRR010000285.1, forward strand.
TTGCTAATGATCGTCTTCGCGATTAACGGCTATCGTCAGGGTTTCGTGGTCGGGCTGCTGTCCTTCATCGGTTTCTTCGGTGGCGCGGCGATCGGCCTGCAGCTCGGTCCACTGATCGGCGGTCTGTTCCACAGCGAGTCAGCGCGCGTCATCGTGACGCTCATCGTGGTGTTCGGCATCGCACTCGCCGGCCAGGGCCTGGCCAACTGGCTCGGATTCCGGATCCGCCGGAACATCCACAATCGCACTGGGCAGACGCTCGACGACATCGGCGGCGCGTTCGTGTCGGTCATCGCGCTGCTCATCGTGGTATGGCTCGTCGCCGCTCCGCTCGCGTCGTCGCCAATGGCCGGTCTATCGCGTGCGATCCGGACGAGCTCGGTGCTGCGCGGCGTGAACGACGTCATGCCACAGGCCGCACAGGCGCTGTCCAACGAGTTGCGGAGCACGGTTGACACCAGCGGCTTCCCGGACGTGTTCGGTGGTCTGGTGCCGACCACAGTGCGGCAGGTGCCGGCGCCGAACTCGGCGCTGCGAAACTCGGCGGTCGTCCGCCGCGCCGAGCAGTCGGTCGTGAAGATCGAAGGCAGTGCACCGAGTTGCAACCGGCGGATCGAGGGGTCCGGCTTCGTGTTCGCGCCCGATCACGTGCTCACCAACGCGCATGTCGTGGCCGGGACTCGGCGGACCCAGGTGCTCGTTGGCGGGCAGGGCCGAGGGCTCGCCGGAACCGTCGTCCTCTATGACCCGGAGCGCGATCTCGCCGTGATCGACGTACCCGGCCTGGACTCGCCCGTACTCCCCATCTCCGACGTACGAGCGGCCACCGATGCGGACGCGATCGTGCTCGGCTTCCCGCTCGACGGCGGCTACAACGCGCAGCCGGCCCGGGTTCGCGACGTGGGGTTGATCCGGGGCCCGGACATCTACGACGACCGGTTCGTCACGCGCGACATTTACACGATTCGGGGTCTCGTGCAGTCCGGAAACTCGGGTGGGCCGCTCATGTCGACCGGCGGCGACGTGCTGGGCGTGGTGTTCGCGGCGGCCGCCGACGATTCGCAGACCGGCTTCGCGCTGACCGCCCAGGAGGCCGCGCCGGTGATCTCGGCCGGGCGTAATGCAACGAGTCGCGTGTCGACCGGTGCGTGCACCGACTAGCGGGCCTGCGACCCCAGCGCGGCCGAGCCCTACTCGGATGGTGGGCTGAACGCGACCTGGATCAGCCGCGCGCCATCGCGCCGGTTGACCAGGGTGCCTCGACCGGGCGGCATCGGCTGCGGGCGTACTTGGCCGAGGATGACGCCCTCCTCGCGGTCACCGGACATGATGAGGCCCGGCGTCGCGAGTTCCTTCAGCCGCGCCAGCGTGGGCTCGAACATCGCGCGCACCGCACCACCCGACCGCCGCGCGATCACCAGGTGCAGCCCTACGTCACGCGCCTGCGGCAAATAGTCGAGCAGCGGAGTGAGCGGGTTGGTGGCGCCGGACGCGATCAGGTCATAGTCGTCGACAAGCACGAAGCACTCCGGACCGGACCACCATGACCGCGTACGCAATTGCGCCGGTGTGACGTCCGGTCCGGGCAGGCGATCAGCCATATACGCGGCGACGGAGTCCATCAGTTCGGTCGCCTGCCCGCTCGACGTCGCGTAGCCGATCAGGTGCTCGGCCTCGATCTCACCGAGCATGCTCCGGCGGTAGTCGAGCACCAGGAAGCGAGCTTGCTCCGGGCGGAATCGACGGGTGAGCGACAGCGCGAGCGAGCGCAGGAACGCCGACTTGCCGCTGCCGCTGTCGCCGAATACCAGGAAGTGCGGGTCGGCCGCGAAGTCCAGGCTTACCGGCCGCAGATCGGTCTCGCTGAGGCCGATCGGCAGCGCGAGCGCCGCAGGCCGCACCGGGCCGTCGTCGGTCCGGCCGACGGCGATTTGCTCGTACGCAACGATGGCCGGCAACTCGCGCACCGGCGGCGCTCCCGGCCCGCGCCACTGCGCCCGGATCGCGGTGACGAGGTCGTCCGTCGAGAGGCCGGCGATGGTCGGGGACGCGGCGAGGAAGTGCAGGCCGTCCGTCGTAATGCCCCGTCCGGGCGCGCGCTCCGGCACGTCACTCGCGATCTTCCGGGAGGTCTGCGAGTCGGTCGGATCGCCCAGGCGCAGCTCGAGGCGCGAGCCGAGGAGGTCTCGTAGCGCCGGTCGAATGTCAGTCCACCGCCCGGCGGTAATGACCACGTGGACGCCGTAGGACAGGCCGCGCGTTGCGATGTCGGTGATGACCGCTTCGAGGTCGTCGTATTCCGCGCGGACCGTCGACCATCCGTCGACGATCAGGAACACGTCGCCGTATGCGTCGGGCGCGGCGCCGGCCTCTGGCGTCGACTGGCCTTGTCGAGCGGACGCGGCAGCCTGGTTAGCGGCGCCCTCGTGCGTTGCCGCGGCATGTGTCGCCGTGTCTTGTGCCGAGGCAATGTTTTGTGCCGAGGCGATGCGGCGCTGTCGAAGCTGCGCGAAGGACTCGACGCCCGCCGACTCGAACGCGCGTTCCCGATCGGCGAGGACGGTCGCCACCTCGCCGACAGTGCGCCGGACGGCGTCGACCGCGAGCCGACCGGCGATCGCTCCGACATGGGGCACGTCCCGCATCGCGCCGAGCCCGCCGCCGCCGAAATCCAAGCAGTAACACGTCACCTCCCGCGGGGTGTGAGTGAGCGCGAGGCTTGCGATCAGCGTCCGGACGGTCGTCGACTTTCCGGCCTGTGGGCCGCCGACGATCGCTACATGTCCGGCCGCCGAGCCGAGTTCCAGGAAGAGCGGGTCGCGGCGTTGGTCGAACGGCCGGTCGATCAACGCAACTGGCACACGGAGCCGGCCACGTCGCGCCGGATCGAGGACGGTCAGTCCGCGTGACTGGTCCGTTCCGACCGGGCCAAGCAACTCGTCGAGATGTGCGTGCTCGGCCAACGGCGGCAGCCAGACCTGGTGCGCCGGCGTACCCGCGCCGTGCAGCGCGTCTGCGACGAGGTCGAGCAAGCTCGGCCCGGTTGCCGCGCCGACCCGGAACATGCCAGCCGTCGGTTCGTCGTGCGCTTGGTGGTCTGCTTCGTCGTGTGTTCGGGCGCCACCGGACCCGACAACGTCGAGTGCGTCGCCGGCACGCGGTGCGGGTACGGTCAGCGGCGCGACCGTGAACGGCAGCACCTGCCACGGCTGGTGCGTCTCGACCTCGGGATCCAGCGGGCCGCTGGTCGACTCGTACGGGCCGGAGACGTACGCCGCCCGGAAGCGCACCAACGGATCCGTGGCGAACTTGAGGTAGCCGTGCCCCGGTGCGCGCGGCAACTCGTACGCATCCGGCACACCGAGCACGGTGCGCGACTCCATCGCCGAGAAGGTACGCAGACCGATCCGGTAGGACAGGTGCGTGTCGAGGCCGCGCAGTCGCCCCTCTTCGAGACGCTGGGACGCGAGCAACAGGTGGACGCCGAGCGACCGGCCGAGTCGTCCAATCGCCACGAACAGGTCGATGAACTCGGGTTTGGCCGACAACAGCTCGGAGAACTCGTCACAGACGATGAGCAGGACCGGCAGCGGCGGCAACGGCGCACCGGCGGCGCGTGCCCGTTCGTAGTCACGCAATGACGCGAGGTTGCCGGCCTGGCGGAGCAGGTTCTGTCGGCGTACCAGCTCGCCGTTCAGCGCGTCGGTCATACGGTCGACGAGGACGAGTTCGTCGGCCAGGTTCGTGATGACCGCCGCGGTGTGTGGCAGGCGGTCCAACGACGCGAACGTGGCACCGCCCTTGAAGTCGATGAGGACGAAGTTCAGCGTCTCCGAGTCGTGCGTCGCGGCCAAGCCAAGCACGAGCGTGCGCAGCAGCTCTGACTTGCCGGCGCCGGTCGCGCCGATCAGCAAGCCGTGCGGACCCATGCCGTCCTGTGCTGCTTCCTTGAGGTCCAACACCACCGGCGCGCCGTCGGCGCCGATGCCGATCGGGACGCGGAGGCGATCCCGTGGCGGCCGCGGCGCCCACGCCGTGGCCAGGTCGATCTTCGCCGGGTCGCCGATGTCGAGCAGGTCCGCCAGGGTGACGTCGAGCATGGTCGACGCCTGGTCGGCGGCTGCGGACACGCTACGTCCGCCCGTTCCGGCTTCGCCGATCAGGCGCCGCGGCGACAGTTGGCGGGCAAGCGCCTCGGCCGCAGCCAGACTCAACGCGTCGGCGGCACCGACCTCGGTGTCGCCGGCCCGGAGGACGCCGTTCTCGTCGACGGTCAGCGCGATCGCCGTGTCGCTCGGCAGGCGCGGCGCCGCGTTGTCCAGGTCGATGACGCAGACACCGGCGAGTCCGCTCGCGCTGAGCAGATGTTCGCTTCCGGTCGGGTCGCCACCATCGAGCACCACCACGATCGTTGGTTCGCCGATTGCGGCCGCAGCCGCATTCGCCGTCGATGCGAACCCCAGCGGACCGACACCGACGGACGATCCAACGCGCGCGCCGGGAATGACGCCGGGCACGAACCCGCCGGATCGGCTCGATCCACTGTCGAATCCGCCGGTGGCCACGCCCGGCACACCGAGCCCGGCGCCCTCTGACGCCGAACCGAATCCGCCGCCGAATCCGCCCCGCGTCCCGAAGCCGCCGCCGGTCGCGAAGCTGGTCGGTGTTGCGAAGCCGCTGTCGGCACCGATTCCGCCCGGGGTGGCGCCGAACGCGCCAACGTTTGCGGTGCCCAAGCTCGCGCCGTCCGGCGCTGTCGCCACCCTCGGACGGCCGGCGACCAGCGGGCCGAGCAGCGCCTCGAGGTCGGCCACCCGCCCGGTGACTAGTCGAGTCGCTCCCAGCGCGTCCCGGCGGCTCGGGTGGCCCGCGTGCGGCAGCCACTTGAGGTAGTCCCAGTCGGCCCAGCGATCCGCGCCGACACAGGCCGCGACGATCAGGTCCGGCGGCGCGTGAAACACCGACAGCTGCGCGAGCATGGCGCGGACCAGGGCCCGGCCGCCCGGCGATCCATCCACGTGCACACGAGGGAAGCTGTGCAACGCGACCGAGACGGGCAGGTCGGGCACTACTGCGTAGGTCGCGAGGAAGGCCTGCAACGCCGCGGCGCTGATCGGTTCGACTTCATCGCTACCGTTGGCCGCCGGCGGTACGAGGGCGGTGGCGAGTTCCTGCCGGCCGGTGCCGACGCGTACGACAGCGAAGTCCGCGTCGGACGGTCGCCGCTCCCAGAGGCGGAAACTGTCCACCGTCGACCACAAGTCGCGCGGCGCTGGATGGCGATAGGTCAACGCAGTTCGTTGCGCGCGTGCGCTCTGCCGGACCCGTGCCCGCAGCGCGCGAAGCTGGCGCAGATAGTCGGTGCGGGCTACGGCGAGATCGGCACGCTTCTGCCGACCCGCGACGCCGCCACCGAATGACGTCGCAAGCATGCCCAACGACGAGATGCCGAACACGCCGCCGATCACGTAGGAGTAGGTGCCGCCCTGCCGCCCGGCGAACAGCAGCGCGGTGGCGAGCGTCCCGGTGAGCATCGGCACGGCCATCGCGATCTGGCTCCAGCGCGACGCCGGTGGTGGCGGCAACGACGGTGGCGTCGGGATCACCAGATCACCGGTCGGCAGCGGCGGAGCGGACCGCCGCGCGGCGCGGCGGACCACGACCGTGCCCGTGGCGGCTCCCACCCCGACGATGCTAGGCGCTGGATCGCCGTCGCGGGCAGCCCCATTGTCCGTTGTGGATAAATACAGCTCGGGGCTTTCCGCCATCGGTCGGTCGTGATAGGCAAGGGCCGTGGCAGCCGCCCGCACGGATCTCGTCCGCGTCACCGTGGAGACCCCGGATCGACGCGTCGACGTCGCGCTGCCCGATCGCGTACCGGTCGCGACATTGCTTCCGGCGCTGCTCGCCGCCGGCGGAGACGAGTTGGCCGACCGTGGCGCGCTGCATGCCGGCTGGGTGCTGCGCGGCACCACGGGCACGCCGATCGACACCGGTCAAGGGCTGGCGGATCAGGGCGTACGAGACGGCGACGTGCTGTGTCTTGGGTACGCCGACGAGAGCTGGCCGGAGCTCGACTACGACGACGCGGTGGAGGTGATAGCACTCGGCGCGAGTCGCCGTGGCCGCCGCTGGGACGGTCGCGCGACCCGGGCGGCAGCGATCGTGGCTGCCGTCGTTCTCTACGCAGCCGCAATCGTCGCGATCGGAAGCTCCGGTCCACCGTGGACCGTCCCGACGGTTGCCGCTTTCGCCTTCGGCGCGCTGCTGATCGCCGCGTCGGTGGTGGCCGCTCGGGCCTATCGGGACGTGGGCGTGGGTACCCTGCTCGGCGCGCTGGCACTGCCGTACGCATTCCTGGGCGGCGCACTCGCCGGCCACTCACTGGCGGGCGCCGCCCACTCCGTCACGGGCGGAGCCCGCGAACCGCTCACCTCGCTCGCGAACACTCCGGCCGAGCTGGCGGTCGGCAGTGTCGTGGTGATCGTCTTCGCGATCGCGGCGGCGCTCGGTGTCGGCCGGGTCCGGCCGGCGTTCGTGGCCGCCGGGGTGGCGGGGTTCGGCGGGCTCGTGGACGCGATCGTCGGACTCTCCGCAACCCCGGTTCGCGCGGCCGCCGTCGTGCTGGGCGTCCTCGTGCTCTTCGCCGGATTGGTGCCATCGCTCGCCGCGCGTTTGGGCGGGCTGCCCCGACCACGTGTGGCCGCGCCGCCGGCGACTGGCGCGGCGCTGGCGGGCGCGGATCCGTACGAGTCGACCGACGGCCTGTCGTCGCGGGCTCGGTCCGGTCCGGTCGACACCTCCGCGCTGTTCACGGCCGTGTCACGAACCGACGACATGCTGACCGGTCTCCTGATCGGGGTGGCGCTCGCTGCTGCCGCCGCCGCAGTGGTCCTCGCCGTGGGCGGCGGGTGGCCAGGGCGGCTGCTGCTGCTCGCCGCCGCCGGTGCCTTCGCCCTTCGTGGCCGGATGTACGCGGCACTGCGGCACCGGGCAGTCGTTCTCGCTACCGCCGGCCTCGTCGCGGCACCGCTGGTTGGTGTCGGGATCTTCGCGGGTGCAGCCGCCTTGCCGCTGGCGGCGGTCATCGGCGTCGCCGGATTGATCACCATCGGCCTTGGCGCGGCCAATGGAGACGAGGAGCGCACACCGCACCTTGGTCGGCTCGCTGATCTCGCGGAAGTCGTCTCGCTCGCCGCGATCGTGCCACTGGTCTGTGTCGTGCTCGGCCTCTACGCGCGGCTGCGCGGACTCCACCTCTAACTCGCCCGCGGATAACTCGCCCGCCGATAACTCGCGCGGATAACTCGGGCGGATAATTCGCCCGGGAATGAGTAGCCGCTATTCCTCCGGGATCGGCGACGTGACCGGTCGTGCGCTCGGCGCGACGCCGGGGTCGTGGTAGTCGCCGGCCGCGACGGCTCGTACGTATCGGTCCCGCGACCGATCCACCTCTGCCTCGGCCTCGACCCGCCCGACCCAGCTGGCGCCCTCGACGCTCTTGCCCGGCTCGAGATCCTTGTAGACCTCGAAGAAATGCTGGATCTCGAGCCGATCGAACGCGCCAACATCATCGATGTCATGGAGGTGCTCAAGCCGCGGATCTTCGGCCGGCACGCACAGTAGCTTGTCGTCGCCGCCCTTTTCGTCGGTCATCCGGAACATACCGATTGTCCGGCAGCGGATCAGGCAACCCGGAAAGGTCGGCTCCTGAACGAGCACGAGCGCGTCGAGCGGATCACCGTCCTCGCCCAGCGTGCCCTCGATGAACCCGTAGTCGGCGGGATACTGCGTCGACGTGAACAGCGTGCGATCTAGCCGGATTCGCCCCGTTGCGTGATCCACTTCGTACTTGTTGCGATGACCCTTCGGGATCTCAACCGTGACGTCGAAATCCATGCTCGCACCGTTCCTGTCCGTCGAGTTGACCAAGCATCGAGCTGCGTCGGCTAGTGTCGCGTTGCAACAGCAGCCCGGCCGGAGGGAGTGCGCCGTGGTAAGGCACCATTCACACTACGGCGCACAGCAAGATCAAGTCTGGGGTTCCATGCGTGTCTGATCAAGGGACGGACTCGACCGCCACGGCCGAGCCGACGGGGGCCGACGAGACCGCATCGGATTCGAACGCGTCCGGGCAGGTCAGCGATCCGGTAGGCGACGCAACGGACGCCGACGCGCCAGCCGCGTCGGCGAGCTCGGGCGCGGACGTCGGCGATTCCACGGGTACGCCGACCACGGGATCGACTCCGTCGGCGACCACGTCATCCGCCGATGACGAGACGGCGCGACCGAAGCCGTCCGGGCCGCGGCTGCAACCAGTCCGTGCGACGGTGCACAGTGGGCGTGCGACGGTGCAGCCCGTACGCCCGTCCCGACCCGAGCCGCCTGGCGCGGATTCCGAACCTGGCAGCCCACACACCCCGCCACCAGTCTCGCCCGCGCCGACCGCGGCCATGCCGCCGGACAGCGCGCGAGGCAGCGCCACTGCGCCATCGTCGGCACACCCATTGCGCGCGGCGGCTCCCGAGGCGGCCGATGGCGAGGTTGCCGGGTTCCCGTCGGCGGGCGGTGCACCAAGCGCCGGCGTGTGGCGAATCTCGGGCCCGACGCCGACGACGTACCCGTCCGCGCCGGACCCAGCGCCGGCTGCGCCGGCCGCGCCGGCTGCGGAGCCCACGACGGCCGGCGGCACGCCAACCGTGTCGAAAGCATCGACCGAGGCTCCGAAGAAGTCTGCGCCGCTGCGACCGGTGACGTCCGTGCCGGGTGTGTCGGCTCGCGCCCGGGTCACCACGCCAACGCCGGAGGAGATCGCCGCCAAGGAGGCCGCGCGCCGAGCCGAGGCCGAGCGCCGAGAGGCGGAACGTCGCGCGGAGGCCGAACGTCGAGAGGCAGATCGCCGAGAGGCAGAACGTCGAGTCGAGGCGGAGCGCCAGGCGGAGGCGCAACGGCGTGCCGACGCGGAGCGACTCGCGCGCGACGAGGCGATGCGCGAGCACGCCGCCCGAGTCGCAGCCGAGGAGCGTGCCGCGCAGGCTGCCCGGATCGAGGCCACCCAGGTCCGCGCCGCGCAGATCGAGGCTGCCCGGGCCGAGGCGGCGCGCGTCGAGGCCGAGCGTGATCGTGCCGCGCGCGCGAGAGCACGAGCAGAAGCGCAGCGGCGCGCCAATATTGACGATGTCGACCCGGCGGCAGGGCGTCTCGATGATCGACGCGCCGGGTCGGCTGCGGATGTCACCGGACGGCTTCCCGCGGTTGGACGTGCGGTCGGCAAGGCGGCCGGGCGACCCGACGTACCAGCGGATGTCTGGACGCCGGAGCACGACGCGGCGCCGACGCCTGCGGGTACCCGTCGCATCGCATGGCTGCGCGGGCGCCGCGCCCGCCGGACGGTGCTGGCCGCGGCGGTGGTCGCGGTGCTGGGGACGGCGACCGGTGTGACCATCGCGGTCGCGACATCGGGCAGTCCGACGCGGTCCAACATCGCGCCGGCCGCGCGCGTCGCGCCCGTCGGGCCGGTGCTCAGCGCGCTCGGCACGTCCGCGCCGATGCCAACCAAGGCGGGCCTGAGCGCAGCGCTCGCCGGTGTGGTCAACGACAAACGACTCGGGCCGCACGTCAGCATCGCGGTCCGCGACCTCGCCACCGGAACGTTGCTCTACGGCCAGGATGCCTCGAGCCCCACCGTTCCCGCGTCGTCGATGAAGCTCGCCACCGCGGCGGCGTTGCTGTCGTTGCGCGGCACCGACTACCGGATCACGACTCGCGTGGTCACCGGAGCGCATCCCGGCGAAGTCGTGTTGATCGGTGGCGGTGACCCGACGCTCGCGGCGGGCGCTAAGGCGACGTACCCGGGATCGGGCCGCCTCGACGTGCTGGCTGACCAGGTGAAGCGTGCGCTCGGCGGGGTCCGTCCGACGAAGGTCATCCTCGACACGTCGCTGTTCGGCGGACCCGCGTCCGGTCCGGGTTGGCAGACCGCCGACGACAACAGCACATACGTGCACCCGATCTACGCGTTGACTACCGACGGCGGCCGGGTCAACCCGACCAAGACCGGCAACAGCCAGCGCTACCCGAACAGCGCGCTGGCGGCCGGCCAGATCTTTGCGAGGGATCTCGGCCTGCCGACCTCCGCGGTCTCGTTCGGCCGCGCGCCCTCGGCGCCCGCCAACCCGCCAGCGGCCGGATCCGCGTCGGCTGCGACGCCCGGCGGCACGCTCGCTTCCGTGCAGTCCGCGCCGCTCGCCGAGATCCTCGACACGATGCTCCAGAACAGCGACAACATCGTGGCCGAGTTCATGGCTCGGCAGGTGGCGATCGCGATGGGCCGGCCGGCGAGCTTCGCCGGCGCGTCGGCCGCGGTCACCGCCGAGCTTGGCAAACTGGGCATGCCGATGGCCGGCGTGCACATCGTCGACGGCAGCGGCGTCTCACATCTCAATCGTCTGACGCCAGCCCTGCTTACCGCGCTACTGAGCTATGCCGCGCAGCCAAGTCACGCGCGGCTGCACGCGTTGTATTCGGGCCTGCCGGTGGCCGGCTGGAGCGGAACGCTCAAGGGCCGCTACGTATCCCAGGCGTCCACCCAGGCGGCCGGGGTGCTGCGCGCGAAGACCGGAACGCTGGACGGCGTCAGTGCGCTGGCCGGCACGGTCGTGGACACCTCCGGCCGCGCGCTGTCGTTTGCCGTCATGGTCGACAAGGTGCCCGGCGGACTTGACGCGCCGGCCGCCGAGGATGCCATCGGCATCGTGCTCTATCGATGCGGCTGCGGCGGCTGATGCCGGCGCGCTGACACCCCGCGGTGCACCGACCGCGTACGCAATGAGCGGCCCGGCGATTAGCGGTGCGGAGTCCGGGTACGGTTGACCGCATGGCGCAATTCGTGGACTGGGATCTCGCGGCCGCGACGGCGAAGGCGCTCGGCAAGGGCGGCCCGGAGATCAGCTTGGCCGAGGCCACCGAGGTGGTCGCGGAGCTGCGCGGTCTGATCGACGAAGCGGCCGGCCACGTCAACGAGTTCGCGCGGCTGACGCCGAAGGTCGCGCATCATCCGGTGAAGGTGGTGGACCGGGGCGACTGGGCGGCTGTCAACGTCGAGGGCCTCAAGACGGTGATTACGCCGATCGCCGACCGGCTCACCGGCGGCCGGGAGCTGAACGGCATCTCCGCGATGATCGGGCCGCGGCTGACCGGGGTACAGGCCGGCACCGTGCTGGCCTACCTGTCCGGTCGGGTACTCGGACAGTTCGAGGTGTTTTCCACCGATCCCGGCGAACTGATGCTCGTGGCCCCGAACATCGTTGAAGCGGAGCGCAAGCTCGAAGCGGTGCCGCACGACTTCCGGCTCTGGGTGTGCCTGCACGAGGTCACGCACCGATCTCAGTTCACCGCGGTGCCGTGGATGCGCGACTTCTTCCTGAGCCAGGTGCGCGACTTCGCGGACGCCGCGCAGGCCGGCAACGAACAGTTCGGCGAACGACTGCGCGCCGCGCTCGGCGCTCTCGCGGACTCCGCGCGTAATCCCGAGTCGCGCATGTCCGTCCTCGACATCGTGCAGACGCCCGCGCAGCGCGTGATCGTCGACCGGCTCACCGCGTTGATGACGGTGCTCGAAGGCCACGCCGAATTCGTCATGGACGGTGTTGGGCCGGAGGTCGTGCCAACCGTCGACGAGATTCGTGCCAGGTTCAACAAGCGGCGCGAATCGCACAACCCGATCGACCGACTCGTCCGCCGGCTGCTCGGCATCGAGATGAAGATGCGGCAATACGCCGAGGGCCACAAGTTCGTGCAGACCGTGGTGGAGCGGGTCGGCATCGACCGCTTCAACGAGATCTGGACGTCGCCGCAGACGCTGCCGACCACGGCCGAGATCGGCGACCCGGACGCGTGGATCGAGCGCGTGCCGGGCGCGTCGGCGGGTGGCTGACCTCCCCGCTCCGGTCGCCGCGCTGCGCAACGCGGTGCGCGCTTGCCTGCGCACGGTCGACCTGCCACCCGACGCGATGGTGCTGGTCGCCTGCTCGGGCGGTGCGGACTCGCTCGCCCTCGCGGCCACCGCCGCGTTCGTCGCGCCGCGGCTCGGCCTGCGCGCCGGCCTGGTGACCGTCGATCACCGCCTGCAGGACGGGTCAACCGAGCGAGCCGCCGACGTCGTGACGTGGGCGGCCAGCGTCGGACTCGCGCCGACGTCGATGGTGGCGGTAGACGCGACGCCGCAGGGGGACGGGCCGGAAGCGGCCGCGCGAGTGGCGCGTTATGCGGCGCTGTGCGCCGCGGCGAAGCGCGACGGCGCGGCCGCCGTGCTTCTCGGGCACACTCGCGACGATCAGGCGGAGACGGTATTGCTCGCGCTCGCGCGAGGTGCCGGGCTCCGAGGACTGTCGGGCATGCCCGTGCGTCGCGACGTCGACGGCGTTGCGTTCCTGCGCCCGCTGCTGAACGTCTCCCGCGCCGACACGGTCGCCGCCTGCGCGGAGCTAGGACTCGTAGCGTGGACGGATCCGCACAACGAGGACGCCCGCTTCGCGCGCTCCCGGGTACGGGCCGCGCTGCCGCTGCTCAGCGAGCTGTTGGGCGCTGGCGTCGTGACGAATCTCGCGCGCACTGCCGCGCTGGTCGCGGCCGACGCGTCGGCGCTGGACACGTGGGCCGACAGTGCTGCGGCCGACACGCAAGACGACGACGGCTCGCTGCGCGTCGAGCCCCTGACGGCGCTGCCGGCCGCGATCCGTACCCGGCTGCTGCGTTCGTACGCGTTGCAGCTCGGCTCGCCGGCGGGTGCGCTGTCGAGCGCTCACATCACCGCGCTCGACGCGCTCGTGATGGCGTGGCGCGGGCAGGGTGCCGTCGCGCTGCCTGGTGGCATCCTCGTTGCCCGTCGTGACGGGCGACTTCGAAGCGTGATCGACGAATCGCTCAATGGAGATCGTGCCATTGACAGGTCCGTACCCGAATTGCATGCGTGGTTAACGACGGACAGTGACGCGGATTAACGCATCGCAACGGCGACATGAACATCCAACGTCCACAATGATCTGAGTCAATGCGCGAATAGCAGGACCCCCAGCACTCCGGCATCGTGGCATCACGGGCTGTGATTTGCGCGACCGGTATGGTAACGGTTAACACAGAGCGCTGGATTCCAGTGCGCGGCTCCGTTGGAATGTCATAGTGCAGAGTTCGAGTCTGACCCGCAAACCGTTGTATGCGCCGCGCGGCGCGGTAGCCACCAGCCAACCGCTCGCCGCGTCGGCCGGCCTCGCTGTGCTTCGTGCCGGCGGCAACGCGGTGGACGCGGCGATCGCGACGGCGACCGCCTTGACCATCGTCCAGCCGGGTTCGAACGACATTGGCGCAGACCTCTTCGCGATCGTGTGGGACGGAAACGACCTGCATGGCCTCAACGCGTCCGGTCGCTCGCCGGAAGCGCTCACCTGGGACATGGCGCACGCGTCGGCGGAGCACACCAGCATCGCGCTCGGTGGCGCACAGGGCACCGCGATGAACGTGATGCCGACGCGGGGCTGGTTGCCGGTGACCGTACCCGGTGCCCCGGCCGGCTGGCGCGATCTGCACGAGCGGTTCGGTTCGCGACCGTTCCCGAGCCTCTTCGCGGACGCGATCGCGTTCGCCGAGCGCGGTTATCCGGTGTCTCCGCGCGTTGCCGACGGCTGGTCTCGCACCGCGTCCTACGCGAGCACGCATCTCGACGGTCCCGAGTTCGCCGAGTGGAAGCGCGTCTACCTGCCGAGCGGACGCGCGCCGGCGGCCGGCGAGCGGTTCGCGAACCCGGCGGCCGCACGAGCGCTGCGGCTCATTGCCGACAGCCGGGCGGAGGCGTTCTACGCCGGCGACATCGCGCACGCGATGGTTGCGCACGCGGCCGCGACGGGTGGTCCGCTCACGCTCGATGACCTCGCGAAGCACACCTCGACGTGGGTCGACCCGATCTCCATCGGCTACCGCGGCCACCAGGTGTGGGAGCTGCCGCCCAACGGACAGGGCATCGCCGCGCTCGCCGCACTCGGCATCCTCGATGGATTCGACTTCGGCGGGATGACCACCGAACAGCGGACGCATCTTCAGATCGAGGCGATGAAGCTCGGCTTCGCCGATGCGCACGCCTACGTCACCGATCCCGAGGTCGCCTCGGTGCCGGTGGCTGGCATGCTCGACGCGGCGTACCTTGCCGGGCGCCGGCAGCTCATCACCGACCGGGCCGGCGACCCGCCGGCCGGCGACCCGGCTCGCGGCGGCACCGTATACCTATGCACCGCCGACGCGGACGGCATGATGGTGAGCCTGATCCAGTCCAACTACATGGGATTCGGCTCGTTCGTCGCAGTGCCGGGCTTCGGCTTCGGTCTGCAGAACCGCGGCGCCGGATTCTCGCTCGACCCCGCACACCCGAACGTCGTGGCCGGTGGCAAGCGGCCGTTCCACACGATCATCCCGGGGTTCTTGACGCGAGACGGCGCTGCCGTCGGACCGTTCGGCGTAATGGGCGGACACATGCAGCCACAGGGTCACCTGCAACTCATGGTGTCCACCATCGACGACGGTCTCGATCCGCAGGCGGCGCTCGACGAACCGCGGTGGTATTGGCACGCCGGGCGCGTCATGCAGGTCGAATCGTCGATGGATAGCGGCCTCGTCTCGGCGCTCGCCGCCCGAGGACACGACGTGTCGGTCGCGGACAACGGCGCCTACGGCTACGGACAAGCGATCTGGAAGCTCCCGGACGGCGCCGGCTATGTGGCCGGGTCCGAGGGGCGCGCCGACGGCAACGCGCTCGGTTTCTGACCGCTCGGTTTCTGACCGCTCGATTTCTGATCATTCGGACCGCCAACATTGCTAGCCGATTGTCGGCGGCCTATGTCTGCCGTCTGATAGCTCCCACGATTCGGGACTTGCTCTTAACAAACCTATTTCTATAGTTAGGAGTATTGACAGATAGCTCCGGGCCGGCCATCGTGAGCGGCATCCCGTGCGCACCTTGCGCATTCCACGTACGAGCCCGACGAAGGAGCCGTCATGGGTTCTGCGAAGAAACGTCTTGCCGTGTTTACGGCACTCGTCGCCGGGGCCGGCCTGTCCGTGCTACCCGCCGACGGCGCATCCGCACATCCGCCGGCGAACACTGCACCGTCGCATGTGGTCGCCGCGTATTTCGCGGACTGGGACGTGTATGGACGCAACTATCACGTCAAGGACATCCCGGCTACGCAGCTCAACGTCATCGAGTACGCGTTCGGCAACCCGACCTACGACCCGGCGACCGGCGCGGTTGGCTGCAACGTGCTCGACCCGTGGGCGGACTACCAGCAGCCCTACACCGCGGACATGACCGTCAACGGTGTCGCCGACGACTCGGCCAACCCGGATCAACACCTCTACGGCAGCTTCAACCAGCTCATGGAGCTGAAGGCTGCGCACCCGAACTTGAAGGTGGAGATTTCGCTCGGCGGTTGGACGCTGTCGAAGTGGTTCGCCGACCTTGCCGCGACGCCCGCACGGCGGCAGGCATTCGTCGCAAGCTGCATCGACACATTCATCAAAGGCAACCTGCCCGGTAACAGTTGGCCACCGAGTGCCGGTGGCGAGGGCTCCGCGGCCGGTCTGTTCGACGGCATCGACATCGACTGGGAATACCCGACCCAGCTGGCCGGCGGCAACGTCGACTTCGGGCCGGCCGACCGCCACAACGCGACGCTGCTGGCCGCCGAGTTCCGTAAGCAACTCGACGCGTACGGCGCGCAGACCGGCAAGCACTACCTACTGACCGCGGCGCTGCCGGCGGCGTCGAGCGCGACGAAGTACTACGAGCTGTCGTCGATCTCGCGTTACCTGGACTGGGACAACGTGATGGCGTTCGACTACAACGTGCCGGGTGGCCCGGTGGCTGCGCTCGACACGTTGTTCGGCCACGACCCACGTGACCCGAATGCCAGCGACTGGACCTGGAACACCACGGGTACGGTCGCGAACTACCTGCTGCACGGCGTACCGGCGTCGAAGATCGTGGTCGGCATGCCGTTCTACGGCAACCAGTACATCAACGTGTCCTCGACGAGCGCGCACGGGCTCTACGGGACGTTCGACAACACCGGACTCGATCCGAACAGTCTCCAACCCGACCAGATGCCACAGCCGACGTACCACAGCCTGGTCGACGAATCCGGCGTGCTGACCGCGAACGGCCACGGCGCAAACGGGTACACGTCCTATTGGGACGCCCCCGCGGGCGAGCCGTATCTGGCCAGCCCGGCCGGCGTACACGTCCTCGCCAGCGGCACCATCACGACGCCGACGGTGATCACCTACTCGAGCCCGGCCTCGATCGGCGAGCGGACCGTGCTCGTCAAGGTGCTGCATCTGCGCGGTGCCATGGCCTGGGAAATCAGCCAGGACTCGGACTCGCACGCCTTGATCGGCGCGCTGAACCCGATCCTGCACTGACGCACCATCCGGCGCCCATCTCGGGGGAGGGCGCCGGAACGGGCGGCGGCCGTCGCCGCGATTGGTGACGGCCGCCGTCGGTGTGCGCCATCTCGGCCCACGTTGGACGTGCGACGGAGCGACGCTGGCAATCCGGTGTCGCGGCTTTCGATCATGTTGCGCGTACGTTCAGAACCAGCGCGCTGGATCATCCACGACCGCGAGGCGGCGGAGGATCCCGGCCGGACCGTCGGGCGCACCGCAGCCCCTAACGCCGCGCTGAGTCCGAGGAACCGCCGCCTTGACACCCCCGTCGCCGCCACCCGGCGATACCACCCCGCGGCGTGCGATCCCGCAACCCTGATCCGTTCGGGCAGTTGCCGCCCGGCTCGGCGTCCCCACCGTTACCTTCGCCGGCACCGTTGGTGCGCGGGACTCGTTGGTGCGCTAGTGGGGCGGCACCGGATCAATGCCGGCGCCGCCCCACCGCGACGGGTGGTCAGCTGACGAGTTGCCAGAGCGCGGGTACGTTCGGCGGCTCCCAGCCGACCTGGCTGGTGTGTGCCTGGATGCAGCGGTAGGTGTGCCCGCCGTAGGTGACCAGGGCACCGACCGCGTAGGCGTGGTTGGCCACCCAGGCCGTGGCGCC
>DATFRR010000286.1:0-16145 GCA_035263025.1 Micromonosporaceae bacterium
CGCTGGTGGCGCGGACGTCACGCGCGCTTGGGCGCCATAGGGCGGCGTGGGCGGCCGGCGCGGTCCCGGCGCAACCGACGGCGGCGGGAATCCTCCATGCCCACCGGTCGGCGATGGTCCGGCCGGCGGTACGGGATTGGATCGCACACCAATGGGGGGTGGCGCGGCCACCGGACCGGCAACCGGTCCGGCCGTGGCGCGCGGCGCGTTCTCCGGCGGCGGTGCCGCATCGGCCTGTGCTGCGGCCGGTGCTGCCGCCGGTGCTGCGGCCGGTGCTGCCGCCGGTGCGATCTCGGACGCGGGTCGGCTGGCGATCCGCTGCGGCAATTGTTCGCCGCCCGGCGCGATCGACGGTTCGCGAACCGCCGCTCCCGCCGAACTCGCCGGCAGATCTACCCCGGCGGGCGCGTCAGGCGCCGCAGTCGGCGCAGCGGGCGGAGCATCCATCGTTTCGGTGGTCAGCTCGGCGCGCGACTTGGCCGGCCGCTCACGTTGTTGTTGCGTGAGCTCGGTCTCGATGTCGGCCAGCGCGTCGGCGACCAGGTCGGCGTCGGCAGGACGGTAGTGCGGCTCCTTAGCGAGCAGCCGAAGGATCAGACCCTCCAGCATCGCCGACGCGTCCGGGGCATGCGTGCGCAGGCGGGCTGGCGTACCCAGTTGATGCGCGGCCATCCACTGCATCGGGGTGCTCGCGTCGTACGGCGAC
Organism: Micromonosporaceae bacterium; assembly: GCA_035263025.1. Classification (GTDB taxonomy): domain Bacteria; phylum Actinomycetota; class Actinomycetes; order Mycobacteriales; family Micromonosporaceae; genus DASQPR01. Next base: position 707 of record DATFRR010000286.1, read on the forward strand.
CGGCCGGCCACCATCTCGTGCAGCACGCAACCGAGCGAATACAGGTCCGCCCGCCCGTCGAGCGGCGACGCCTCCATCTGCTCCGGTGCCATGTATGGCAGCGTGCCGAGGTAGCTCCCGGTCCGGGTGAGCCGCGACTGTTCGGTCATCCGCGCGATGCCGAAGTCGACGATCTTCACCTGACCCGACGCGTCCGACACCATCAGATTCGACGGCTTGAGATCACGGTGCACGAGTTTTGCGCGGTGCGCGACCGCGAGGCCTGCGCACACCTGGCGGCCGAGGCGGATCGCGGTCAGCTCGTCAAACCCCTTGGCGCCGCTGCTCTTCAGGCGTCGTAGGCGCTGTGCCAGCGAGCCGCCGTTGATGAGTTCCATGACGAGGTAGGCCACATCATCGGCGAGGCCGAAGTCATACGCCGCGACGATGTTCGGATGGTTCAGCCCGGCAACGACCCGTGCCTCGCGCTGGAACCGCTGGATCGGATTGTCGGGATCCGGACCTGTCGGCGTGTCCAAAGAGATCAGTTTGACCGCGACCTCGCGCTGCAGCGTGCTGTCGAACCCGCGCCAGACCGTTCCCGCACCGCCCGAGCCGAGGCGTACGCGCAGCTCATAGCGGCCCCCGAGGACCGTTCCGGCTGACATCCCGCGTTCGCCTCCCGCGCCGCGGCGTAGCAGTAGCCGCGATGCGCTACCGGATTGTACGGTCCCGGTCACGCCCGTCCGGAAGCGTCACATCGGCTCGATCGAGGCACAGACGCGCAACAATTCGGCGACCGACCACGCCTGGAACGGACAACCGGTGGCGCCGTGCGGCGGGTCGCCGTCGGCGGTCTCGCTGACCGAACCCAGCCCGTAGTCGGCGAGGTGACCGACGAGTCCGACGAACGTCGCGTCGCCAACGGGTAGGCCGGCGCGACGGCACGCGTCGACGTACGGCCCGATCAGCCACGGCCACACGGTGCCCTGGTGATAGGCGCGGTCACGGTCGGCCGGGCCGCCACGGTGACGCGGCCGGTAGTCCGGGTCGGCCGGGTCGAGGGTACGCAATCCGAGCGGCGTAGCCAGCGCGGCCGCGATCCGGGACAGCGCGCGTGGTTGCGGCGCCAGCGGTGCGTACGGCAACGACCACGCGAGCACCTGGTTCGGCCGCAGTTTCTCCGCCGCACCGGCATCGTCACCGTCCACAATGTCCGGCAACGTGCCATCGGTACCGCCGGCTCGCAGAAACCGATCCGCGAACGCCAACCGGGCAGACGTGGCGAGCGACTCGACGTCGATGCTCCGCTCGCCGTGTTCGATCATGGCCGGTAGCCCCGCCGTGCGTGACAACGCGGCAACCGAGGCGAGCGCGTTGACCCACAGGGCGTTCACCTCGACCGCCTTGCCGATTCGCGGCGTGACGGGTACGCCGTCGATGCGCGCGTCCATCCACGTCAGCGCCTCGCCGTCGGCGCCCTGCGTGAGCAGGCCGTCGTCGGTCGTACGGATGCCGTAGCGGACGCCGGCCACATGCGCCGCGATCACGTCGCGCAATTCCGGCGCGAGATCGCGAGCGAGATCGGTGTCACCGGTCGCGGCCACGTGGCGGTCCACCGCGTACGCGAACCACAGCGTGCCGTCCACGGTGTTGTATCGAAGCTCGCCGGTGTCCGCCGTGTTCGCGAGCATGCCGTCCGACAGCGTCTGCGCGTAGCCGAGCAGCAGGCCGCGTCCGTCGTCCGCGCGGCCGGTCGCGAGGAACAGCCCGGGATAGGACAGCATCGTGTCGCGCGACCACGCGCCGAACCACGGATAGCCGGCCACCACGTCCGTGCGGCTCGCCCCCGACGCCGACCCCCCGTACGCCGACCGTCCTCGTACCACGAATGCATCGGCGGCCACCGCAAGTGAACCGACCACGTCGGGATCGGACGCGCCCGACGATCGTGCCGCGACAGCGTCCGCGATGGCGCGGCGGCGTGCACGCGCGGCAGCGACCATCGCGACCGGCCGCGGGATCGGACTGTCCGACACGTCCGGCCATGCCGCGACCTCGACGACGTCGCCGGGGGCATCCAGGGTCGCGCCGAATCGTCCGGCGTACCAGAGATCCTCGTCGGCGGTGAGCCCCCGCGCCGCCTCCTCGCGGTAGTGCACGCCACGCCACCACTCGCCGGTCGCCTGCCAGCCCGGTCCGGAGACACGAAACGCGTCCTCGACGCGAACACCGTCCGCGGTCGGCTCGACCCGGGGCGGCGGACCGGCGGCGGTCCGCTCGCCGTGCGCGTCGCGCCACGTGACGAGGGCGTCGAGGTGCAGGCGGACGGGTCCGCCGGCCAGCAACCGGTGCACGACGCCGACGCCGGGAGCACCGTCGGGCGTGGCTAGCTCCCGCTCGACCACCACGTCGCCGATTCGCCACCGCCAGCGTGGCAGCCCGTCGCCGAGGTCGAACGCCGCGAGCAGTTCGTGGCCGGCCGGGACGACCGCTCCGGACGTCCACTCGTGCGTCGCGAGCCGGATCTGGGCGCCGCCGGCAAGCGTCACGACCGGATCGAGGCTGGCCAGCGCGAGCCGTCGTGCGGCGAGACCGGCGCCGGGCGGGCCGCCCGCCGCATCGCTCGTGACCACTAGCAGGCCGTGGTACCGACGAGTACGCAGGCCGCTCACCGTACCCATCGCGAAGCCGCCGCATCCGTCGGCGACCAGCCACTCGCGCGCCGAGGCGGCGCCAAGATCCGTACAGACCTGCGGGCCGAACCGGATCGGAATCATGCCGCCTCCGAGGAACGTGACCCATGCCACACCGGATCGCGCGACTGGTCGAGCACGTGACGCGCGGGGTAACGGCGCGTCTGCCATGCATGCGCCGAACGTCCTCAATCATGATGGACGCCATGCAGGAGGCAGGAACCACGGCCGAGCATCGTCGCCTGGCCGAGGCGGACGCCGGCACGCGGCGGTGGCGGGCGTGGGGCCCGTACCTGGCCGAGCGAGCCTGGGGTACGGTCCGCGAGGACTACAGCGAGCACGGCAACGCGTGGTCCTACTTCCCGCATGATCACGCGCGGTCGCGGGTCTTCCGGTGGAACGAGGACGGCATGGCCGGCCTGTGCGACGAGAAGCAGACGTTCTGCTTCGCGCTCGCACTGTGGAACGGCGCCGACCCGATCCTCAAGGAGCGCATGTTCGGGTTGTCCGGCGACACCGGCAATCACGGCGAGGACGTCAAGGAGTACTACTGGTACGAGGAGTCCACGCCGACCCACTCGCACATGCGCTGGCGTTATCACTACCCACAGGCGGCGTACCCCTACCGGCAGCTGACCGACGGCAACGCGGCACGCGGACGCAACGATCCCGAGTACGAGCTCGTCGACACCGGCGTGTTCGCTGGAGACCGCTACTGGTCGGTGACGGTCGACTACGCGAAGGCGGACGTCACCGACGTCTGCATGCTGATCACGATCGCGAACCGCGGACCGGACTCCGCAACCCTGCACGTCCTTCCCACGCTCTGGTTCCGCAACACGTGGGACTGGGGTCGGCCTAACCGCGGCCCGATGCCGACGATCACCGCGTCCGGCGGCGGCCGGCTCGTGGCGCACCACGACACGCTCGGGCAGCTCGTACTGGCCGGCGACGCAACCGCGGCCACCCCCGCCGAACTCGTCTGCGACAACGAGAGCAACGCGCAGCGGCTGTGGGGGCTGCCGGGCCGGTCGCCCTACCCGAAGGACGGCATCAACGACCACGTCGTGAACGGCGCCGCCACGGTGAACCCCGCGGGTACGGGTACGAAGGCGGCACTGCACTACGTGCTCACCGTGCCGGCCGGCGAGTCGCGGACCATCCGGCTGCGGCTGGCCACTACCGACGCCGATCAGCTCGACCTCGGCGCCGGATTCGACGACGTGATGGACGCCCGGGCGGCCGAGGCCGATGAGTATTTCGCGGCGCTCATCCCGGCCGGTACGTCGGCCGACGAGGCAGCGCTGGTCCGTGCCGCGGTGGCCGGTCTCATGTGGGGCAAGCAGTATTACCACTTCGACGTGGACCGCTGGCTGGCCGGCGACGTCGGGTCCGCGCCACCCGCCGGTCACCAGGCCGGCCGCAACGCGGCGTGGTGGCACATGCACGCTGCCGACGTGATCTCGATGCCGGACCCGTGGGAGTATCCGTGGTTCGCCGCCTGGGATCTCGCGTTCCACTGCGTGGCGATCGCGCGTGTCGATCCGGCGTTCGCGAAGTCTCAGCTGCTGCTGTTGCTGCGCGACTGGTATCTGCACCCGGACGGGCAGATCCCGGCGTACGAGTGGGCGTTCAGCGATGTCAACCCGCCGGTGCACGCGTGGGCGGCGCTGCGCGTCTTCGACCTGGACGGCGGCACCGACGTCGACTTCCTGTCCCGCGTGATGCACAAGCTGCTGCTCAACTTCACGTGGTGGGTCAACCGGAAGGACCTGGACGGCAACAACGTCTTCGAGGGCGGCTTCCTCGGCCTCGACAACGTGGGCCCCTTCGACCGGTCCGCCGCGCTGCCGGTGGCCGGCAACCTCCAGCAGTCCGACGCGACCGGCTGGATGGGCATGTACGCGCTCAACCTGCTGGAGATCGCGCTGCGGCTGGCGCGGCACGACCACGCCTACGAAGACATCGCGACGAAGTTCTTCGACCACTTCGCCTTCATCGGCAACGCGGCGGCGAAACTCTGGGACGCCGACGACGAGTTCTACTGCGACATGCTGCGCCTGGCCGACGGCGAGGAGCTGCCGATGCGCGTGTTCTCGGTGGTCGGTCTCGTGCCGCTCTACGCCACCTCGAGCATGCGCTCCGCCGAGCTGCACGACCTGCCCGATCTCGAGGCACGCATCTCGTGGTTCCTCGCCAACAAACCGGAATACGCCAGCGTGGTCGGCGTACACCGGCGCGACGACGAGGGCGAGTTGCGGCGGCTGCTGTCGCTCGTCTCGCCCGAACGCCTCCCCCGGATCCTCGCGCGCGTCTTCGACGAGGCGGAGTTCCTCAGCCCGTACGGGCTTCGGTCGCTGTCCCGAGTGCACGCGACCAAGCCGTTCGTGCTGCAGCTCGACGGCCAGGAGTTCAGCGTCGACTACGAGCCGGGCGTGTCCCGGACCGCCACGTTCGGCGGCAACTCCAACTGGCGCGGGCCGATCTGGATGCCGGTGAACTATCTGCTGATCGGCGCGCTGCGCGAGTTCGAGGCGTACCTCGGCGACAAGGTCACCTTCGAGTATCCGACCGGTTCCGGCAACAAGCGCAACCTCGCCGAGATCGCCGACGACCTGTCCGACCGGCTGATCAGGGTGTTCCTGCCGGGGCCTGACGGCCGCCGCCCGATTCTGCGCGACAACGACATGCTCGCCACGCATCCGGACTGGCGCGACCGGATCATCTTCCCGGAGTATTTCCACGGCGAGACCGGTGCCGGCCTCGGCGCCTCTCATCAGACCGGTTGGACCGCGCTCGTGGCCACGTTGATCCTGAGCCGCGACGGTCAGCACCCGCCACGGATCCGGTAGCCCAACAGGACCACCGGCGCTCAACCCGCCACGGCGACCGAAGCGAGCAGAGCCGACCAAGCGAGGGAAACCGAATGCCATCCGAGGCCGAGTTCCAGAACGAGATCTACGCCGGTGGGCTCGACGACGTACGACCACCGCTGCCGACCGACCTCACGCGGCTCGAAGCGCTCGCGAAGACGTACCTGTCCGATCGGGCGTACGGCTACGTCGCCGGTGCCGCCGGCAGCGGATCCACCGCGCGTGCCAATCGCGACGCGTTCGAACGCTGGCGCATCGTGCCCCGGTTGCTGCGCGACGTGGACGACGCCACGACCGCCACCGAGGTGCTTGGTACGCCCATGCGCGCACCCGTGATGCTGGCCCCGATCGGGGCACTGTCCATCTATCACCGCGACGCGGAGCGGCTCACCGCTCGCGCGGCCGGTTCCGTCGACGCGCCGATGATCCTGTCCACGATGGCGTCCACCGCACTCGAGGATGTCGCGAACGTCGGCGGCGGGCCGAAGTGGTTCCAGCTCTACTGGCCGCGCGATCGAGACCTCGCGGCAAGTTTCGTGTCGCGCGCCGCGGCGGCCGGTTATCGTGCGCTCGTCGTCACGATCGACACGTACCGCCTCGCCTGGCGTCCGCTCGACCTGGACAACGCGTTCCTGCCATTCCTGCTTGGCGAGGGTCTTGCCAACTACTTCAGCGATCCGGTCTTCCAGCAACGGATCGGCGGCCCAGTCACCGCCGACCGAGTCGCCGACGGCATCGGCTACTGGCGGACGATCTTCGGCAACCCGGCGCTGACCTGGGCCGACCTCGGTTGGCTGCGCGAGCGGTGGACCGGACCGATCGTGCTCAAGGGCATCCAGCACCCGGACGACGCGCGGCGCGCCGCGGACGCGGGCGTCGACGGCATCGTCGTGTCGAACCACGGCGGGCGTCAGATCGACGGCGCGATCGCATCGCTTGACGCACTGCCCGGCGTCGTCGACGCGGCCGGTGACCGGCTCGACATCCTCTTCGACAGCGGGATCCGAGGCGGCGGCGATGTCGTCAAGGCCCTCGCGCTCGGCGCCAAGGCGGTGCTCGTCGGTCGACCGTACGTCTACGGACTCGCGATCGCCGGCGAGGCCGGTGTCCGCCACGTGCTGCGGTGCCTTTACGCAGAGACCGAACTGACCATGACCCTCGCCGGCGCGTCACGGCCCGCCGAGGTGAGCGCCGACATGCTGGTACGAGCCTGAGCGTCGGTCGCGTTTCGGACCCGGCGGCCACTCGCCAACCGGAACGGCATCCGGCACGATCGTCGCGTGTGGTCGTTGAATGGCGCCATCGTGATCCGGATCGTCGTCGCGTTCGTGCTGACCTTCGCGCTCGGATGGGAGCGACAGATCCGTGGCTCGGCGGCGGGTGACCGGACGTTCGCCCTCATCGGCGTCGCGACCGCGGTCATCGGCGTGCTCGCATCGGGCGCACCGACCATCATGACCGGCGCGATCACCGGCGTCGGGTTCATCGGTGCTGGTCTGCTGTTCCGCGGCTCGGACGCGCAGATCGGCGTCGTGCACGGCATGACGACCGCCGCCGCCGTGCTTGCGGCCGCCGCGATCGGGGCCATCGCCGGCGAGGGTCAGCCGCTGCTCGCCTGCCTCGCCACCGCGGCGGTGCTGCTGATCCTCGAGATCCGCTACATCCCGGTGATTCGCGTGCTGGACGCGAGCCGTTGGGAGCATCGCTTCCAGAGCGACCGCGACCATGGCCACGTCGTGGCGACCGAGCGAACGGTGACCGTGATCGAGGACTTGCCGGCCGGCGTACCCGTACCGCCACATGGACATGGCGCACGCCGGGCGCCTCGCCAGAGCGACTCACCGGTGGGTGCCGCGACGCTTGCCGCGGCGTACGCGACGGCGGCATCCGCCAGCGTGGCGGGTGGGGCCGGCGGAACAGCGGACGGGACAGCCGACGGTCACGGAGCCGATGCCCCGGCGGACACGCCGTCCTGACGACGCCCGACTCGGCGGGCCAACACCGCTACGAAGGCCGCTCGGCGAGCGAGCCCGCCACGCTTCGATCGGATGCCTCGGCAGAATCGTCCGTCGCCGTCTCGGCGGTGTCACCGGGCGTCGACACCGTCGCGGCCAGCCCGGTCGCGGCGAGCAGTCGCCGGAGGTCATTCGATGCCTGGTAGGCGTGCTCCTCGGCGGCGCGCATCCGCAACAGGCTGTCCTCCGGGTGCGCATCGCGCACGAGAGCCTGCTGGGCGGCGACCGTCTCGACGAGCAACGCGGACAGTTCCGACGACACCGCGTCGGCCACGTCGCGCGCCACGGCCATCCGTCGGTCCGACTCGGCGTCCGGTCCGGTGCCCTGGCGTGACAGGGCGGCGCCCGTGGCGCCGGACGTGTCGGCGTGCTCGGTCAGCCGTACCAGCAGGAAGCTCCCGGCCCAGCAGACCGCGGCGGCCGCGGCCACGACGGCGAACGCCACGGTGTCGCGGCCCGGTCGGAATCGCAACGCGTAGTCCGCGCTGACCGCGACCACCCCCGCGAGGCCAACGAAGCCGACCGCCCACGCGCGTCGCGTGCGAGCCGTCGACGCGGCACCGGCCAAGGCCGCGGCGAGCGCGAGTGCCACCGCCATGCTGATCATGGGACGAGGCATCTGTTCGAGAAGCGCGGCCTGTGCGCCGGCCGCGGCTAGCACGGCAACCGCTGGCGAACCCCGGTGAGCGAGTAACGTCGCGGTCGCACCGAGAGCGAGCAGTGTGGTGGCGACCGAGGCGTCGTCGCGGCGCGACAGCCACAACTCGATCATGGCAGCCGCGGCCACCGCGACGATCAAGCCATCGACGGCGAGGGGGCGCCGCATCGAACGCATGCAGGCACCATAGGACGTGTACGGGTGGTCTCGCCCGCCGGCCGCCCCGGCGATCCGTGCCAACCCGACGTGATCAAGCGACGTGATTCTCGCCTCATGGGCCAGAACACCGACTGTTCACCAGGAAGGAATACGGTGAACGCACCGCGGGCATAGCAGAGATCTTCTCGAGGACAGCGAGGAATCGTCGTGGCGGATGTGAGCCTGGAAACCCCTGGTGGACACGTAACGCTCTCGAACGTGCCGGCGGTGGAAGGCGCCTCCGGCCTGGACATCGGCAAACTGATGGCGGGCACCGGCCACGTCACGTACGACCCCGGCTTCGTCAACACCGCGAACTGCCAATCCGAGATCACCTATATCGACGGCGACGCGGGGATTCTCCGCTACCGCGGCTATCCGATTGACCAGCTCGCCGAGGGATCGTCCTTCGTCGAGGTCTGCTATCTGCTGATGTACGGCGAGCTGCCGACCCACGAGCAAATCGCCGAGTTCGGCGACCGGCTGCGCATCCACACGCTGCTGCACGAGGACATGCGCCGGTTCTTCGAGTTCTTCCCGCGCGACGCGCACCCGATGGCGGTGCTGTCCGCGGCGGTGAGCGCGCTCGGCACGTTCTACCAGGACAGTCTCAACCCGTTCGACGCCGAGCAGGTGGAGATCTCGACGGTACGGCTGCTCGCGAAGCTGCCGACGATCGCGTCGTATGCGTACAAGAAGTCGATCGGCCAGCCGATGCTCTACCCGGACAACTCACTCGGGTACGTGGAGAACTTCCTACGCATGACGTTCGGCGTACCGGCCACCACATACGAGGTCGACCCGGTGATGGCCAGGGCGCTCGACCTGCTGTTCATCCTGCACGCCGACCACGAACAGAACTGTTCGACGGCGTCGGTCCGCTTGGTCGGGTCCGCGCACGCGAGCCTGTTCGCCTCGGTGTCGGCCGGCGTCAACGCGCTGTCCGGCCCGTTGCACGGCGGCGCGAACGAGCAGGTGCTCGAGATGCTCGCCGGGATCCGGGCGGAGGGCGGCGACGTCAAGCGGTTCGTGGAGCGCGTGAAGGCGCGCGAGCGCGGCGTCCGGCTGATGGGTTTCGGTCACCGGGTCTACAAGAACTACGACCCGCGTGCCGCGATCGTGAAGCGTACGGTCACCGAGGTACTCGAGCGCATGCACAAACCGGATCCGCTGCTGGACATCGCCATGGAGCTCGAGGAGATCGCGCTCGCCGACGAGTATTTCGTGTCGCGGAAGCTCTACCCGAACGTCGACTTCTACACCGGCCTGATCTATAAGGCGATGGGCTTTCCCACGAAGATGTTTACCGTGCTGTTCGCGATCGGCCGGTTGCCTGGCTGGATCGCCCAGTGGCGCGAAATGATCAACGACCCGGCCACGAAGATCGGCCGGCCGAGGCAGGTTTACACCGGCCACTCCGAGCGAGACTTCGTACCGATCGACAAGCGGTAGCGCCCGGGACGCACGGGCGCCTCGTCACGTCGGCCGGTCGGCCGCACGCCGCTCGGCCGCCACGTGCCGTCAGACGTCGACGACGTCCGCGACGATCACCGTGACGTTGTCCGGCGCGCCCGCGGCGAGCGTCAGCTTCACCAGCGTCTGCGCGCACTCCTCCGAATCGGGGTGAATGGCGAGCACCGCGGCGATCGTGTCGTCGCTGATCACATCGCTCAACCCGTCACTGCACACGATCAGCCGGTCGCCGACCTTCGGGGTGGATACCTCGGTGTGCAACTCGTACGCGCCGCCCTGCAATGCCTGCATGACGAGTGAGCGCTGTGGATGGTGGCGAGCCGCGGCCCGATCGAGTTCGCCGGCGTCGACCAGCATCTGCACGTACGTGTCGTCCGTCGTGATCTGGGTGAGCGCCCGGTCCCGGTACCGGTAACCGCGCGAGTCGCCGACGTGCGCGACGTATAGCCGATCGCGGGCCAGGAGCATCGCGGTGCACGTGGTGCCCATGCCATAACGGTCGGGGTCTTCGTCGGCGACCGACTGGATCTGGTCGTTGGCGGCGGCGATCTCCTTGCGCAGCACGCGTTCCGGATCACCGGACGGCAGGTGGCCGTCGAGGCCGCGAAGCTGGCGCACCACGATCTCGCTGGCCAGCTCGCCGGCGGGTAGGCCGCCGATGCCGTCCGCGACAACGATGAGCCGCGCACCTGCGAAGGCGGAATCCTCGTTGTTTGCCCGGATCAGTCCGGGGTCGCTGACGAGCGCCGACGTTAGCGCGAAACTCATTGGTCGATCATGCATGGTCGCAGGTGAAAAGTCTCTACGCACTTGTACGTATCCTGGACGCCGTGACGTCCCTGTCGATGGTCGGCCACTCGGACGATCTGGCGGAGATCGTAAGCGTCTGGAAACGCCGCGATCGGACCCGCCAGTCGACCGTCGTGATCACCGGTGCACCGGGCGTCGGCAAGAGCCGGCTGGTCGCTGAGGCACTCGCCGCCCTCGATCCGGCGCCCGCCATCGTGTTGAGCGGCGCCGCCCGGCTGCACTCCCCCGCCCCGTACGACTGGCTCGCCGCCGTCCTCGATCAGGTCGGCCAACCAGCGCGCGGGTTCGGCGCGCCAGCCGTACCGCCGGTGCCGGCCGACGCCTTGGCATGGCTCGCGCAGGAGCCGGATGTGCCACGCGAACGGTACGCACCCGACGCGCTGTTGCGGATCGCGGTGCGCGTGGTGCGGTGGCTCGTCGGTGGCGGTCCGGCCGTGCTCGTGGCCGAGGATCTGGAGGCGCTCGACCCGGCGAGCCTGAACCTGCTTGCCGCGCTCGCCGCCGCTACCGACCTGCCCGCGCTGTTGCTCGTCACGAGCCGATCACCGCGCGCTCCGGAGGCGGACCGGCTCGTCGGCCGTACGCTCGCCCGGCTGACCGGATCCCCCGGCGCCGTCCGCGTCCACCTTCGCCCGCTGAGTGGTGACGACGTCGCGGCCGCGTTGACGCAGATCTACCCCGGCCGAATGGTCACCGACGACGTCGTGACCGCCGCTATGCGCCTCGGCGGCAGCAACCCGTACCGGCTCACCGAATTGCTGGCCGTCCTCGGCGGCCGTGACCCGGCAAGGCTGATCGCGGGAAACGCTGCGCTGCCGCCAAACCCGGTGCCCGCGAGACGTGCGGTGCCGGCGTTGCTCACCGCGCGCGAGCACGACGTGCTGGCCGGAGTCGCCGCCGGTTTGGCGAACAAACAGATCGCGCGATCGCTCGGGATCTCCGTTCGCACCGTCGCGGTCCACGTTTCCAACGTGCTTCGCAAAACGGGTACGGCATCGCGGACCGACGCCGCGATGTGGGCGATTCGCAATGACGTCGACACCGATGCCGACGGACTTGGGCGCTCCGACGACATGGCTGGCCAAGACGCGAGAGGTCAACAGGACGTCGCCGAGGCCGTGCTGACCGGCTAGCGCCCGCCGGTCGCGCCCACCGGGTCTTCGTCGTTGCGTTCGTCGTCTTCGTCGTCCTCGTCGTCGGCGATCGCGCCGGCCACTCGCGCCGCGTATAGCTCGGCCAGCTCCGGTGCGACCGCACGCAGCCGTACCAGCGCCTTCGCGGTCTGCGATTTGACCGTGCCGATGTGCACGCCCATCAGTTCCGCGGTCTCCGCTTCGGTGCGGTCCTCGAAGTAGCGGTAGACCAGAACGGCCCGTTGCTTCGGCGAGAGCTTCGCCAGCGCGCCATGGATGGTCATGCGATTCGTGAGCCCGGTCGCTTCGCCGGGGCCACCGGACGGGCGCGGCTCCGGCGTCTCGTCGGTCATCGACTCGGCGACGCGATTGCGGCGCCACCACGAGACCTGCAGGTGGTACATGACCTTGCGGGTGTACGCCTCCGCGTTGGCCGGATCGCTGAGGCGCGACCAGCCGCGGTGCGTGCGGGCGAGCGCCGACTGGACGAGATCCTCGGCGAGATGCCGGTCGCCGGTGAGCAGGTACGCGGATCGGACCAGCGCGGCGCGCTTCGCGCGCACGAAGTTGTCGAACTCCTCCGCGCCGTCCATCCACGCCTCCACGTCAACGCCGCGCTACGCACGACTCGCCGGAAATCGATGGTAGGGCGCGGGGCGGACGCGGCGCTGACCCGGCGCGGAGCAGACGCGGCGTGGACCCTGGTGGTGCACGCGGATTCGCCGCGGCGCGTGTCATCGGTCAGGATGGCACCCGTGTTCAGTCCGCTCTGGTTCGGCGTTGGCGCCGCGGTCGGTGCTGTCGCCGGACCTGTGGTGCGCGCGGCGATCTTCCGTTACGCGGTGCCATACGACGAACCATGGCGGACCAACTGTCCGACATGTGACACACCACTCGTACGGGGCAATTGGCGTCTCCTGCGCTCCGCGCTGCCGCCATCCGGTCGGTGCCGCAACTGTCGTCAGCGGATCGGGCCGCCGATCGGGGTCGTCGAACTCGTCGGCGCGGCGGTGGTCGGTGTGCTCGCTGCCGTCGTCGGTCCACATCCCGTGACGCTCGCGTTCGCCTGGGCCGCGCTGATCGGTGTCGCACTCGGCTTTGTCGATGTCGCGGTGCACCGGCTGCCCGACCCGTTGATCATCACCGGTCTGGTCGGTACGGTGCCGCTGCTCGCCATCGCGGTGATCGCCGGCGCGCCACCGAAGCACCTGCTCACCGCCGCCATCGGCGGGCTTGCGACCGGCGCGATCTTCTTTGTGATGGCGTTCCTGCCACGCGGCATGGGGCTGGGTGACGCCAAGCTCGCCGTGCTGACCGGCCTCTGCGCGGGCTGGTTCGGCGGCTGGGCGGCGCTCTACGCGTGGGTGTTCGGCATCGTGCTCGCCGGACCGGCTGCGCTGTTGTTGATCATCACTCGACGAGCGCGCCGCCGTGATTCTCTGCCTATTGGGCCGTTCATGCTGCTCGGGGCCCTCGCGGCGATACTTCTTTTCGCCTGAAGGGTCCGATCCGGACAAATCAAGCACGTCCTACGACAACTTGTCGCGATTGACCAGCGCATCCGCTTTTCCCTGGTCAGGATGGCCATCCATTCTGCACGGGACGGCTCTCGTCGCAAGTAGACACGAGGGCATTTCGTCATTTTCGCCAGGTCCGGTGGGTCATCGGGCCAACCCCCCTCCCCCGTACGTCCGCTACCTGGACGGATTACTCACTGCCAGGGTCATCGTCACTGTCGATATCACAGCCGCAGGTGGGGGGACGTGTGGGTTCTTCACGTACGGCCGGGGCGTCCGCGTGTCCGAAACGCGCGGTACGGCTCGTGATGGCTGGCGCCTGCGCCGTGGTGGGACTGGCGGCATGTGCCGCGCCGGGTCCGACCACGACCGCGCTTCCGACCCGTACGGCGGTGCCCAAGGTCGTCGGTCCCTCGATCGACGCGAACGCGGCAAACGCGGCGAACAGTGCCAAGGACGCCGCGCTCAAGGCGTACCACGGCTACCTCGACGAGTACGTCGCGCTGGCCGCGACGGCGACTTGGGACACGAAGGACCTCGAGAAGTACACCGCCGACCCGCTGACCCAGCAGGCACTGGTCAAGCTGCGCGCGCTGTCGGACGCCGGCCACGTAATGACGGGCAAGCCGACGTCCCACCCGGTCGTCACCGGTGTGAACACGACGACCTCACCGGCGACCGTACTGATCAGCGACTGCGTGGGCATGGCGGATTGGACCGAGGTCGTGAAGAAGTCCGGCAAGCCGGTCGCCGCCGCATCGATCGCGTACCAGTCGGTCAGCGCGGTGGTCGTCGACTACGGCAAGTACGGCTGGCTCGTTCAGCAGAGCAACGAGGCGAAGGCGACGGCATGTTGACCCGCCGCCGTACCCGCGTGTTCGCCGTCGCCGGAATGGCGGTGGCGCTGGTTGTGATGCTCGGTGGTCCGGCCGTGGCCGCGCCGCGAGCAGTAGGCGCGACGGCGGCGCTGCCCGCTAGTGCGTTCGCGGTGGCCGGCGGACCGACCGCTTCGGTGCTGCCGGACACCTCGGTCGCCGCGGCGACACCGGTGCGCGACGCAACGCTCACTGCGTCACCGAACCCGGCGGCGATCCCGGGCCTGCCACAACAGGCCGCCGCGCTAGCGGGAGCCCCGATCATCGCGCCATACCTGTCCGACCTGATCTGCACGTACAACGGCAGTCCGGTGCCGAACCTGCAGACGGGGTGCGTCGATCCGGTGCTCGGCACCTACGACCCGTTGGACAACTGCTTCTGGAAGGCGCTCCAGCCACCACCGCCACCCGGGTCGCCACTCTGGGGCGGCAAGTCGTCGAACTCGCCAGCCGCGATCTATACGGTGACCTGCGAGACGCATAACGGCGCGAATGTCGGCAACGCCGCGGCAGTGCTGCAGTACAGCGCGACGCCACCGCTGAACTATCTTCAAGGCCCGCTGGGCCCGGTTCAAGCCACTGCCCTGAGCGTGTTCACCGGTCTGCTCGCGCTAGCGCCCATACCGCCGGTCGGGACCGCACCGGCCGCGAACGCGGAGCCCGGCATCGTCGGCCTGCCGAACTGGTTGTGGGCCGACATCACACCGGCGTTCTGGGACCCGGTCAACAGCGGCAAATCGGTGGCTGGCAGCTCGTACGCATTCACGTTCCAGGGCATGCACGTCGACTGGGACATGGGCGACGGAAACCATGTGGTGTGCGCGACGCCGGGCACCGGATACCACACGCCGGCGGGCATCGGTTACAAGCGCTACACCGGGTCGACGCCCGGCCCGTCGCCGGACTGCGGCTACACGTACCAGATTGCTGGAACGTTCCCGGTTAGCGCGACCGTGACATGGCTCGTGGGCTTCAAGGTGACCCTCCTCGGCAAGACTCTCGCGTCCGGAACGTTCGTCATCTCCAAAACGACCCCCGCGTTGTTGCACAAGATCGGAGAAGCACAGGTGGTAACGCAATGACCGTGTCAGCGAAGATACCCGTGAGTCGTCCGGGCGGGTCGCCCAGCGGGGGCGGCGGCGCAGGGCCCATCGCCGCGCCGCGCGTCGTCAACAATCGGCGCCTGCGGACCGGCGGCATCCTGCTCGCCGT
>DATFRR010000287.1:0-6378 GCA_035263025.1 Micromonosporaceae bacterium
GCGGCACGGCAGGGTACCGCCAAGGCGCGTACCCGTGGCGAGGTGCGCGGTGGCGGCCGGAAGCCGTACAAGCAGAAGGGCACCGGTCGGGCCCGCCAGGGTTCCACCCGCGCACCGCAGTTCACTGGCGGTGGCGTTGTGCATGGCCCGATGCCGCGCGACTACACGCAGCGGACGCCAAAGAAGATGAAGGCGGCCGCGCTGCGTGGTGCGCTTTCTGACCGGGCGCGCGACGGTCGCGTGCACGTGGTCGACGGCTTCGTGGACGGTGAGACACCCTCGACGAAGGCGGCGATGGTCACGCTCGCCAAGGCGACCGAGTCGGAGCGCGTACTCGTCGTGCTCGGCGCGGACGACGAGATCAACTGGCTGAGCCTGCGCAACGTGCCGACCGTGCACCTTCTCGAGGCGGGTCAGCTGAACACGTACGACGTGCTCGTCTCGGACGACGTCGTGTTCACTACCGAGGCGCTCGGCGAGTTCCTCGGCGTACCCGTCGTGGCCCAAACCGCACCGGCGAAGCGCGCCAAGGCAACCGCGGCGAAGGCAACGACCGAGAAGGCGACCGAGAAGTCGGCGACCAAGGCGACCGGCAAGTCCGCGGCGAAGGCGGCCGCGGCCGACGAGCCGGCCGACTCCGACGATGAGGGGACCGACCAGTGAGCACGATCTCCGATCCGCGCGACATCATCATCGCGCCGATCGTCTCGGAGAAGAGCTATAGCGAGCTCAACCGCAACTGGTACACGTTCGAGGTGCGGCCGGACGCGAACAAGACGGAAATCAAGATCGCGATCCAGCAGATCTTCAACGTCCGTGTCGTGTCGGTGAACACCCTCAACCGCGAGGGCAAGCGCAAGCGGACGCGCACCGGCTACGGCAAGCGCAAGGACACGAAGCGCGCCATGGTCAGACTGGCCGACGGCGACCGCATCGAGGCCTTCGGCGGGCCGGTCAGCTGAGGGGTATAGACAAATGGGTGTTCGTAAATACAAGCCGACGACGCCGGGCCGCCGTGGCTCCAGCGTCTCCGACTTCGCCGAGGTCACTCGGTCGACGCCGGAGAAGTCGCTGCTGGCTCCGCTGCACAACCGGGGCGGCCGCAACGTACATGGCCGGATCACCACGCGGCACCAGGGTGGCGGTCACAAGCGGCAGTACCGTCTGATCGACTTCAAGCGAGTCGACAAGGACGGCGTACCGGCGAAGGTCGCGCACATCGAGTACGACCCGAACCGTACGGCGCGCATTGCGCTGCTGCACTACGCGGACGGCGAGAAGCGCTACATCGTCGCGCCGAAGGATCTGCGTCAGGGCGACGCCGTGGAGTCGGGTCCGGGTGCGGACATCCGGCCCGGCAACAATCTGCCGCTGCGCAACATCCCGGTCGGCACCACGGTGCACGCGGTCGAGTTGCGACCGGGCGGCGGCGCGAAGCTCGCGCGCTCGGCCGGTGTCGGCATCCAGTTGCTCGGCCGCGAGGCGGACTACGCAACGCTGCGCATGCCGTCCGGCGAAATCCGGCGCGTGCTGGTTGGCTGTCGCGCGACGGTCGGCGAGATCGGCAACGCCGATCAGTCAAACATCAACTGGGGCAAGGCCGGCCGGATGCGTTGGAAGGGCAAGCGTCCGACCGTCCGCGGTGTGGCGATGAACCCGGTCGACCACCCACACGGTGGTGGCGAGGGCAAGACGTCCGGCGGTCGCCACCCGGTCAACCCGAAGGGCAAGCCAGAAGGCCGTACGCGTCGCAAGGGTCAGCCGAGCGACCGCCTGATCGTTCGTCGCCGCTACGCGAACCGCAAGCGCGGCTAGGGGAGCTTGAGAGATGCCACGCAGCCTGAAGAAGGGCCCGTTCGTCGACGACCACCTGATGAAGAAGGTGGAAGTGCAGAACGACAAGGGCTCGAAGACCGTGATCAAGACGTGGTCGCGGCGCTCGATGATCGTGCCCGAGATGATCGGTCACACCATCGCCGTACACGACGGACGAAAGCACGTGCCGGTGTTCGTCTCCGAGGCGATGGTCGGTCACAAGCTCGGCGAGTTCGCATTGACCCGCACGTTCAAGGGTCACGAGAAGGACGACCGAAAGGCCCGTCGCCGCTAGCGGTGGCCGAGCCAGATCGACGACCCGGCAGACGAAGGATGCAATGATGCCAACCAAGAGCGACACGGCGGTGCTGCCCGGTGCCCGGGCGAGCGCGCGCTATGTACGCATCTCGCCGACTAAGGCGCGCCGCGTGGTGAACCTGGTCCGCGGCCTGCCCGCGAAGGATGCGCTGACGGTGCTGAAGTTTGCGCCGCAGGCCGCGAGCGAGCAGGTCTACAAGGTGGTGGCGAGCGCGATCGCCAACGCCGAGAACAACGAGCGGCTCGACCCGGATTCGCTGCTGGTCTCCGAGGCGTTCGTGGACGAGGGCCCGACGCTCAAGCGGTTCCGGCCGCGCGCCCAGGGCCGCGCCTATCGCATCCGCAAGCGCACCTGCCACATCACGATCGTGCTGGAGAGCGTGATCGCGCCGACGCCGGGCCGGCCCGCAGCGGCCAAGGCAGCACCCGCGAAGGCGGCACCGCCGGCCAAGGCGACGAAGGCTGCGAAGGCCACGACGCCAGCGACCGACGTCGACGACGAGACCGCGAGCGTTGACGAAGAGCCAACGCCGAAGGCCGCGAAGAAGGCGGCAAAGAAAGCGGAGCCAGCAACCAAGGCGGAGCCAGCGAAGAAGGCTGCGCCAGCAAAGAAGGCGGAGCCGTCGCGCGACGCGCCGAAGGCAACCAAGAGCGCGAAGAAGGCGGCCAAGAAGGCAGCGCCGGCGAGCAAGGCAGACGCCGGCAGCGACGCCGAGGAAGGGACCGAGTAATGGGTCAGAAGGTTCACCCGCATGGGTTCCGGCTCGGCATCTCGACCGACTGGACCAGCCGCTGGTACGCGGACAAGCTCTACAAGGACTACATCGCTGAGGACGTGAAGATCCGCAAGATGATGTCCCGCGGCTTGGAGCGCGCCGGCATTGCCAAGGTGGACATCGAGCGCACTCGCGACCGGGTGCGCATCGACATCCACACCGCACGTCCGGGCATCGTGATCGGGCGCAAGGGCGCCGAGGCGGAAAAGATCCGCAACAACCTCGAGAAGCTCACCGGCAAGCAGGTGCAGCTCAACATCCTCGAGGTGAAGAACCCGGAGTCCGACGCTCAACTCGTCGCGCAGGGAGTCGCAGAGCAGCTGTCCAGCCGCGTGAGCTTCCGGCGCGCGATGCGCAAGGCGATCCAGTCGGCCATGAAGAACCCGCTCGTCAAGGGCATCCGCGTGCAGGTCTCCGGCCGCCTCGGCGGTGCCGAGATGAGCCGTACGGAGTTTTATCGCGAGGGTCGCGTCCCGCTGCACACGCTGCGCGCCAACATCGAGTACGGCTTCTTCGAGGCGCGTACCACGTTCGGCCGGATCGGTGTGAAGGTGTGGATCTACAAGGGTGATGCGCTGGCCGGCGCGGTACCACCGCAAGAGACCGCACCCGGCCGCGGCCGGCGCGATCGGGATCGTCCCGAGCGCCCGCGTCGCACCCGTTCCGGTTCGTCCGGCACGACGGCCGGTGGCACCGAGGCCGGACGCGCCGCCGCCGCGGACCGGGCCGGCAGCGGGCTGCCCCCGGAGGCCGCCGCCACCGCCGAGGCGCCGGTGGCGACCGACGACGCGACGACGACCGAAGCGCAGGAGGGCTGAGCCATGCTGATCCCGCGTAAGCCTCCCAAGGGCTTCCGTAAGCCGCACCACCCGAAGCGGTCGGGTATGGCCAAGGGCGGCACCCGTGTCGCGTTCGGCGACTTCGGCATCCAGGCGCTCGAGCCGGCGTACTTGACGAACCGGCAGATCGAGGCAGCGCGTATTGCGATGAACCGGCACATCCGTCGTGGCGGCAAGGTATGGATCACGGTCTTCCCGGACCAGGCGATCACGAAGAAGCCGGCCGAGACCCGGATGGGTTCCGGCAAGGGGTCGCCGGAGTGGTGGGTCGCAAACATTCACCCGGGACGCATTCTCTTCGAGATGTCGTATCCGAACGAGGCACAGGCCCGCGAGGCCATGCGCCGCGCGATTCACAAGCTCCCGATGAAGTGCCGCATCGTCAAGCGCGAAGTGGGTGACGTCTGATGCCCAACACGAACGCCGCGGAGCTGCGTGAGCTGCCCGAGGAGGACCTCGTCACGAAGTTGCGCGAGGCGAAGGCGGAACTGTTCAACCTGCGTGTCCAAGGCGCCACCGGCCAGCTCGACAACAACCGTCGACTGCAGGTGATCCGCCGGGAGATCGCACGTATCTACACGATCATGCGGGAACGGGAGCTCGGGCTCTCGGTCGCGCCGACTGAGGTGTCGTCAACATGAGTGAGACCGCTGGGACCACCGAGCGCGCCCGCCGCAAGACGCGCGAGGGCATCGTGGTCAGCGACAAGATGGACAAGACCGTCACGGTCGCCGTGGAAGATCGCGTCAAGCACCCGCTGTACGGCAAGGTCATGCGCCGCGGCAGCAAGCTTTACGCGCACGACGAGACGAACGCGTGCGGGATCGGCGACCGCGTCCTCGTGATGGAGACCCGACCGCTGTCGGCGACCAAGCGGTGGCGCGTCGTGGAAATTCTCGAACGAGCCAAGTGATCGGGCGGACCGAAGACATGTTGTTTCGCCTGCGGACCGGATCCGCGACGAGTCGACCCACGGTGGCAACGCCTGCGCCGCGGGCGGCAGGCCGTGCTTCTGGCGAGCGGGCGAGTGGGTTCTTCCAAGCTCCGGCGGCGCTGGAGGACTGGCAGACAATCAGGAGACTGACGTGATTCAGCAGGAGTCGCGACTTCGGGTCGCTGACAACACCGGTGCCAGAGAGATCCTGTGCATCCGCGTGCTGGGCGGCTCGGGTCGGCGCTACGCGAGCATCGGCGACGTCATCGTGGCCACCGTAAAGGACGCCATTCCCGGCGCGGGTGTGAAGAAGGGCGACGTTGTGAAGGCCGTCGTCGTGCGCACCACGAAGGAAAAGCGGCGCCCGGACGGCTCGTACATTCGCTTCGACGAGAACGCCGCCGTGATCATCCGTGACGGCGGCGACCCGCGCGGCACGCGAATCTTCGGCCCGGTCGGCCGCGAGTTGCGCGACAAGCGCTTCATGAAGATCATTTCGCTGGCCCCGGAGGTGTTGTGACCGTGAAGGTACAAAAGAACGACACGGTCGTCGTCATCGCCGGCCGGGACAAGGGCGCGCGGGGCAAGGTGATCGCGGCCTATCCCAAGGAGCGCAAGGTCATCGTCGAGGGCGTGAACCGCGTCAAGAAGCACACCAAGATTCAGAGCACCCAACGTGGCGCGAAGACCGGCGGCATCATCACGCAGGAGGCGCCGATCGACGTGTCGAATGTGATGGTCGTCGACTCCGACGGCAAGCCGACCCGCATCGGCTACCGCGCGGAGACGGTGGAGCGCGCGGACGGTCGGACCAAGACCAACCGCGTCCGCGTCTCTCGCAAGACCGGTAAGGACATCTCATGAGTGTGGCGACAGATACCGCGCAGTCCCCGGCCCCGAAGGTCGTTCCGCGGCTGAAGGAGCGCTACCGCAACGAGGTCGTGGGCCAACTGCGCCAGCAGCACAACTACGCGAACCCGATGCAGGTGCCGCGCCTTGTGAAGATCGTGGTCAACATGGGCGTCGGCGAGGCCGCCCGGGACGCGAAGCTGATCGACGGCGCGGTGCGCGACCTGACCGCGATCACTGGGCAGAAGCCGCTGGTGCGGCGCGCGACCCGGTCGATTGCTCAATTCAAGCTGCGCGAAGGCATGCCGATCGGCGTGAAGGTGACACTTCGCGGCGACCGAATGTGGGAGTTCCTGGACCGACTGCTGTCCATCGCACTGCCACGCATCCGCGACTTCCGCGGTCTCGACGGGCGCAAGCTCGACGGCAACGGCAACTACACGTTCGGTCTGACCGAGCAGTCGGTATTCCACGAGGTCGACCAGGACAAGATCGATCGAGTACGCGGCATGGACATCACGCTGGTGACCACCGCCTCGACTGACGACGAGGGGCGCACGCTGCTCAAGCTGCTGGGCTTCCCGTTCAAGGAGAACTGATCCATGGCAAAGAAGGCGCTGATCATCAAGTCGGCCGCGAAGCCAAAGTTCGCGGTGCGGGCATATACGCGATGCCAGCGGTGTGGTCGACCGAAGTCGGTCTACCGCAAGTTCGGCTTGTGTCGCATTTGTATCCGCGAGATGGCGCACCGGGGCGAGCTGCCCGGCGTGTCGAAGGCTTCCTGGTAGCACACGCCGATGCGTAGCGATAGCCGCGAGGCGTCATGAAAACGCCGATGCGTAGCGAT
>DATFRR010000288.1:0-9224 GCA_035263025.1 Micromonosporaceae bacterium
GGTCATGAGGCCACGCGCCGCGGCGGTGCGAAGGGCCACTCTTCGAACTCCTCGCAGCGGCCGTCCGTGGCGAACCGAATCAGCCATAGGTCACGCCACTCGTCAGTGGTCGGCCTGCCGTACGCGACTTCCACCCGTACCACCGCTGTCTGATCCTCGACCGCGACGATCTCGGAACTCATCGTGAAGACCTCGTCTGGTCCGGAGCGTTCTTGCTCCCACATTGCTCCGATCGCCGGTAGACCGATCACCGGGTCCTGATACGGGCCTTGGCGGTAGACCGCGTCAGCGGTGAAGAGGTCGGCGAGCGCGGACACGCCGACCGATCGCCACGCCTGCTCGTAGCCGGCCACCCAGCGGGCCACCTCATGCCTGTCCATGTCGTCAGGGTGCCAGATGGCTGGCGGGCCGCCACCGGAAGCGAGGCGTCGGCACCGCTGGCGTGACGTTGGCGGCGAGTTCCCGCGCCGTCCACGTGAGCCACGCCGGCAGCAGGACTGCGCCGATGCCGGCC
Organism: Micromonosporaceae bacterium; assembly: GCA_035263025.1. Classification (GTDB taxonomy): domain Bacteria; phylum Actinomycetota; class Actinomycetes; order Mycobacteriales; family Micromonosporaceae; genus DASQPR01. The sequence goes on from DATFRR010000288.1 coordinate 515, forward strand.
AGCAACCACAACGTGAGGTCGTCGCTCGCGCCGGCGTACGCGGCCGCGAGCACCAGCACTGCGACGGCGACCGTAGCGGTAAGGCCGATCCAGCCGGCTCGCATCGCGGTGGTGCGCCGTGCCTGCGCAGCGAGTGCGAGCATGCCGCCGCCAAGGAGCAACAGCGCGACGAGTTCGAACGCTTGCGTCACGGTATCCACCGTGAAGGCGATCGCGTTGACCGTCTCGATCGGATTGTCATGCGTGGCCATCAGCCCGACGGCTCGGTGACCGCCCAACTGCAGTGTGTCGCCGATGGTCCACATGATGCCGCCGAGCCCGAGTGCGTACCCGCCGATGCGCGATAGCGTGGCGGATCGGCCGAACCGACCGCGCAACGTCGCGGCGACAATCACGAGCGAGAGCATGCCCAGCAGCGCGATCGCGGTGTCGAACCGTTCTTGTGGCAGGGTTGTGGCGAACCACTGGTACCACCTGTGCAGCGTGGAGTCGAGCGGCTCGCCGGGCGACGCAAGCGGCGGCGAAGCAACCGTGACGTGGTTTGCGATGAGGGCGTACCAGATCGCGGAGACCAGGAATGCCGCGGCCGCCACGTACAGCACGATCGATGCCACGCCGTCCGGTTCGCGGCGTTCCTTCGTCGCGTCGATGCTCATGTCGCGCTCCCTTCGCTTGACGACGGCCGAAGCGTAGGTCCGTCGAAGGGCGCGAACATCCGGGCCATCACGGCGAGATCAGTGCGGGTCAGCACTGACGACGAGTGCCACCGGACGTGCAACCATGTGCACTCATGAGGAGCCTGCTGATCGTCGACGATCACGCTGGCTTCCGCATGTGGGCACGCGAGGTGCTCAGGCACGAAGGATTCGACGTGGTCGGTGAGGCGACCGATGGGTTGTCCGCGATCGACGCGGTCCACGATCTGCACCCCGAGGTCGTACTGCTCGACATCCAGCTGCCGGACATGAGCGGTTTCGAGGTTGCCGAGCGCATCGCAGCGCAGACGTCGGTTGTCCTGACGTCGAGCCGGTCGGCCGCCGACTACGGGCCGGCCGTGGTGCGAAGTCCGGCGGTCGGGTTCATGGCGAAGTCGGATCTCACCGGTGCGGCGATGGCCGCTCTGTTGGACCCGGCCCAATCATGACGCGACGACGCTGGGCGCTGGCCGGTATCGCTGTCGCGAGCCTGGTCTGGGCGCTCGGCGGCGAATGGGTGAGCATCCACGCCGGGATAGCCGAGAACCACTTCCTGGATGCGTTGGCGGGCTTGAGCTTCTTCGTGGCCGGTATCGTCGCGCTCGACCGGCGACAGGGTAATCGCATTGGGCCGTTGATGCTCGCCAGCGGGGCGAGTTGGTTCTGCGGCAACTGGGAGAACCTTCGGTGGCCAGTGTGGGGCGCGCCGTTGCTCGTGTTCGGCAGTGCGACCGCGGCGTTCGTGGCGCACGTCGCGCTGGGCTATTCCAACGGTCGGCTCGCCACGCGCTACGAGCGCGTCACGGTCGCGGCCACTTACGTGGGTACGGCCGGTGCGATGTTGGGCTTCGTGCTCACTGACGATCCGCGCGTCGCGGGTTGCGTCCGCGACTGCCCGTGGGCGCCGGTCATCTGGTCGAGCCAATCAGCCGCCGACGCGTTCGAGTGGGTCGACGAACACGGCGCATACGTGCTCGTCCCGATGTTCGTCATTGCCCTATGGCTTCGCTGGCGGCGGTCGACGCCCGCCCAGCGGCGATATCTCACTCCGCTATGGGTCGCCGCCGGGATCCTCGCCGGTGTCTACCTGATCAGTGCGATCGTGCCGGCGAGTCCGCACGGCTTCCTTCGCCTGCTGTCGGACTTCCAGGCACTCCTCGAGATCTGCGTGCCGGCGGTGTTCCTAGCCGGCCTTCTGTCCGCGCGGTTGGCGCAGAGTGCGGTCGGCTCGCTTGTCGTGGACCTGCAAGCGCCGCGACCCACCGGCGAACTGCGCGCCTTGATTGCCGCGGCGCTCGGCGATCCGTCCGTCGACATTGTCTACGCGGTCGACGACGGCGGATGGATTCAAGCCGACGGGTCACCGGCGCTCCTGCCCACCGACGAGTCGGGTCCATCGGCCCGACAGGTCACCGTCATCGAACGAGAACAGCGTCGGCTCGCCGCGCTCATCCACGATCCCGCCGTCGACCCCGGACTGGTCCGCGCGGTCGCAGCCGCCGCGGGCATGGCCGTGGAGAACGAACGCCTGCACGCTCAGGTGCGCGCGCAACTGGACGAGGTACGGGCATCGCGGTCGCGCATCGTGCAAGCCGGCGACGACGAACGCCGACGGGTCGAGCGCGACCTGCACGACGGCGCGCAGCAACGGCTGGTGACGCTGTCGCTTGCGATGCATGCGGCCCGCCGTCAGTTGACGGCCGGTCATGCCGACGCGGTTGCGGACACGCTCGCCCTCGCCTCCGACGAGTTGCGTCTGGCCATCGACGAACTACGGGAGCTGGCGCGCGGTCTTCACCCGGTAATCCTCACCGACGAAGGTCTCGGCCCAGCGCTGCAATCGCTCGCCGACCGGGCCGCCGTGCCGGTCTCGGTTGACCGCGTGCCGGAGCACCGCTTCCCGCCGACCATCGAGTCGACGGTGTATTTCGTCGTCAGTGAAGCGCTCGCGAACATCGGAAAGTACGCGGATGCGTCCGACGCGAGCATCCACGTGACACACGACGCGGCGGCGCTCATCGTCGAGGTTCGCGACAACGGCTGCGGCGGTGCCGATCCGGCGCGGGGTTCCGGCCTTCGCGGCTTGAGCGACCGTGTCGCGGCGGTGAACGGTCGCATGACCGTCGTCAGCCCGGTCGGCGCCGGAACGACGGTTCGCGTCGTGCTGCCCGGTTCGGCGCGCGCCGACCGCGTCGATCTGGTTCAACGGGATTCAACCGGCACGCCGGTTGGCGCGGCGCCGCACTGGACACCCGGGGGTACGCCGTGAAGGTCGTACTCGCCGATGATGCCGTCCTGTTCCGAGCCGGGGTCGCGCGGCTGCTCGCCGATGCCGGCTTCGAAGTCGTCGGACAGGCGGGTGACGTGACGTCGTTGCTGTCCATGGTCGCTGCGCTGCACCCGGACCTCGTCGTCGTCGACGTACGGATGCCGCCGACGCACACCACGGAAGGGCTGCAAGCGGCGGCACGGATCCGTACCGAGCACCCCGAGACCGCGGTGTTGGTGCTGTCTGCGTACGTCGAGCCGCAATACGCCATGCGACTGATCGGCGATCAACCGGGTCGGGTCGGGTACCTGTTGAAGGACCGCGTCACCGACGTCGACGAACTGATCGAGGCAGCGGTACGGGTGGCCGCCGGCCGTACGGTCGTGGACCCGGCCGTCATCGCGATGTTGCTCGGGCGGCCCGCCGTACGGGATCCGTTGAGCTCATTGACGGAGCGCGAACGTGACGTCATCGCGTTGATGGCCGAAGGCCGATCGAATCAGGCGATCGCGGAACGCCTTCGGCTCACGGCCAAGACTGTCGAGTCACACGTACGCAACATCTTCGTGAAACTCGATCTCGTGCCGGCACCGGACGACCATCGTCGGGTGCTCGCCGTGTTGACGTATCTGCGCAGCGACGCGTCCGGGTCCGGCGGCGACGCGGTCGCCGGACGTGGGCGGTCGGCGTCCGGCGGCGAAGCGGCCGCCAAACGTGCGCCGTCGACTCAGATCGTGGCCGGTGCCGAGTAGACCGTGTTGCAGTAGCGGGCCAACTTCTGCGGCGACAGGTGAGTCGCGAGATCGGCCTCGCTGATCATGCCGACCAGCTCGTGTTCGTCGATCACCGGCAGCCGCCGGATGAGGTGCTGCTGCATCAGCGAGAGCACCTCGTCCTCGTCCGCGCCCGCCGCAACCCAGACGGGTGCACCGCTGGCAAGCTGCGCGGCGGTCATCTTCGAGGGGTCGTGTCCGGTAGCGACACACTTCAGCACGATGTCGCGATCGGTGATGATCCCCTTGAGGCGATCGTCGTTGCCACAGATCGGCAACGAACCCACGTTGTGCTCACGCATCAACTGCGCGGCGCGGTCCAGTGTCTCGTGCTCGGGCACACAAGCTACGCCCGAGTGCATCATGCTACGGGCATTCGTCATAGCCCGATCCTGCGACAGTCACCCCGATCCTCGTGGCGACTTCAGGTGATTCGCGTGTTCCACGCTGCGATTAGTTCGGTACCCGCCACACCGTCAGATGGGCGTCGGGCATCGCGCACATCAGAAGCGCAGCGGTCTGTGCGCATGCCGGCGCGGTGACTCCGTGGAGGAGTTCGATCGGCGAACCAAATCCGGAGCCGCCCATCCCTTCCGTTCGCTCCGAGTCGGCGTGCCATATGGCGAGCCAGTTCCTCGCGTCTGGCTCGACCGCCGGTCCGGTTGTCGCAATCGGTACGCCGATGCCGGGCGCGGCGGAGGTGATCTTCGTGACGCTCGAGCCGGCCGCCGCCTTGGCGAGGCCGAGAAGCACGAACGATCCGTCGGCCGGCGCGCCGGCTCGCGATGGGGCGGCACCGGCGATGCGGCCGGAACTCGGATCGACTTCGACGCCCGTGCTCGCGCCACGTTCGTACAGACAGATGGCGCTGCCGCACGGCTCGGCGTCCTGACCGTTGTCCGTGAGCAGGCCAGTCCACAAGGGATGGAGGTCGTCGATCGCGTACGCGTCGATGCTGGGCGCCGGTCGATCAGCGTGCGCGACGAGCACGACACCGGCGGCCACGACGAGACGTGGCACGTCCAGCCGATCGGACTGTGCGAGCTGGAAATTCCGCGCCGGATCGCCGAGATCAATCCGGCGCGCCGCCGCAACATGGCCGTCCGCGAGCCGAATCGTGGTCAGCGTCGACGAGTTGGAGCACAACTCCACGAGGCTTGTCGGCCGAGGCGTCGCATCGCTCGATCCGACCGCGGCCACGCAACTCGCCGGAATCGGATGCGACCACCTCGCTCGCCCGGTCGCGGAGTCGAGCACGCTGACACTGCCGGTCGATGGCGTACCCGGGTAGTTGAAACCAGGCGGTCGCGACATCGCCTCGACCATGACGCCACCGGTCACCGGTGTGGCTAGCCCGAGGTCGCTCGTCCAAGCCGTCGCGCCGGTGCGTGGTTCGAGCGCAACGGTGTGCTCGCCGACGGTGTCGGTGTCGATCATGCTGACCACCACGAGACCGTCGACGTATCGCAGTGTGGACAAGGCAGCGATCTCGGGCATGGCCGACGTCCACTCGCGGGTACCCGTCGGCAGGTCGTACGCGCTGATCGCGTTGTGGCCGGCCGACGTGTCGTACACGTAAAGGTTTGCGCCGTTGATCATGATCGTGGCATCGAGACCCACCGGAACGCGGGCCATCACCCGCAGCGCGCTTCGCGGTGCGGCCTGCGAGGCTGCGATCAGCAGCAGCACAGCCGCAACGGTGGCGACAAGGACGACCTGGCGCAGTCGGATGCGCGGCGGCCGTGGCCACCGGTCCAGTGGCGTGACGTCGAATCGGTCACCGAGGTCAACGATGGTTTCGGTGGCCCATCCGCCGGTCACGAGCCGAGCGTAAGGATGGGCAAACCGATCGCGCTAGCGCCGCGGTCGGGGGCGAGGGTGCTCGCGCGGTGCCCAGCGCTCGCCACGAGTGGAGCGTGACGGGTGCCGGCGGGCCTTGATCGCGTCACTTCACAGGCAAGACGCTCCCGTGGTCGCGACCTTCGAACATGACGCTTTACCTGCGACAACGCGGTTTCAGGCCCGGCGCTGCAGGGTATAGCCGGCTAGGGCAGAGGAAGGTGCGATCGTCATGCTGAGCCAATTCGAGCAGCGCACTCTCGGCGATATCGAGCGCTGGCTGGCCGCCGACTATCCAGACCTGCCGCGGCTGATGGCGCGGTCGCGATGGGCCGTCGGGTGGCGTGCGGCCGTGCTGCCATTGCTAATCGTGGCGTGGTTGGTCGGTGTGGTCGTGACGGCCACGACACCGGCTTGGCCGGTGGCGGTGTTCTTCGGCTCGCTAGCGGTGGTGGCAGTGCTCGTCGTTGTGACTCGAGTGCGCCGGCTGCGTGCGTGACCGCCCCGCAACGCCTCGTTGCGGTCACCCTGTCGCCCCTGGTCGCTGGGACGGTGCCAACCCCGTGGCGGCCCAGTCACCGTCACCGTGTCGATCCCTGGCTCAGCGGGCGTCCGTCCAGTTGACTGGTCGCCCGGCGTGGTGTCCGCGATGCCGGCCGCCGCCGTGACCGGCGACTCCGTCGCAGCGAACGGTGAGAACGCCGCTGGGCGACGTCATCCGATGCGTCGCGACACAACGATTCTGGGCGTCGTCGTCGGCCCAGATCTGGGTCGTCGCGGCCTGGATTTCGGCAGCCGCTTGATCGGTGCTGGTGAGGTTCGCATCCGGCATGGCAAGCCACTCCATTCGCATCCGACCCGCAGCGCGCCCGCAGGGCGAGGCGACCGCCAGCGGACCATCCCGGGTCTGGAACTACCCGTGATCGCTTTTGCCAAAACGTAGCGCGCGTTCCACGACCCGGGCGCCAGAACTCGTACAACGTCCCAGATCCTCGACGATCGTGGGTTCATCATCGGGGGAGCGTGGGTAGGACGTCGACGAGGAGGGGCAATGCGCACGCTGACCAGCACACGGCCGCGCCCCGAGGCGGCGGCGCGGGCGGACTGATGGTCGACAATCGCTCGGCGCGCGCCGGCAAGCGTCGGTGGTCACTGCGCCAGTGGGCGACCGGTACGACCGCCGCGGCGATCACGGTGACACTGGCCGCGATCGCCATCGGTACGTACGCGACGGTACGCCTGAGTGACGCGCGCACTACCGTGGTCAGCCGGGTCGATCCGGCCGTGGCCTCGTACCTGTCGTTGAGTGATGCGCTGCTGAACCAGGAGACCGGTGTCCGGGGATACGCCCTGACGGCGCAGGCCGACTTCCTCAGCCCGTACGTCCAAGGCCAGCGGGACCAACAAGCCGCGGTCACGGCACTTCGGCGCAGCATCGGCGACCGCTACCCAGAAGTCTCCGCCGACCTCGCGGACGTCAACGCGGCCGCCGCAGCGTGGCAGAGCGGGTACGCCGTGCCGACCGTCGCCGAAGTACGAGCAGCCGGGCGACCGCTCCCGCCGACCACCGCCAACGCGGGCAAGGCACTCTTCGATCGCGTACGGGCGACGCTTGCGGCATTGAACCGAACCGTGGTCGACGCACAGAAATCTGCGCACTCCCAGCTTTCCCAGTCCGCCACGTTGCTGAACTGGACATTGGGCGCGATCGGCGTGGCGTTGCTCGCGAGCGCGGTCGCGCTGAGCATGGGCCTAACCCGAGGCGTCATCCGGCCGCTCGCCAACCTTGCGGGCCACGTGAAGCAGGTCGCGCGCGGCCGGTTCGATCACGTCGTGGTTGCCGACGGGCCACGCGAGATCGATGCACTCGGCCTGGATGTGGAGCGGATGCGAATGCGCATCCTCGCCGAGCTCTCCGCGCTGAGCCGCGCACATGAGGCGTTGAACGGGCAGACGGTCGATCTGCAGCGTTCCAACGCCGAGCTGGAGCAGTTTGCGTATGTCGCGTCGCACGACCTGCAGGAGCCGCTACGGAAGGTGGCGAGCTTCTGCGAACTGTTGGCGGCTCGTTATGGCGATGCGTTGGACGAGCGCGGTCACCAGTACATCGCGTACGCCGTCGATGGCGCCACGCGCATGCAGACGCTGATCAACGACCTGCTCGCATTCTCGCGCGTTGGTCGTGCGGGCGCGAGCGAGGTCACGGTCGATGGCGACGAGATCCTGGAAGCCGCGCTGGCCAACCTGAACTCCCGCATCGAGGCGACCGGCGCGACGGTCACGGCTGACCGCCTGCCGCCACTGCGCGGTGACCCGACGCTCCTCGCGTCGGTGCTGCAGAACCTGATCAGCAATGCCATCAAGTTCCGCGACCCAGCCGTCGCGCCACGGATCGCGATCACCGTACGCCGGGATGGCGAACAGTGGCTGTTCGCCTGTACGGACAACGGAATCGGCATCGATCCGGAGTACGCCGAACGGATCTTCGCGATCTTCCAGCGTCTCCATCCGCGGTCGGAATACCCGGGCACCGGCATCGGTCTAGCCATGTGCCGGAAGATCATTGAGTATCACGGTGGTCGGATCTGGTTGGACACCACGCGCCCGCCGGGCGAGGCCGGCAGTCGCTTCTGTTTCACGCTGCCATTTGCAACAGCTGACCCGCCGGAGCCGTCGCGCGGTGTGCCGGACCCGTCCGGCGACCCGCCGGAGCCGCCCGACGGTGTGCTGGACTCGTCGGACCAATCGACCGGAGATGGGCGGACATCATGACCGAGGCACTGCTCAACGTGATCGACGTCCTGCTCGTCGAGGACGATCCCGGCGACGTACTCATGACTCGCGAGGCGTTCGAACACCACAAGATCGCTAACCGGCTCCACGTGGTCGACGACGGTGTGAAGGCCGTCGAATTCCTGCGCCACGAGGGGGAGTACGCCGGCGTACCACGGCCTGGTCTGATCCTGCTCGACCTGAACCTTCCTCGGCGGTCCGGCCGCGAGGTGCTGGCCGACATCAAGTCCGACCCGGATCTGTGCGACATCCCGGTGGTCATCCTGACGACGTCGTCGGCCGAGGAAGATGTGGTCCGCAGCTACAAGTTGCACGCCAACGCGTACGTGACCAAGCCGGTC
>DATFRR010000289.1:0-38234 GCA_035263025.1 Micromonosporaceae bacterium
ATCCAAACCTGGCCGGGAATGGCTTCGGCTGCGCGGGCCAGTGCCGGCCGACCGGATGGCCCAGGAACCGCCCGAGCGTGCTTGGACCGCCAAGGACGACGCGGTCACCCTGCCGCGCTGGCTGGGCCTTCCCGGCATACGCCACTCGATCGGCCTGGCCCGCTGGTGGCACTTCAGCTTCGATTTCCTGTGGATCCTGACCGGCATAGCGTTCTACGTTCTGCTGTTCACCACGGGACAGTGGGCGCGGCTGGTCCCGAGGAACTGGAACGTGATCCCGAACGCGATCTCCACGGCGCTGCAGTACGGGTCGTTGCAGTTTCCGGCGAATGAAGGCTGGACGCAGTACAACGGGCTACAGATCCTCGCCTACTTCGTCATTGTGTTCATCGCCGCACCACTGGCGTTTGTCACCGGCTTACTGCAGGCGCCGGCCATCGCTGCCAAGTTCGGGCTTGGTTGGGGCCGGATCAACCGTCAGACAGCCCGCATCGTCCATTTCAGTTTCATGGTCATCTTCGTTGGGTTCATCTTCATCCACACCCTCATGGTCTGGATCACCGGGCTGTTGGTGAACCTCAACCACATCACCACCGGCCATAACGTCGCTTCCTGGACCGGGTGGTGGTTATACGTCGCCTGGATGGCCATCGTGATAGCCGTCTGGTGGGCCGCGTCCCCACTGACACTGCGCTATCCGCGGGTCGTACAGAAGACGGGTAGGGCGCTGATCGGTTGGGCGAAGGCGTTGTTGGAAACTGCTGATCCGCGCGCAACCTACCCCGAGAAGGCGATCTCGCCGTTCTTCTGGCCCAACGGCACGCTGCCGAGCAGTAAGGAGTACGCCAACCTGCGCGACCACGAGTTCCGGAACTACACGTTGCGCGTCGACGGACTCGTCGACAAGCCCGTCAGCTTGTCGTTTGAGCAGCTGAAGGCGATGTCCAAACACGAACAGATCACGCAGCATTACTGCATCCAAGGCTGGTCCGGTGTCGCCAAGTGGGGTGGCGTACCGATGCGAGACATCCTCGACCTCGTCCAGCCATCGGCCCAGGCGCGGTACGTCGTGTTCTACTCGTTCGGCGGGGGCACCGAGGGCGGCCTGTACTACGACGCTCACAAGATCGAGCACATGCGCCACGAACTGACGATCCTCGCTTACGAGATGAACGGCGCGCCGCTCAACGAGCTGCATGGTGCCCCGCTCCGGCTTCGAAACGAGCTCGAGCTCGGCTTCAAACAGGTCAAGTGGATCCAAGCCATCGAGTTCGTTGAAAGCTTCGCTCACCTCGGCGCCGGACAGGGCGGCTACAACGAAGACCACGAGTTCTACGGCTACCGGATGCCCATCTGACGCCGGCGTGGTCGGGCGACGCTGACGCTGCTAGGCCAGCCGGATGCGCCGTACATCGGCGGCGGACGCCACCGAACGTCGACGAATAGGACCAGGCGTGGTGCAAGCGAGTGAGAATGCCCGACGTCAGCGGCTGCATCGATACGCCGCGTCCGCGCTAGCAAACGAGCCGTTCTGCTGATTGTTGCGGAGGGCGTGGGATTCGAACCCACGTCGGGCGTGAACCCGAAGCGGTTTTCAAGACCGCCGCCATCGGCCACTAGGCGAGCCCTCCAAAGCCGTCGCGTACGCGTTGGCCAGCGGCACCAGTGTGCCAGACCGGTCCGTCGGCCACGAAGATGACCTTGGCGCGAGAGTGTGTCGCACACATGAGGATCTAGCAGAATGGCCGCCATGTTCGCGGTGACTTTGCCGTCGTACGGCGGACCGGACGTACTCACCTGGGCAGAGGTGCCCGACGCCGTGGCCGGATCGGGCGAGGTGCTGATCGATGTGGTCGCGGCCGGCGTGAACCGGGCCGACCTCCTCCAGCGCGCCGGCTTTTACAACCCGCCGCCGGGCACGTCGCCGTACCCCGGCATGGAGGTGTCCGGTCGGATCGCTGCGGTCGGGCCGGGTGTCAACGAGTGGCGCGTCGGAGACGAGGTGTGCGCGCTGCTGGCCGGCGGCGGGTACGCCGAGCGGGTGGCCGTACCAGCGACCCAGGTGCTGCCGATCCCGTACGGAGTCGATGTCATCGAGGCGGCCGGGCTGCCCGAGGTCGCGTGCACGGTCTGGTCGAACCTGACCCGCATCGCACACATGTCGCACTGGCAGACGCTTCTCGTCCACGGTGGTGGCAGCGGCATCGGTACGTTCGCGATCCAGTACGCATCCTCGCTGGGCGTACGCGTGTTCACTACCGCGCGTGGAGCCAAGCATGAGGTGCTCAAGGCGCTCGGTGCCGATCTCGCGATCGACTACACGACACAGGACTTTGTCGCCGAGGCCAAGGCCGCCACTAATGGTCGCGGCGTCGAGCTGATCCTCGACATCCAGGGTGCGCCCTACCTGAATCGGAACATCGACGCGCTCGCCGACGGCGGCCACCTCGTCATCATCGGCCTGCAGGGTGGCCGTACCGGTGAAATAGATCTTGGCGCGATGCTGGCGAAGCGCGTGACGGTGACCGCGACGACATTGCGCTCGCGTCCCGCCGCGGACAAGGCGTCGATCATCGAGGGCGTGCTCGCGGACGTCTGGCCGCTGATCGAGTCGCGCCGGATCATGCCGGTCACCGACCGGACCATGCCGATGTCAAAGGCCGCCGCCGCGCACGAGATCCTCGCGGCCAGCGAGCACATCGGAAAGGTGCTGCTGGTGGCGCCTGGTTACGACCAACCGGCGATCGGCCACGCGGCGGTGGTGATGACGGACGCAGCACGCGACTTGGTGGCCGACGGCACCACGGCCGACGGCACCACGGCCGACGGCACCACGGCCGAGGACCCGCAGGCGAAGGACGCCGCCGCGCCGCCGGCCGCTCCCGCGCCGACTGCCGGCGCAACGGCTCCGACCGCCGCACCCGTTCCGACCGCCGCAGCCGCTCCGACCGCCGCCGGACCCCCGCCGCCGGCCGCTCCCGCGCCGACCGCCCCGGAACCAACTACCGCTGCGGATGCCGCGCCGGAGCCACAAGATCCGCCGACGCCGCCGACAGCGGCGTCTCAGGACTCCGCATCCGACGTGGACACGGCAGCCTCCGCGGTCGGCGTCCCGGCCGCTCCGGCAGAGGATGAGGCCCGGCTGAGCGGCGAATCCGACGTTTAGTGCATAACATTCCGCCGCCCGCGGCCACCCGGAGGCACCGCCTATGCTGTCTTGGTGTCTGGGTCGCCCGCACGGCTCAGGTTGTGACGTATGACCGATTGGGTATAGGGCAACGGAGGTTCGGCGAACGCGCCGTTTCCACCGCCCACACACCACCGCTGGCGGCGCTCGCGTGCTCAGCTGCCAGGCCAGAACAGGAGGACGCGAATGGCGGAGATCGCCGGCGACCAGAAGGTGCAGTCTGAGGTCCTTGAGGGATTGGCGACCGCTGTCAACCACCGGCGTTGGTTCGTCGAACTCGCCATGCCATATCTCGGCGACGATCCGATCGAAATCGGCAGTGGCCTTGGCGACTATGCGCTCGAGTGGGCCGACCGCATCCCGCGTTTCACCGCGACCGAAGCCGACCCGGAGCGACTGGTACGGCTGAAGGAGCGGATGGTCGATCACCCAGGCGTCGCGGTGCGCGAGCTGCTGCTGCCGACCGAGGAGCGCAGCCAGTACAGCTCCGCCGTGTCGTACAACGTTCTCGAACACATCGAGGACCACGTCGGCGCGTTGCGTAGCATCTCTCGCTTGGTACGGCCGGGCGGAGCGGTCGTGCTGATCGTGCCCGCGTTCATGTTCGCGATGAGCCCGATCGACGTCGCCACCGGACATGTCCGCCGTTACACAAAGAAGACCATGCGTGCCGCGCTCACCGATGCCGGCCTCCGGGTTGAGCGCCTGCACTACGCGAACGCGCTCGGCCTGATCGGCTACTACGCCGCGACGAGCATCTTCAAGCTCACGCCGAAGGAGGGCGGCATGGTCAAGATCTACGATCGCGTCGTGCTGCCCATGACGAAGATGGCCGAATCGGTCGTCAAGCCGCCGTTCGGCCAGTCGGTCTTCGCCGTGGCCCGAGTGCCGGGGTAGACGCGACCGCGGGATACCAAGCGACGGACTGCGGCTTGCCGAGGTCGGACCGGCCGGTCCGATGGCCGGCCATCGAGCGGTGCTCGCGACCAGGCAACGTGTCCAGATGGCGGACGGGTGCTCCGCTGTCGAGTCGGCGGCTCGCCAAGCTCGCTCGGGTAGCATCGCGCAGTGTGCCGCAGGCGGTAGCAGGAGTTCACGATGAGTGACGACCTCTCGACCCCGGTCGAGAGCCAGACTCGCTCGTCGGTCGTGCGGCCACCCGTCGTGCCACGGCCGGAGGATCTATCCGCGCCGGAGCCGCCGCAGTCGACCACCGACGGCGGCCGCCGGCCGGATGCGCCGCGCACCCACCGAATGGGACTGGTACGGCGACGGACGGTCCGTCGGGTGGTCCGAAACGATGTGGATCGCCCGGGCCGGCCACGGATGCCGTGGAATCGGACCGATGCGATCGTCGCGTTTGTCTTCCTGGTCGGCGGATACGTTGTCACGTCACAGATGTGGCGCGACCCGTTCGGTCACACCACCGCGGCGAACGGCACCGACCAGACGTTCTTCGAATGGATGCTGGTCCATGGCCTGCGGGTCTTCACCCACGGCGACAATCCACTGTTTGCCAAACAGCTGAATGCGCCGCTCGGCGTGAACCTGATGTCGAACACCGGCCTACTCGGGCTGTCGCTGCCGTTTGCGCCGGTGACGGCGTTGTTCGGCGCCGGTCCGACGTTCGTACTGCTGATCATGCTCGGTCTCGCCGGGACCGCATTCGCCTGGTACTACGTCATGTCGCGGCATTTCGTCGGCGGTCGGTTGGCCGGATTCGTGGGCGGCACGGTGTGCGGCTTCGGTCCGGGCATCGTGACCCACGCGAACGCACACCCGAACTTGACGGCCGGGTTCCTCGTCCCGCTGATCCTGTGGCGTGCGCTTGCGTTGCGAGGCTCGCGACGGCCGGTCCGGGACGGGTTGATCCTCGGGGCGCTCGCGACCTACCAAGTTTTCATCAACGAAGAAGTGCTGTTCCTGACGGCGCTGGCCGGCACGCTGTTCGTACTGATCTATCTCGCGTTCCGACCAGCGGCGGCGCGCGGCGCGGCGGCACCGGTGGTGACGGGTCTCGCGACGGCCGGCGTGCTCGGGGCGGTCCTCGTCGCGTACCCGCTGTATTTCCAGTTCTACGGCCCGCAGCATTTCAGCGGCCTGCCGACGTGGTTGGAGGGCTGGCCCTACCGGCTGCCGCTGCAGTCCTACGTCACGCTGCCCGAGCTCTCGCACTTCGGTAATCCGGCGGCGAATCTGAAGCTCGCCACGCAGACCGAGGAGAATTCGTTCCTCGGTTGGCCGCTCGTGCTGGTGTCGATCGGCATCATGATCGCGCTGTGGCGCCGCCGGCCGGAGGTGCGCGCGCTCGGCATTATCGGTGTGCTCTTTGCCTGGGCGTCGCTCGGGAACGCCGTCGTGTTCCGCGACCCGAACCACTCACACCCGGCGCTGTCGCTATGGCGCTACCTCAGCAATCGCGCGCTCTTCGACAGCGTGTTGCCGAGCCGCCTCGCGATGGTGGTGTTGCCGATCGTCGGTCTGCTGGTGGCGTTCGCCGTGCGCGAGTGCCTACCGGTGTTGCAGAACGTCGACGGTCAACAGTCGTTCCGCGTCGGCGCCGCGGTCGCGGCGATGGCGGCCGTGGTCGCCTCGATCATTCTCGTACTGCCGCGATCCGTACCGGTCGCGCCCTTGCCGACCACCCCGCGCTTCTTCACGAGTGGGGACTGGCGATCGTATGTGCCGGCCGGTTCGAGCGTCATGTCCGCCTCGCCATACGAGGACAGCTCGATCCCGTACATGCGGTGGGCGCTCGACGCCGGACTGGAATTCTCCGTCCCGGGCGGCTACTTCCTCGGCCCGGACGGCAAGCCGAAGCACGGTGACCCGTCGCAACAGGTCGGGCAGTACGGTCCACAGCTGCGTACCACCGAGCAGGTCATGGGGTCGATCGGCATCGGCACGTGGGCGTTGCCGAGCGACACGAGTTACTGGACGACGCAGGCGATCTGCGACTTCCGTTTCTGGCACACGTCGATCGTTGTGCTGGACACTACGGCGGCCCGCGCGACCGACATCCGCTCCAGCATGGACCGGTTGATCGGCAGCGGGCGGACGGTCGACGACGTGGTGTTGTGGGACGTCCGATGGACATGGGATACGCCGGTCACCTGCCCGAAGACGTAGGTTCGCCTGGCTGCGCGCGGTCGGCTGCAATGGGCGGGTTCGCCACGACTTGAGGCGCGTCGTTTCGGGCATACCGACCAACCGTGCGAGAGACTGGCACCGGCCGTGACGGCACCGTCACGGTCTGCCCACCCGTCCCGACCGTTCGGCGAGGCGCCCTATGACTTCCTCCCCGCTGCAACTAGCGTCCGACGTTTTCGCCGAACAGCTAACGCGCTGGCGTACGCAGCGGGGACTGACCAAACGAGCGCTCGCGAGCGAAATGGGTTTCGACCCGTCGTACGTGAGCCACATCGAGGGTGGCCGGCACCGGCCGACGGAGGACTTCGCACGCCGTGCCGAGAGCGTGTTGCGTACCGGCGGCGTGATCTGGCAGAGCTTCGCGACGTACAACACCCTGCGCCACGCGGTACCCGCGCCGAGCCTGTCGCCCGAGCAGGAGTTGTGGGTACCACCGGGTAGCGGTCTCGTGGTGGAACGCGAATACGCGTCGCTCAGCCTTCGTGCCGGCACGTATCACGTACGGGTGCGGCGGCACCTCTACAACGCTGGCCCCGACCCGGTGGTGCGCTATCCGGTGCGCATCCGGGTCGATCGCTACCCGGATCACCCGCGCCGATCCGCGCGACTGCACCACGGTGCGCCGCTGACGTGGTCCGAGCTGAACTTCGCCGGGTACGGCCCGGACGGCGAACCGATGACCTGGCAACCCACGTACGACGCGGACAACACCAAGGAACTTTGGTTGAAGTTCGAGAACGCGGAGCGGCGGTTCCCGCTCTACGCCGGCCGGCGGGCCGCGATCGACTACGGCTACCGGGTGCCAGAGCTCAAGTTCGGACCGTGGTTCCAGCGGGCGATCCGGCTGCCGACCCGGGAGATCGCCATGGAGCTGGACTTCCCGACCACGATGGAGCCGGTGGTGTGGGGCACGCTGGGGTCGCTGACCGGCGAAGGCGTGCCGCTCGGTGCCGCCGAGCACAGCCGCCGGGCCGGCGATCGCAGCGTCTTCTACTGGCTCGTCCGAGCGCCCGCGCTGCAGGCGCGCTACCGGCTGGAGTGGCGGTTTCCCGGCACCGCTTCTCATTGAACTGCGCCTCGCGGCTGACGCTACTCATCGGCTGATCAGATTGCGCCTCGCGGCTGACGCTACTCATCGGCGCTGATCTTGGAAGGCCGGCGGCGATCTGGTGGGCTGGCACCGTGAAGTGACCGCCATCGGGCCGCTGTGTACCATTGCCCGAGTGCCCGGGCACCCGGGCATCAAGGGGCCGTGGCGCAGCTGGTAGCGCACCACACTGGCAGTGTGGGGGTCAGGGGTTCGAGTCCCCTCGGCTCCACGTATTGGATCTTGCACATGAACCGCATCGGTCTTCGGATCGGTGCGGTTCGGTGTCGCTACGACAGTGTCCCGTTAAGGCTTGGTCCACAATGTCCTGCATGGACTTGGACGACTATCAGCGCGGCGCGTTGCGTACCGCTGCACCACGGGACAAGAAGAACGAGTTGCTCCATTTGGTGCTCGGGCTGGTCGGCGAGTCTGGTGAGATCGCCGAGAAATTCAAGAAGTGGGTCCGCGACCTGGACTGTGATGAGTCACGTATCGATCGGGGTGACATCGCCAAGGAACTCGGTGACGTTCTCTGGTATGTCGCGGTACTTGCGGATTACCTCGACCTGTCGTTGGACGAGGTCGCAGCGACCAACCTTGCCAAGTTGGCGAGCCGGCAAGGCCGTGGCGTGTTGGCGGGAACCGGCGACAATCGCTGACTCTTCGGTTGCTCGGTTGGGATCGCTTGCTGGCCATCGGATATAGGCAGATCTATAGTTGAGCCGTGGTCGAGCGTCGACGCTGGGTCATCAAGGTCAGTTCTGACGTTCGTCTCTGGCTGCGTGGAGTCCGCATGAACGACGCGGATACGTACCGTTCGATCAACGCGGCAGTGGACATGCTGGCCGAGGTGGGCCCAGGACTCGGGCGGCCATTGGTTGACAGCTTGGCCGGATCTTCCATCAGCAATCTCAAAGAGCTTCGGCCTCGATCAGGGCGCGATGTCGCAATCCGGATCCTATTTGTGTTCGACCCATGGTCGCAGGCGATCCTCCTTGTCGCCGGCAACAAGGCTCACGACTGGCAGCACTGGTATCGGTCGGCTATTCCAGCGGCCGAGGCCGCGTACCACACCTGGCTGGCAGCCGAACGAAAACGAAGGGAGCAGCTCGGTGACTGACTTTCACGACTGGGATGACGTGCGTGCCGAGCTTCACGACGGAAACGACGATGAACTGCTTGCGGAGCGTTCTCGTACCGAGGCGTGGGCGAAAGCGTTTCATCTGGCCGAGGAGCGCAAGCGGCTCGGTCTGACCCAACGCGAGGTTGCCGAGCTTATGGGGGTGACGCCTGGCCGAGTTAGCCAGATCGAGAACGGCGATCTGGACGTCAATGAGGTCGCAACGCTGACTCGCTACGCTCAGGCACTCGGCGCTCGACTAAGGATCTTGTTCGATTACGGCGATGACATCAGGCAGATCGCGTAGTCATAACCGACGGTGATCAGCGGATCGACCGGGACACTCACCCCATCGGACGAATCGCTTTGTATGCCGATGCCTCGGGTCGGCCCGGTCGAGTCGCGGCTCGTGGTCAACGCTGCGTGCCAGATCCAATTCCACTCGTGCGATTTGAGTGCCTCGTTGCTGGCCTTCCACATCCCCAGACCTTGGCGCACGCGCGATGCGACAACGCGCTTCTCCGCAGGTCAGGCGTTGAAGTCGGCAGCGTGCAGGGCGGCCTGCAGAGATGCGCGGTAGCCGTCGCTGGTGACCGTGGCACCGGTGACTGTGTCGATCCGTGCACTCTGCGCGTCGAGTACTTCCTGGCGGAGTTCCGGGAGCGCGTACGTGTTGATCGCCGTGTTGTGACCGTTCCCGGACGGGTACGTCAGCGCCCGCACGTCGGTGATGTGGCCGCCGGAGATCGACACCTGCACCTGCACCGGCCCCCAGCGGGTCCGCGCGACGCTGCCGTTGACGACGACCGCCCGCACGTCCTGGTTGTGCGGCTGGCCGACCACGCCGGGCGTTTGCGCGTGCGGGGCCGTTGTCGCGCCGCTCGTGCTGCTCCGGTACGCAAACAGCAGCACAAGGATGACCGCGGTCGCCACGAGCCACATCACGATCCGGCCCGCTGACCCTCGTGGTGCCGTCCCGCCCGCGTACCCGCTCACCATCCGAACCTTTCGACGTGGATCTGATTGTCGGGGACTTTGGCGTCGTACAGGGTGGCGACCACCGACTCCATCCAGCGCTCCGGACCGCACACGTACACGTCACTGCGGGTCAGGTCGGGCACCATTGCGGTGAGCGAGGCCAGCCGGTCGGGGTGGCCCTCGGGCAGCCACGAGTCGCGCGGTCCGCGTGAGCCGGGCAGGAAGATCACATTCACCCCACGGGTACCCGCGATCGATTCGATCTCGCGTAGGAAGGCGAAGTCCTCGATGCGCCGGGCCCGGTAGATCAGGGTGGCTTCGCCGGGCCGGTAGTGCTCGGCCTCCAGCAGTGCGCGGATGGGCGTGATGCCGATGCCGCACGCGATCAGCGTGATCCGCGCGCAGCGGCGTACGTCGCCGGTGAATCGGCCGTACGGGCCTTCGAACAGCACTCGAGTGCCGGGGAGCAAGCCGGCCACCGCGCCGGTGCCGTCGCCGAGGTCCTTGACTGTGATCCGCAGCAGGTCCGGCCGGGGCGCCGCAGACAACGAGAACGGGTTCGCCCGCGTCCAACCGCGGCGGCCCCGGAACCGCCAAACGAAGAACTGGCCGGCGTGTGCACTGAGCCGGTCGAGGTGGCGGCCACGCAGGTACACCGAATTTATGCCGGGTATCTCGACGACCACGGCCTCGACCCGTATGTCGTGGCGGGCGCTGCGCCACAGTGGCAGCCCGATCCGGTACAGCAGGGTGCTGCCGGCGGCGATGACATACAGCGTCCACCAGAACGCCTGGGCCGCGGGCCGTGCGAAGTCGGCGCCAGTCCAGAACTCGTGCGGCAGCGACAGGCCGATGCCCAGGTAGGCGTAGAGGTGCAGGAGGTGCCACGACTCGTAGCGCAGCTTCGCACGTGCCCTCTTCACCGAGGTGACCGTAACCATGACCAGCAGTGCCGTTCCGGCGGTGGCGAGCAGCATCCCTGGGTACGCGGTGACGAGCCGCCATGCCTCGCGCAGCAGCGGCGAACGTTCGATGGCGGCGTACCCGAGGGTGACCGCGGCAATGTGCGACACCAGGAGGGCGAAGGAGCTGAAGCCGACCAGGCGGTGCCAGCGGGCCAGCAGATCCTGGCCGTATTGGCGCTCGATCCAGGGGATTCGGGCGAGCATGATCACCTGGATGAGCAGCAGATCTGCGGCGACCAGGCCGGTGAAGCGCCCGATCGACGTGACCCACGCACCGGGCCCTCCCCCCAGCGCGTTCAGACCGCCATCGCGTAACCAGAACAGGCCGACCGCGGCTAGCGTGCCCAACGCGACCCAGACCGGAAGGTGCCAGCGGAGGCGCGCGCCCGGCGTAGCAGCGTGTTGGGCCTGCCACCGGGTCGGCTGGGTGGTGGTGGTCACCGGAAGACTCTAAACGCTATGGCGGCGTCCTTTACAGTGGGCGTTCGTGCGCACCGGGGTTCAATCCAATCAACGGTCAGGACGAAGCCGACTTATCGGGAGCGCCGTCCGGCCACGCCGCGATGCAGACGCGGTTGCCGGCTCGGTCGGCGAGGATCCAGCTGGCCGGTGCGTTCGACTCCTCGACGATGCGCCCACCCGCCGCCAACGCCGCCGCCAGGCGGTGCTCGGCCTGCTCGCGCGCCACCGAGACATCGACGTGCATCGCGTGTAGCAAGGGTTTGGCGGGATCGAGGTCCTGCATCCAGACCGTCGACCCGTGCCCGAGCGGGTCGACGGTGTTGTCGTCGCTCATGACTGAGTAGCCGAGAACGGCGCGCCAGAAGCCGACGTCGATGGCGTCCGGCTTGGCCGCGATGGCGAGCTGCACCTCCTGCACCCGCGTCCGGTCAGCCACGGCACCGTGTTCCCGGGCCACCGCAGACACCGCGCGGGCGAGTTCCACATGCCGTTCCTCGAGCCACCAGAGGTCGCGGGTCAACCGTACGGTGAGCTGGCCGTCGGCGATCGTCATCAGCGCACCGGAGCCGGCGAGCCCGGGAACTTGAGCCAACGCTTCGGCAAGCCGGGCCGCCTCCAGCGCCGACGGGACGCGGAACACCGCCGTCGCTCCGCCGTGCAGCACGACCCAGTCCGTACCTTCTTGTGCTGCGAGGAAGTCGCGCCATCCTTGCTCGCTCATGTCCGCCTCCGCTTGGGCAAGCTGCCGGTGCACCGTGACGCACCGCTCAACCGTGAACGTACCCACGGATACCGACACCGCGGCGGCGCCAAACGCGCGGTGGCCGCCGCACGATGTGCGGCGGCCACCCCTTACGCGTTCCCGTGACGGCACCATCCAACGAAGCCGTTACGGCACCATCCAACTCAGGACGGCGGTCGACTGCAGATAAACGAGGACGCACATGCCCAGCAGGAACACGATGCTCCACAGCACGACCTTGCGGAACAGGTCGCCCTCCTTGCCGGTGATGCCCACCGCGCTCGCGGCGATCGCGAGGTTCTGCGGCGAGATCATCTTGCCCAGCACGCCCCCGGACGAGTTCGATCCCGCCATCAGCACCGGATTCAGGCCAGCCTGATGTGCCGCGCTGACTTGTAGCGCGCCGAACAACGAATTCGAGGACGTGTCCGATCCCGTGACGGCGACGCCTAGCCAGCCGAGGATCGGCGAGAGGAAGGCAAACGCCTTGCCGGCGTTCGCAAGCCAGTTGCCGAGCGTCGCGGTCTCGCCGCTCGCGTTCATCACGAAGGCGAGCGCAAGCACCGCCATCACCGTCACGATGGCCCACTTCAGTTGGTTGAGCGTCTGACCGTAGAGCTTGATCGCACGCCACGGTGTCACCCGCAACACGATCATCGTGAGTATGCCGGCGATGAGCATCAGCGTGCCGGCGGCGGTGAGCCAGTTGAACTTGAACAACGGCAACGTCGACACCTTGCCGGCCGCGTTCTCGATGTGCAGACCCGGCCAAGACCAGGTCCGGGTCGTCGTGTTGAGCCGGTGAATGATCGGCGGAAGCTGGACGACGCAGAAGATCGCCACGATGATCACGTACGGCGCGTACGCCAACGCGATCTGACCCGGCGAGTCCCGCTTCTCGACGCGGTTCTTGAACCCCTCGTCGGGTACGTCGACGCTGCCGCCGGCGATGGTGGGGACCGGTTCCGGAACGACGGCCGGCACCCCGCTGGTGCCTGGCTGCCACACGCGCAGCAGTGCGACGACCGCCGCCGCCGCGAACAGCGACGCCACGATATCGGATAGCTGCACCGAGATGAAGTTGGACGTGACGTACTGCGCCAGGCCGAACGCCGCACCACACACGATGGCCGCCGGCCATGTCTGGCGCATACCGCGACGCCCGTCGACAAGAGCGACCAGTACGAGCGGGACGAACAGGGCCAGGATCGGCGTCTGCCGTCCCACCATCGAGCCGACGGTGTTGACATCGAGGCCACTGACGGTCGACAGCGTGACGATCGGGGTGGCCAGCGCCCCGAATGCCACGGGTGCGGTGTTCGCGACGAGTGCCAGCACGGCCGCGCGCATCGGTGTGAAGCCGAGCGCAATCAGCATGACCGCGGTGATCGCCACCGGCGTGCCGAAACCGGCCAACGCTTCCATCAGCGCGCCGAAGCAGAACGCGATGATGATGGCCTGGATCCGCTTGTCGTCACTCACTCCGCCGAACGATCGACGCAGCACGTCGAAATGTCCGGTGTAGACGGTCATGTTGTAGATCCAGATCGCGTTGATGACGATCCACAAGATCGGGAAGAACCCGCTGACCGCACCGAGCGACGCGGCCAGGAATCCCTGGCTGGCCGGCATCGGATAGACGGCGATTGCCACGACTAGCGCGGCGGCCAGCGCGACGAGCGACGAGATCCATGCCGTTATGCGCAGCACACCGAGCATGAAAACCAGGAGGAGGAGGGGGATCGCCGCGACCAGCGCGCTCCAGGCCAAGGAGTGGCCGACCGGGTCGAGCACCTGCCGATACATCGCATCACCTCTTCAGACGTGAGTCGCGGTACGAAAGGATGAACATCAATGATTCTCGAATCATCTCTGTGAGGCAACGGGCCGGCGGTAATTGATGAAGATTTCGGCGTCCAACCGGCCGCGACGGTGGTTCCGGCTCGCCGAGCGTCCACACGCACCGCGGTCCGCAGGGAAGAACGGCACCTGTCGCGTCGAACGAGCGCCGATGGATCCCGCCGTCCGGACCATGCGAGGCTGTCGGCGCTGGTCAGACCCGAAGGTTCCTCGCGCAATGCCGCTCGCTTGACATACAACTGGATGAAAGTCACCATCATCCGGCCACTCAGTTTCTTCACACCTGTGTCGAGATCGGGTGGCGATGTCGTCACGCCGGATGTCTAAGAAGTTGACGCCGTCTATTCGGGCATGTCGACCTGGCATCGAAGCGATCCCCCCGTCACGGGTACGGGGGGTTCGGCCATATATGAGTTTGTCTGGTTTAGGGGTGTGTTCGTCTGTGACGCAGGTAGCCATCATTGGAGCCGGGCCATACGGTCTGTCCATCGCCGCGCATCTGCGCTCACGTGGCGTCGCGTACCGCATCTTCGGAACGCCGGTTGACACGTGGCGGCGCCATATGCCGGCCGGGATGACATTGAAGTCGGACGGTTTCGCCTCGAGCCTTTCTGACCCGGACGGCAAGGGAACGCTCGGCAACTACTGCACCGACCAAGGCATTGCCTATCACCACACCGATCTCGCGGTGAGCCTCGAGGTGTTCAACGCGTACGCCCTGGACTTCCAGCAGCGGTTCGTGCCCGATCTGGAGGACCGCCAGGTCGTCTCGGTGGAGCGCTCCGGTGGCCGCTTCACGATCTCGTTGGACGATGGCGAGACGCTGGACGCCGAATTCGTCGTCGGCGCCGTCGGCATCACGCACTTCGGTTTCGTACCGGCGGAGCTGGCGCACCTGCGGGCCGAACTGGTCTCGCACAGCTCCGCCCACCACGACCTGTCGCGGTTCGCCGGCCGGGAGGTCACCGTCGTCGGTGGCGGCTCGTCCGCGGTGGACGTCGCCGCGTTGCTTGCCGAGGCGGGCGCGACGACGTCGCTCATCGCGCGACGGAGCACGCTGCGATTCTTCTCCGAGCCCAAGCCCGGCCCGCGCAGCCGATGGCAGCGGATCCGTCATCCCTCATCGGGCCTAGGTCCCGGGTGGCGCTCGTGGCTGTGCCAGAACGTGCCGAATCTCTTCCGCTTCCTGCCTGGCAACACGCGGCTGACGATCATCCGGCGGCATCTCGGACCGAAGTCGGCGTGGGTGATGAAGGCGCGACTCGAGGCCGGCGTCTCGGTGTCCCTCGGCGAGACCGTCGAGCGTGCCGTCGAGGATGACGGCCGCGTGCGGCTGCACCTGGTCGCCGCGGACGGCACCCGACGCGAGGTGCTGACCGACCACGTCATCGCGGCGACCGGCTACTGGCCCGACGTCCAGCGGTTGTGGTTCCTCAGCGAAGGCCTTCGCGGTGCGATCCGTACGCACGCGCGGATGCCAGTCGTGTCGGGCAGCTTCGAGAGCTCCGTGCCGGGTCTGTATTTCGTCGGCCCGCCGGCGGTGAACAGCTTCGGACCGCTCATGCGGTTCATGGTCGGTGCGGAGTATGTCGCGCCGCTCGTTGCCCGGCGGCTCGCCCGCCGAGCCCGGCGCACCGAACCCGTGCGCAGCATGGCACCCGCATGACCGCCCCGACCGCGGCCAACGATGCGGGCGCTGCGGTCGCGCCGTCGACCACGTTCGAGGCAAACGGGGTACGGGTAGAGCGGCTGCGCGCCGGTCGGGCAGGTGGAAACCTGTTCCTCGTACCAGGACTCGAAGGAGATCCGACCGAGCTGACCGCCGTCGTTTCTGCTTTCGTCGGTCCGCAGGAGGTCTACGCGGTCGCACCGCTCGCCGAAGACGCCGAACGTCAGCCGGTGGTGGGCGTCGAACGCATGGCAGAGCTGATCGTCTGCGCGATTCGACGCGTACAGCCAGCCGGCCCGTACCGCCTAGGTGGGTACTCGTTCGGTGGCCTGATCGCGCTCGAGACCGCACAGCAGCTGCGCGCCGCTGGCGAGGCCGTGGATGCGCTGTTCCTCATCGAGGCCGTCTTCGACGAGCGCTTCTGGCCGCGCGGAACATGGCTGCGTGCGCTTGCGCGGCGCACCGGGCGGCAGCTCGCACGGATCGGTCACATGCCGATGGCACAGGCGGCCGCCGAACTCCGGCTGCGCAGCGGTCGGCTCCGGCGTCGTGTGATGCGCCGCGCGACCGATGATCCAGAACGTCTGAGTATGGGGCCGGACGACGCGAACACCATGAGCGGTCTCGCGTATTCGTCGATCGCCGGCTACCGCCCGCGCTTCTACGACGGCACCATCACGCTGATTGCGTCATCGATCGACCGCCACTTCGGATGCGACACCGTGAAGCTCTGGGCCGGGTACGCCGACCACCTCGACGTGGCTCGCGTCGACGGCGACCACCTGACCGTCATGCACGACAACGCCTCCGCCGCCGTGGTCGCGAACGTGATCGATCACCGCCTCGCACGCAGCCGTGCCACGTGGGCTGGATTGCGCCCGATGCCAGGATTCGAGCGGCCGATGCTGCTCAGCACGATGCGATGGTTCTCCGCTGCGCGACTCGCCCATGCGTTGACGGAGGCCGGCTTCACGGTGAGCGCCTGCCGTCCCCGGTCGCACCCGCTGGAAGTGGTCGAGGGCATCGTGAGCGACCACCGACTGAGTCGGTTGCGCCGGTCGCGGTCCGTCGTCGTCGCCATTCGTCGCGCCGCACCGGACATTGTGCTTCCCGATGACGAGCGAGCGCTGGCCCTGTTGAGGCGAATCCATGCGCGGACCCGGCGAACCGAGCCGGCGATCGCGGCCGTGATCGCGCATTCGGTCGGAGCAGTCGACCACTGGCCGTCCATCACGTCGCGGAGCGGGTTGGCCATGCAAGCGCGCGCGCTCGACGTCGCCGCGCCGGAGACCGCGGTGATCTCGGACTCCGTTGCGCTGGAGCAGTGGGTCGCTCGGCACGGCATGCCGGTCGTTCTCAAGACCGATGGCAGTTGGGGTGGACGCGGCGTTGCGGTGGTACGCGACGGATCGCGACTGCGCGAGGCATGGCGTAACACGTCGAATCCGCCACGTCTGACACGTGGCGTCAAGCGCATGGTGTTCAACCTCGAAGCCGGCGCGCTGGCCGCGTGGTTGCGGCGCGCCCGACCCGTGGTGAACGCGCAGCAGTACGTCGGCGGGCGGGAAGCGATCGCGACGGTCGCGTGCCTCCACGGCGAGGTGCAGGCGTTGGTGTGCCTCGAGGTGGTCCAAGCGACCGAGGCACGCGGTCCGGCCGCGGTCGTCCGGATCGTCGACCATCCGGCGATGGCAGAGGCGGCCCGACGACTCGTGCGCAGGTTCGGGCTGACCGGTTTCTGCGGCTTCGACTTCATCATCACCGACTCCGGCGAGGCTCGACTGCTCGAAATGAACCCGCGCGTGACGCCGACGTGTCACCTGCTTGTCGAAGGCGACTATCAGCGCACTCGGACGATCGCATTGTTCCCGGCCGAACTGGTCCGCAACGGTCAGCCATTGGCCGCTGTTTCGAGCGTTCTCGACGTGCCGGTCCGAGCACCCCAGCTGATTCAACGCGGCGAGTGGATGGCGGCACGCCAACACCGGCCGGCGGCCCGGATGATGCGGCGCGTGACGCGGCGATGGGCGACGCCGACCTACTGATCCGGGTCGAGTGTGCCGACCCTGAGCGAATTCTGCGACAACGGATTGGCAGAACGCACAGCCCCGCTACTATTCCGGCCGGGGGGCTCCCGGATCAGTGCGCGGGTGGTTGTGCTGTCCATTCGCCACACGCGGCCACGAGCGGGAGGTGAGCGTGACCACGAACCCTGGCACCGTGCCGAAGCCTGGCGCCGCGGCGAAGCCTGGCACCCCGTCGAAGGCCGCCGCCGTGCCGAGGCCGGCGATATTGTCGCGGTCGCGGGTCCGCATGGTCGCCGTCTTGGCGGTGTCGCTGCTTCTCGCCTTCGTCGCGGTGACCGCGCGGGTGTTCGTGTGGCCGGATCTCGGTGCGCTGCCGACGCGTGCGAGCGCGATCGTCGAACTCGGCGGACAGAACGACGACGGTCGGGACAGTGTTGCGCTGCAGCTCGCTAAGGCGCACCGAGCGGCGTACCTCGTCCAGTCGACGACCGTTACCGACACGACGAACTGCCTACCGGCGGTGCCCGGCGTGACGGTGTTGTGCTTCCACGCCAATCCCGCGACCACTCGAGGCGAGGCGGAGTGGATCGGTCAGACCGCCAGCCGGTTGGGATGGACATCGGTCATCCTCGTCACGACGCCGGATCAGGCGTGGCGCGCGCGGTTGCGGGTGTCGCGGTGCTTTCCCGGTCCCGTCTTCGTGGCCACCGCACCACTTCCTACGCTGGCGTGGTTCACCCAGATCCCGTACCAGTGGGCCGCGTCCATCAAGGCGTTGACCGTACAGCGAGGATGCTAGACGGGCCCCGTCCGCGTGGGGCTCGGTCCGCAACGGGCCGGCGGTGCGCTGCCCAGTCAGGTCGCCCGCACTAGGCTGAGCGAGGCGGTGGCCCGTATCGACGCCGCCCCATCCGTCTCCCTCGGAAAGGATGCTCGCGTGGACGTCAAGAGGACCATGATGCGCGCGGCCAACGTGATGCCGATCAGGCTCTACCGCATGTCGAACGGCCGGGTGATGGGCAAGGTCGGTGGTCTCACCACGTTGCTGTTGACCGTCGCCGGCCGCAACTCCGGCATCGACCGTACGACGCTGGTGTCCTACTTCGAGGACGGCGGCCGCTACGTGGTCACCGGCTCGGCCGGCGGCAGCCCGCAGGAGCCGCAGTGGTTCCGCAACCTCCGGCGTGCCGATCGGGCGGCGGTCCAGATCGGGTCGAAGCGCACCGAGGTCGGTGTCACGATCGCCGACGCGAGCGAGCACGCGGTGCTCTGGGAACGGCTCGTGGCGCGGGCACCGGGATTTGCGAAGTACCAAGCAAAGGTGGAGCGCCAGATCCCAATGGCAGTGCTGACGCCGCGGACGTAGCACAGCCCGCCGGTCCGCCGACCGGTTATGCGTACGAATTCTTGGCCAGCAACGCCCGCACGGTGGCCGTACCGGCGACGGCGGTTTCGTCGTCGGGCGCCTGCGGAATCAGGTTGAACTCGGTGCATCCCGCCTCGACGTACGGCGCTATGAACTCGGCGACGTCCTCGGCCGTGCCGTACGGGCAGTAGCGCTCGAAGCGCTCGAAGGGCAGCCCGTAGAAGCGTTGCATCGCGGGTGCGAGGCAGTCGCGGGCGGACGGCTTCGAGTCGGCGAACCCGCACCAGACCTGCATGGCGTGTCGGGTAGGCGGGTCGGCGCGTCCGATCGCCGCAGCCTCCGCGGCGGCCATGTCGATCGCTTCCGCGTACCGCCGTGGCGAGTTCCAGATGCCGAGCCAGCCGTCGCCCAACCGCCCGGCGCGCCGGATCGCGGCGTCCGACCGACCACCCACGATGATCGGCGTCGGTCGAGCCGGTCGCGGCGCGATGGTCGCCTGCTGAATGTCGAAGAATTCGCCATGAAAGTCGCTAGAGCCGGTGGCGACGAGTTCGCGCACGATCGCCAGGCATTCGTTCATCCGCCGCCCGCGGCTCGCCGGATCAACTCCGCACATCGCGACCTCGCGGCGGTCTTCGCCGCCGACACCGACGCCGAATACGAGCCGACCCGGCGCGAGCCGCTCGACGTCGGCGACCTGTCGTGCCACGAGCACCGGGTGGCGCAAGGGCAGCAAGTAGATGCCGACGTGCACGGGTAGCGCCGGATGGAGCATGGTCAGTGCCGTCGCTTGTACCAGGCCGTCGAACCCGGTGCCGGCAAAGCTCACATGGTCGCCGCAACACACATGGTCGAGGCCGGCGTCGGCAAGGCTCGTCAGGTATGTCGACGCGGCGGCCGGCCCACGGTCGAGCAGGTCGAACGGCGGGAACATCCCCACGCGCGGTGCGCTGTCCACAGCGCCTCCCTCGGTGACGTGGCCGCGATCGACGGCCCATCTCCCGATAATGACCATTCCAGCGATCGCTCGGCAGCGGGGTAAATACCGCATCTTCGGCGTTCCGCCGCGCGACAAGTCGTCGCCTGTCGGATCTCCGACATTGACGGTGGTCAACGCGCATCGGTCAATACGCTGACCGGACTCCGCCCCCCGGCACGCCAGGAGGTCCGCATGGATCGGCCGTTACGCGACACGCGCTCGGCGCGCATCGCCATCGCGATCGGCCTCGTTGGCTGCCTAGCGGCGGCGGGCTGCGGTTCGAAGACCGCGAATGGTGCCGGTCACGTGGGTGCCATCGCCGTCTCGGCTCCCGCACAGATCACGTCCAGCCCGGCGGCAAGCCTCGGTGGTGCCGGCCCGACCGGCGGTGCCGGCAGCGCGACTGGCGGCGCGACGAGCGGCGCTCCGACGTCCGGCCAGAATGGTGCGCCGCGCGTGACCCTGGTCGTCGACGCCATCAAGCCGGCAGTGGTCGCCACCGACAAGTGCCCTTACCTGTACACGCTTCGGGCAACGGTCTCGGTGGACAAGGGTCCGATTGACCTGAAATACGCCGTGAGCCGGGTCAACACGGGCGCCGTAGCACAGCCGATACATTTCGGCGGCACCGGACCGCAGTCGAAGGTCCTGACGTTCACGCTTGATGACATCGGATACGACGAGGACTTGGGCCGGGCGGTGCTGATCCTGGACAAGAGCGGCAAGGAGATCCTCCGGCGCGCCACGACGTTCCACTTGACGTGTGGCGCCAGGCCAGCCGACATCGCCCCGCTCGACCCGCCGAAGAGTTGCCCGTACAACACCGCCTTCACGGCCACGCTGACGGCTGCGGTGCCGGAGCACGCGACGTACGAGTGGCACCTCGGCGACGGAACGGTAGTCAAGGGCGAGATGGACGTGTTCGGAAGCAACGTCGCGACGTCGATCGCGATCCCCGACGTGCACGTCACGCCTGGGCTGACCGGCACGTACCACCTCACGCTGAAGGTCACGAGCCCGGGTGGCGGCACGGTGACCGGCAGCGTGCAATGCCCGACCGGGGCGAATAAGTAGGATCGGGACCCGGCTATCGTCCTCGCGTGAGTCGCGGTCTGCCCGTCGTCCAGTTCGAAGAGCGCCCCGGCATTCTCGACCTGAGCTGGGGTCACCCGTCGCCGTCGCTGCTTCCGGTCGAGGCATGGTCGGTGGCCGCCCAAACGGCGCTGAGTCGTCACCGCGCCGACGCGCTGTCCTACGGCGCCGACCCGGGTCCCGGTCCGCTCCGCGAGTGGATCGCAGCGCGCTTGAGCGACATCGACAGCGGCGGCTCGACACCGGATGGCATCTTCGTGACCGGCGGCGCCTCACATGCGCTGGCGCTGGTCTGTAACGTGCTGGCCGAACCCGGCGATGTCGTGCTCGTCGACTCGCCGACCTACCACTTGGCGCTTCCGATCCTGCGCGATCACGGCGTCGACCTGGTTGGCGTACCGGCGGACGGCGATGGCGTGGATGTGACGGCCACCGAAACGATGGTGTCCCGGCTGCGCGGCACCGGGCGACGGGTACGCCTGCTCTATATCGTTCCGACGTTCGGCAACCCGACCGGTGGTTGCCTTCCGGAGCAGCGTCGTGTCGCGCTTGTCGACCTTGCTATGCGCGCCGGACTCACCATTGTGGAGGACGACACCTACCGGGAGGTGGTTTACGAGGGCGTCGCGCCGCCGTCGTTGTGGCGCCTCGCGAACGGGTCGGCCGGCAGCGCGGCACCGTCCGAAGTGGACGCCGTCGTACGACTCGGCTCGTTCGCGAAGACCGTCGCGCCGGGCGTACGGCTCGGCTGGATCCAAGCCTCGGCGGCGTTCGTGACGCGGGTTGCGCGGATCGGGTACGTCCACAGTGGCGGTGGCGTGAACCACGCCGCGGCGCTGACAATGGCCGACTTCGGTGCGTCCGGCGCGTACGACCGGCACCTCGCGGAGGTACGCCAACGGTACGCGGCGCGGCGCGACGCGCTCGTTACGGCGCTACGGGACACGGTTCGGCCGGACGTACCGCTGCCGCAGGGTGGCTGGTTTGTGTGGCTCACGCTGCCCGCCGGCGTACCCGCGAATGACCTTCTACCGCTGGCCGAGCAACGTGGTGTCTCGTTCACCCCCGGCACGCAGTTCTACGCGAACGGATCCTCGGGCGACGATCACGTCCGGCTGTCCTACTCGATGCTGTCGCCGACCGAACTCGCCGACGCGGCCGGCCGATTGGCGTCGGCGATCGCGGCCGCCTCGACGCTGTAAGCCGCAACGAAAGCCGCACCGCGGAAGTCAGTCCGGGCGTGTCGGTGGAGGACCTCGTGCCGAATGTGTCGGCGATCGCGCACCCGAGGCCCGTTGCAGTGCATCCTCGGTGAGTGAGCGATGTCTGGATCGTGGGTGACGCGTACGACGCCTTCGTGGGCCGCTGGAGTCGGCGCGTGGTCGTCGAGTTCCTCGATTGGCTCGGTGTGCCCGCGGGAGCGCGCTGGCTCGACGTCGGATGTGGCACCGGAGCCGTATCGGCCAGGATCCTTGCGTCGAGTGAGCCGGCTGCGGTCACCGGCCTTGACCCGTCGGCCGGGTTCGTGTCAACCGCGCGTCGTCGGGTCACCGATCCGCGCGCCAGCTACTGCCAAGGCGACGCGTGCGCGTTGCCGATTCTCGACGGTTGCTTCGACGCGGTGGTCGGAGCGTTGATGCTGAACTTCGTGCCCGACGCCAACCGAGCGGCCGCGGAATTCACCCGGGTGACTGCGCCGCGTGGGGTGGTCGGTGCGTACGTCTGGGATTACGCCAGCGGCATGCAGATGATGCGCTACTTCTGGGATGCGGCAGCCGACCTCGATCCGGCGGCCGTGAGTCGTGACGAAGGGCGCCGATTCTCGATCTGCCAGCCGGAGCCGCTGGCGGCGCTGTGGACAGGGGCCGGTCTGAGCGACGTGATCGTACGTGCGATCGACGTGCCGACCGTCTTCGTCGACTTCGAGGACTTCTGGGGTCCGTTTCTCGGCGGCCAGGGGCCGGCGCCCGCGTACACGATGTCACTACAGCCGGAGATGCGTGATCGGCTGCGTGACCTGATCCGATCGCGCCTGCCGATCGCGCCGGACGGATCGATCCCGCTGGTGGCGCGGGCGTGGGCGGTGCGAGGCACGGCCTGACGGCACGAGGCTGACCACGGCTCGCCGGGAGGCGCCGCCGGATCAACCAAGGCGGGTCAACCGACGCGGGTCAACCGACGCGGGTTGGCGCAAATGCCGGACTCGCTCCTGGCGCGATGGTTGCATGGAGATGGCTCCGCAGCCGGCATCCGCGTGCTGCCACCGACGGGGCCGGTGGCTGTCGCACGCGAGTCCGTGCCGTCGGAGGGACGTCCATGGTTTCCGCCCAGCCCCGCGAGACGGCTGACGGCCCCCGCCCGACTGGGCAAGCCAAGGCCCGCCCGGCTGGGCAAGCGAAGGTCCGGCCGGCCGGGCAGGCGACGGTCAGGTCGGCCGGGCGAGCAAAGGTCCGGTCGGCCGGGCGATCCACAGCGCATTTCCGCGGCGATGTCGCCGGCCTTCGCGCCGTCGCCGTCGTCCTGGTTCTGCTCTACCACGCGGGCGTTGGATTCTTGCCGGGTGGCTTCGCCGGCGTCGACGTCTTCTTCGTCATCTCTGGATTCCTCATTACCGGCCAGCTTCTGGCCGAGGTCGACCGCACTGGCCGCATCTCCCTTCTCAGGTTCTACGCGCGACGTACGAAGCGGATTCTGCCGGCTGCCGCCGTCGTGCTGATCGTGACCGCGGTCGTGGTGTGGTTTGCCGTGCCACGAATCCGTTGGCAGGACATCGGTGGCGACATCGTCGCGTCGGCCACGTACGTGGTCAACTGGCGGCTCGCCGACCGCGCGGTGGACTACTTCGCCCAGGGCACGCCCGCCTCGCCTGTCCAGCACTTCTGGTCACTCGCCGTCGAGGAGCAGTTCTATGTGGTGTGGCCACTGCTGATCCTCGCGGCGGTCGCGATCGCTCGCCTCGGCGGGCACCGCATCCGCACCGTACTCGCCATTGGTCTCGGCGCGGTCGGGATGGCGTCGTTCGTCTGGTCCGTCGTCGACACGTCGATCGATCCCGGCCGCGCGTTCTTCGTGACCACCACCCGAATCTGGGAGCTCGCGGTCGGTGCTGGTATCGCGCTGGCCGCGACCTACTGTGCGCGCCTGCGGCGCAGCCACGCCCTAGTCATCGGATGGATCGGGCTCGCCGCGATCGTCGTGTCCGGGTTCGTCGTCGACACGACCACACCGTGGCCCGGGTACGCCGCACTATTGCCGACACTCGGCACCGCCGCGGTGATCGTCGCGGGTACCACTGCCGGGCGGCGCGGTCCGGTCGCGATCCTTGGTACGCGCCCGTTCCGGCAGGTCGGCGATCTGTCGTACTCGTTGTATCTGTGGCATTGGCCCCTCATCGCGATCGTGGCCGCGGACGGCCATCTCTCGGTGGGCATCGGGCTGCTGCTCACCGCTGCCTCAGTGGGGCCGGCCTGGCTCACGTTCCGCTACGTGGAGAACCCGATCCGGTTTTCGCTCGGCGTGGCCGCCTCGCCGCGGTTGGCGCTGGGCCTCGGGGGCAACTTCACCCTCGCCGGGATCAGTGCCGGCATCGCGCTCGTCATCTCTGTCGCGTTGTCGGTCACCACGGTTGGCAATGCAGCCCGGTTGGCGCCCGGTGCGGCAAGCCTGGGTCGATCGCCGACGTTGCCCTCGACGGTGATTCCCAACCAGGTCCCGTTCATCACCCCCGATCCGCTCCGCGCCGGCGCGGACGTTCCGGTCACGACGGCCGACGGATGCTTCCAGAACTTCACGTCGTCCACGGTGTTGTGGTGCACGTACGCAAACACGCGGTCGAAGACTGAGGTGGTGCTCGTCGGCGACTCGAAGATGGACGAGTGGTTCCCGGCCTTCTACCGGTTGGCAAAGCAGAACAACTGGAAGCTGTCGATCGCGGTGAAGGGCGCATGCGCGTTCACGTTGGCCAACAGCCAACAGGGCGAACCGGCACGGCCCTACCCGAGTTGTACGGCGTGGAACCGAACGCTGCTCGCGAAGTTGCTGGCGGACCGCCCGACGTACGTCGTGACGAGTCAGGGCGGCGGGTACGCGTACGACTCGAAGGGCCACTCGACGGTCGGCGCGATGGTCGCTGGCATGCGCGCGTCGTGGTCGGCGCTGGCCGCCGTGGGTACGAAGGTCATCGCGCTCGCCAACAACCCACACCCGGGACTGGACATAGACCGGTGCGTCGACCAGCACCGTACGAGGTTGTCGGCGTGTGCGTATAGCCACGACGTACGGCGGACCGACTCCGGCTACGCCGCCCAACGCGCGACCGCTGCGATTGTGCCGGGCGTGAAGATGATCGACCTGTTCAACAGCATCTGCCCGGGCACGCGGTGCTCGCCCGTGATCGGCGACGTGCTCGTGTATCGCCAGGGGTCGCACCTAACGGCGACGTACGTGAAGTCACTGACACCACAACTTGCCACCGCTCTGTCGGGCGCCGGCCTTCCGGCACGGTACGGCCCGGCACAGTGATCGTGTTTCCGTCGGATGGCGCAGACTGTGGTCGTGGAGGCGCCGGACGGACCCGCCGAGGTGCTTGAGCGGTGGCAGACACCGCGCGGTGAGCTTGCGCTTCGCCGCGTCGGGCCGCACCTCGAGATCATCAGCAACGGCGTGTTCCTGATGGATACCCGTAACGGCGAGTCCGAGCGGCGCCTGGTGTCCGAGGCGTTGGAACGGTGCGCCGCTCCCGCACCTCGGATTCTCATCGGTGGACTCGGCGTCGGCTTCTCGCTGCGTACCGCCGTCGGGGCGCCACATGTCAGCACGATCGACGTCGTCGAGATCGAACCCGCGGTCGTCGCGTGGCACGCGACGCACTTGCGGAACATCACCGGCACGGCGCTCGACGACCCTCGCGTGTCGATCCGCGAAGCCGACCTCGTCGACGTTCTCGGCGCTGGCGGCGACGCGTACGACGTGATCTGCCTCGACACTGACAACGGCCCGAACTGGCTTGTCTTCGACGCGAACCGCGGTCTATACACCGCGGATGGGCTCGACATGCTCCGGTCACGACTGCGGAGCGGCGGCGTGCTGGCCGTGTGGAGCGCGTCGCGGGACGAAGCATTCGAGCGGCGACTCGCGCGCGGGTTCGGTGCGTTCGACACGATTGAGATCCCGGTGCCGCGAGGCAGCCCCGACATCGTCTATCTGGCGCGCTGCGTCGAAGATGCCTGAGGTAGCGACCGCGACGTCGCAGTGACCGGCCGCAAGGACTTGGCAGCCCGTGGTACGGCTGCGAACGGCGACAGCGTGAACCACGACGGTACGGCGCGACGCAGCGCCGCCGGCCCGTGCGTCGCGACCGCGCCGGACCGCAGCGCGTCGGACCAGCGCAAGTCGCCGCGCCAGATCTCGACCATCCGGCGAAGGCTGGCGGTGACCGTGACATCCACGTCGAAACCCGGATCTTCGTCGCAGACGTCCGCGTCGGCCGGTGTGATCACCAGCCACCAATCGCGGGCAGCCGTTGGTACGTCGGCGAAACGGAACTGGAGGACAGTGCGGCCCGCCGGCGTGGCGGTCCGGTCGATGTGCCGATGCATGTCCCAAAGCAGCAGCTTCGGGTCAAGGTCCTGCTCGCCGATCTCGCCTATCCACCGGACTCCCCACGCGCCGAGCGCTTCCACCACCGGGCGAAGCTCGGCACCGGCCGGCGACAACACATAACGCACGTCGTCGCCGTCGGCGAACCGGTCGACGACACCGGCGCGCACCAATTGCTGGAGGCGCTTGGAAAGCAGCGTGGGAGACATGCGCGGCAGGCCACGCCGCAGGTCGTTGAAATGCTCGCTGCCGGACATCAGCTCGCGCACGAGCAGTAGGGTCCAGCGCTCGTCGAGCAGTTCCATCGCCTTCGCGACCGGACAGAACTGGTGGTACGACGCGCCCATGACGAAAGGCTATGCGCCGCCCACACGCGGGTCCTCGGAAGTGGCGGCAACCCGACTGCGGCGACCGGCGCGGTGCAGTACACATCTAGTACTAGGTGGGGCGATCGCGGCCTCCTACCCTCGGTCCGGTAGCAAGGGTGGATACGCCCAGCTAGACCAAGGTGACCGTGGAGGATCGCGATGACTGCACCAACCGGCACGGTCGAGGCCGACCGTGCCCTGAAGGCCAAACACCGCGCGATGTGGGCGATGGGGAACTATCCGGCGGTCGCGGCCGACCTCGTCCCGTCCCTCGGCCCGATTCTCGTCGACGCCGCCGGCATTGGGCCCGGGCAGCGGGTGCTCGATGTCGGGGCCGGCACCGGCAATGCATCGATCCCGGCGGCACTCGCCGGGGCCGCGGTGACCGCGTCCGACCTGACCGAGGAGTTCTTCGACCCCGGTCGCCGGTTGGCGGCCGACCAGGGCGCGACGCTGGACTGGCGACAGGCGGACGCGGAGGCCTTGCCGTTTGCGGACAACGAATTCGACACCGTCATGTCGTGCATTGGCGTGATGTTCGCACCCCATCACCAAGCAAGTGCCGACGAGCTGATCCGGGTCTGCCGACCGGGTGGCACGATCGCGCTGTTGAGCTGGACGCCGAACGGATTCATCGGCGAGTTGTTCGCCGCCATGCGGCCGTACGCCCCGCCGCCGCCGCCCGGAGCGCAGCCGCCGCCGTTGTGGGGGAACGAGGAGCACGTGCGCGAACTTCTCGGCGACCGGGTCGTCGACGTGGTCACGCGACGGCAGACGTTGACTATCGACCAGTTCCAACGTCCCGAGGACTTCCGCGACTACTTCAAGGCGACGTACGGGCCGACGATCGTCGCGTACAAGAACATCGCCGACGACGCCGAGCGGGTCGCCGCTCTCGACCGCGACATTGCCGACCTGGCGAAGCGTTTCGATCGCGGTGGGGACTCGACCGTGATGGATTGGGAGTATCTGATCTTCACCGCCCGCAAGCGCGGCTGACCGGGCGTCGCCGGGACTGCGTGCCTTGCCCCAGACTGCTAGCCTCGGCCGGAATCGTGAGCCGGCCGCAATCGGCAGTCGCACCAGGGAGCGGGGCATGGGCCTGATCGACAAGATCCGTGGCGAGTTCATCGACATCGTTGAGTGGTTGGACGACTCGCGCGACACGCTCGTATGGCGTTTTCCCCGCCACGACAACGAAATCAAGATGGGCGCCCAACTCGTCGTGCGCGAGTCGCAGACCGCGGTGTTTGTCAACGAAGGCGTGGTCGCGGACGTGTTCCCGCCCGGCATGTACGAACTCGAGACCGAGAATCTGCCGATTCTGTCGACGTTGCGGGGCTGGAAGTATGGTTTCCACTCGCCGTTCAAGGCAGAGGTCTACTTCGTCAGCACCCGGCTGTTCACGGACTTCAAGTGGGGCACGCAAAACCCGGTGATTGTGCGGGATGCGTCGTTCGGCATGGTACGGCTGCGCGCGTTCGGGGCGTACGCCGCCCGCGTCGCCGACCCGCGCAAACTCGTCACCGAGGTGGCCGGCACCGATCCGCAGTTCCGGACCGAGGAGATCCAGGAATACCTGCGCCAGACCATCGTCGGCCGGCTCGGGTCGGTGCTCGCCGCCTCCGGCGTCGGCGTGCTGGACCTTGCCGCACAGCAGTCGACGATCGCCGCTGGGTTCGCCAAGACGCTCACCGACGAGCTTGCGCCGGTCGGCATCGAGATCCCGAAGTTCATCATCGAGAACATCTCGTTGCCACCGGAGGTCGAGGCCGCGGTGGACAAGCGCAGCCAGATGGCCATCGTCGGCGATCTCGGTGCGTACACCCAATACCAGACCGCGCAGGCGATCGGCGACGCGGCGAACAACCCCGGCGGCGCCGGCGAGGGAGTCGGGCTGGGGCTCGGCATGGCGATGGGCCAACGGCTGGCGAGCGGCCTGCCCGCGCAAGGCGGTGCGGCACCACAGAGCCCGCAGCCCAATGCGTCGGACGGCGCAGGCACCGGGGATATGCCACCGCCGTTGCCCACTGAGGCCGGCTGGTACGTCGCGATCGATGGCGCCCAGCAGGGACCGTTCGACCACGCGGCGCTGGTTGGCTATGTGGCGGCCGGCACGCTTCGGGCCGGCACGCTCGTGTGGCAACGCGGCATGCCCGAGTGGCGCGCCGCGGCGGATGTGCCGCAGGTCGCCGCCCTGCTCGCCGAGGCGGTGCCACCGCCGCTGCCGCCGCAGTCGTGAGTTGCCGCCCGTCGAGACTGCCCGCGCCCAGACCGTCGCATCCCCCTGAGGACCTGAATAGCGATGACGGAGTCGACCCCACCCCCGCTCGCAGCAGCCGAAGCCCGCGAGACAGACGCTGAACCGCAAGCGCCACCGGCCGAAGCCGGCTCGCCGACGTATTCGTGTGACGGCTGCGGCGCTCGGGTCGAATACGCACCGGGTACGACCGTGCTGCGGTGTCCCTACTGCCAACACGAGCAGGCCCTGATCCCGGTCGCGCGGACCATTCACGAGCACGCGTTCACCGAGTTGGCGCACAAGCCGCGGACCGCCGTGGCGGCACACGTGATGCGATGCGAGCACTGCGGCGCTACCTCGGACAGCGATGCCCTCGCCACGCGATGCCAGTTCTGCGGTTCGCCACTGGTCGCAGCGACGGACGCCACCGTGCAGATCCCGCCGGAGGCGGTGCTGCCGTTCGAGGTGGACCGCGCCGGTGTCCGCACGGCGCTTCGCGGGTGGGTCACGTCCCGCTGGTTCGCGCCGAAGAGCTTCCGCAAGATCTCCGAAGCTGAGTCGTTGGCGGGCACGTACGTGCCGCACTGGACGTACGACGCCGACACCACGTCGGACTACACCGGGCAGCGCGGCGAGCATTACTGGGTGACGGAGACCTACACCGTCACCGTGAACGGGCAGACCGAGACCCGGACCCGCCAGGTCCAGCGCACCAACTGGTACCCGGCGAGCGGCACCGTGTCGCGGTCGTTCGACGACGTCATGGTGCGGGCCACCGCACATGTCGCCGACGAGCACCAGGACAAGCTCGAGCCGTGGCCGCTGGCGCAGGCGGTGGCCTACCAACCGGAGTATCTCGCCGGCTACGCCGCATTGCGCTACGACGTGGAGCCGGAAAGCGGCCTCGACACCGCTAAGGCACGCATGGCGCCGGTCATCGAACAGGACTGCCGGATGGACATCGGCGGCGACGAGCAACGCGTACAAAGCATCAGCACGGCGTACGCGAACGTGACGTACAAACTGATGCTCCTGCCGGTGTGGGTGGTGTGCTACCTATTCGCCGGCCGTACGTATCAGGTGCTCGTCAACGGCCGCACCGCTGAAGTGATCGGGCAGCGGCCGTATAGCAAGTGGAAGATCGCGATCGCGGCGCTGCTCGCGATCGCGGTGGTCGCCGCCATCATCGTGCTGGTGGCGCTGAACTATCACCATTGAGCGACCGCCTGAGCGACGTTTGAGCGACGTTTGAGCGACCGGCCGTTCGTGCCGGATCGGACGGTGCCGCACACGAATCGTCGCCCAGGCCGGCTAACCTCGATCAGATGACGCGGTCGAACACTGCGCTACGACATGTCTTTGCCATATGCCTCGCGGCTATCACGCTCGCGCTCGTGGCATCGTGCACGAGCTCCGACGGCAGCACGCCACGACCCACCGCCGCACCACCGGTGCATCCGGACGGTCCCCAAGCCACGGCGACCGTGTTGGCGGATCGTCTTGACGTGCCATGGGGTCTCGCGTTCCTGCCGGACGGCAGCGCGCTCGTCACCGAGCGGAACCGCCACGACATCCTGAAGCTGACACCGTCCGCGAGTGGCGGCCGTCCAAGTGTCGCGAGGGTACAGACCATCGACGAAGCGGTGCCGGGCGGCGAGGGAGGCCTGCTCGGCATCGCGGTGTCGCCGCACTACGCGAGCGACGGCCTGGTGTTCGTCTACTACAGCACCGAGCGCGACAACCGCATCGCGCGGATGCGGCTCGGCGAGACGCCGCAGCCGATCGTGACAGGTATTCCGCACTCGGGGATCCACAACGGTGGCCGGCTCGGGTTCGGACCCGACGGATTCCTTTACGCGTCGACCGGCGACGGCAGCGATCGGGGCCTCGCACAAGACAAGTCGAGCCTCGGCGGCAAGATCCTTCGGATGAATCCAGACGGAACGCCGGCCGCCGGCAACCCGTTCGGGACGCTCGTCTACTCGTACGGCCACCGGAACGTCCAAGGCTTCGGTTGGACATCGGACGGTGCGATGTACGCGAGCGAGTTCGGTCAGAACCGCTTCGACGAGCTGAACCGCATCCTGCCCGGCCGAAACTACGGCTGGCCGGACGTCGAGGGCACCGGCAGCAACCCGAGCTTCGTGAACCCGCTTGTCACCTGGCCGACGTCCGAGGCGTCGTGCTCCGGTCTGGCGATCCGCGACCGCACCGCGATTCTCGGGTGTCTCCAAGGGAAGCGTCTATACGTCGCAAACCTCGCCGACGACGGGACCGTACGAGGCAAGCCGGCGGCGGTGTTCAGCGGCTCGTACGGTCGGCTCCGCACGGTGGTGACCGCGCCGGACGGCTCGGTGTGGTTCACCACGTCGAACCGCGACGGACGCGGCGACCCGCGCGATCGCGACGACCAGATCCTGCGGTTCACGCCGGGCAGCTAGTCAAGCAATGCTGGCGGTGATGGGATGAGCGACGTCGCGGGCGGGTCGAGCTCGACGCGTGTGAGCACCGCGTCGACGATCGAGTCGGCCGACCGATCCACCGCGTCGTCGACCTCGAGAACCTCCCACGGCAGCGTGGCCAGCACCCGCATCGTGACGACCCGTTGATGCGCGAGATAGCCGCACAGGTCGGCCATGTCCGGGTGCGACGGGACGAGACCGTAGCCGGCGAGCTTCGCGCCGTACCAGTCGAGCCACTCGGCACCTTCGCGGGCGGCCGCGCGGGCCAACGCACGCTCCTCGTCGCCGTGCAGCACGACGGCAAGCGTCTGCGCGGGCGGCATGCGCTCGCGGAGGTTGGCGGCAACGTCGGCGATGCCGGGCTCGTCGTGCCCGAACGCCAAAAGCGAGGGTACGAACGGCATGAGCGAGTCGGTCACTGCCACCTCGACCCCGCTGTCCGCCATGGCGAATAGGTACGCGACGGTCGCATCGACCAGAATCCGCGGACTGACGACGCCGGTGCTACGAAACTCCTCGGCGACTCGCGCGAACTCGGGTCGAACCAGCACGTCGGCCTCGTCGAACAGCTCAACGCGGACACCGTCGTTGGCCAGCCGTGCCGTCAACGCCCGGCACAGCGTTGTCTTGCCTACTCCCGGCACCGCGCCAACGACAGCCACGATCTGCACGTCACCATCATGCGCGGCCGACCAGAAACGGGTCGGGCCCGGTCCGGCTAGGACCGGGCCCGACGCTTGCCGTGATTACTTCAGGCGCTTGACGTAGGACGGCAGGTGCGAGAAGTCCGGCAGGTGGTTCGCCGCGTGCGGCGCGATGCTGGCCGGCGCGCTTGCGGCCCGCTTGCCCAGCGCGCTCGTCTGCCCGGCCGGCCGCTGCACCAACGTCGGCACCTGCTGGAAGCTGCCCGGACCGCTGATCAGCGTGGCGTACGCATTCGAGACCGCGTTGGACACGACTCCGGTGTCGCCGAACACGGCCTGCGCGCTGAGTGACGCCGAGTCCAGGTCGAGGTATTGCGACACGTTGGCGTTCGACGTGGTCGGTGTGGTCAGCAACAGCGGTCCACCGAGCGTGCCGAGCAGCGCGCCGCCGGCGAGCGCGTCCGGGAAGTTGAGGCCGGTCGCGACCCCGAAGACGTTCGGGCCGGCGAACAGGAAGTCGGCCACCTCGGTCGCGGTCTCGTATCGGTTCGAGCCGACGATGCCGAAGCCGTCGATGTTGGCCGCGACGAGCGCGTTGACCGCCGAGCCACCCACTCCAATCACCACCGGCGGGTTCGCTCCCGCGGCCAGCCCGTTGAGGTATGTCTTGGTGTCCGTCGGCATCGTGGAGTCGCTGGTGAGAACGACAACGGCCGACGTCTCGGAGCCCGGTACGTCGAACGAACCGGCCGCCGCCCCAGCGCTGAGCGCGTCAGGGAAGTTCAGACCGGTCGCCACGAGCACCAGACCCGGTGCGGTGCTGATCTTGCCGGCGATGCCGACCGCCGTGGCGAAGCGGTTCGCACCGGAGATCCGGACGACCGCGTAGCCCAGAGCCCGTACCGCATTCTCGACGCCGGTCGAGATCGCGCTCGTACCACCGACGATGTAGACCGTCTTTGTCTTGTCCGCGCCGAGGACTCGCTTGATCTCGTTGCCGGTGGGGGCGTAGAGCGAGGTCGGCGGCGTTAACAGCAGCGGGCCGTGCTTGGCAGCGGCGAGCGCCGAGCCACCGAGTGCATCGGCGAACGTGTCGCCTCGACTCAAAACGACCGCGTCCGCGGACAGGCCATCTTCCTGATCGCCGCCGTCCGCCCAGTTCCCCTGCGAGATGGCGATGGCGGTGTCATAGCGGTTCGCACCCGCGAAGCGCGCCGCGACATCGAGCGACTTCGGCTGGTACGCCGGCACGCCGGACAGCCCGGCACTCACCGGCGAGCCAGCCTGGCTGCCGTCCGCGGCCGCGGTGAACACGTCGGTGCCCTCGTCGAACGCGATGGTCGTGCCGTCCGGCGACCACGTCGGGTTCGAGTGGTCGGCCGCGTCGGAGGTCACCTGCACGGTCGTGTCCGTCGCCGGGATGTAGTCGAAGACCTGCACGTGGCCGCCGGTGCTGCGCAGGAACGCGATCGAGCTGTCGTTCGGCGCCGCGGCCGGGCTCGACGCGTTCGTCACGACCGGGCTGCCGGGGTCCACCGAGTCGTCCGCGAGGTTGAATTCGTCGATCGCGTAAATGTTCGGCTGGCCTGCGCCCTGCTGGCCCTGCACGAGGATCTTGGTGCCGAGGCCACCGTCGGGGAACGTCCAGTTGGTGTCCGTGGGCAGCGCCACGAGGTTCGTACCCTGGCCGTCGCCGGTGGAGTATTCGAGCACGTCAATCGTGCCGGTGCCACCGTCGCTGACCTGCGACGACCACAGCAGCACGCTGCCGTCGTCGGTCCAGGTCGGCCGCGACCTCGGGTCGCCCGTCGCCTCGCCGTACGTCCCGACGTCGGACGCCTTGTTGAAGCGCACGGTTCGGATCGCTCCCGCGCCGTCGACAAATGCGAGCCGGCTGCCGTCCGGTGACCAGGCGCCGTCGGTCGCCGTGACCGATGCCGGCAACAACAGCGGCGCCGGTGCGCCCGACACGTTCTGCCACGTGACGGCGTTGGTGCCGTTCGTCGCGGACAGCCCGACCGTACCGAGACCTCCGTGGCTCGCGGAGGCGCTGTTGAGCGTGACGACGGTGATCGCTGTGCCGAGCGCTACCACCGCGGCCGTGGCCACGCCAATGCGCCGCTGCTTCGACGACAGACCAGCAAACAATGTGGCTCCCGAGCGTCCGCGCCCGTCACCCGGGGAGGGGCCGGTCCAGTCCGGCACGGGGGGCGCCGCGCTGACTCTAGGGCACGCACCACATCCGTCGCGACCCGGTACGTCTGTCCAGCGACCGCCGGTCACGGAGTTGCGTCGGGGAGCCCGCATAGGCTGCGACGGTCGGACAACATGCGATGCCGAGGAGTGTGATCGTCATGGAGCGGGTGCCCGAGCCGCGCGACGTCGACGAGCGCGAGCTGTTGGTGTCATGGCTGGCGTTCCACCGGAACGCACTGGAGGCCAAATGCGACGGTCTCGACGCGGCCCAGCTCCTGCGCGCCTCCGCGGAGCCGTCCGATCTGTCGCTGATCGGCCTGGTACGCCACATGACGGAAATGGAGTATTACTACCTGACCCATGCGCTGGCCGGCGGTGAAACAGAGCCGGTGTATTGCACGGACGACGAACCGGACGCCGACCTGCTCAGGTTGACCCCGGACATGGTCGAGCCATCCATGCAACGGTGGCGGGCCGAGCGCGACGCAGCCGACGCGTTGCTCGCACCCGTCGGCTCGCTCGACGACCGGAGTCCGGGAGACGGGTTCTCCGTGCGATGGAACCTCGTGAAGACGATCCAGGAGTACGCGCGCCACAACGGCCACGCGGA
The DNA here is from genome assembly GCA_035263025.1 of Micromonosporaceae bacterium. Taxonomy (GTDB): domain Bacteria; phylum Actinomycetota; class Actinomycetes; order Mycobacteriales; family Micromonosporaceae; genus DASQPR01. Next base: position 34,808 of record DATFRR010000289.1, read on the forward strand.
TCTCCTGCGTGAGCGCATCGACGGCGCGACGGGGGAGTAGGCGGTGGTGCGGGCCGGCGCCATGTTGCCGGCCCGCACCAGTGTGCCTAGAGGTTCTCGCCGGGCACCAGAACGATGCGGATCTTCTTGCCGGCCGCCGGGATGTGTACGACGCGGGCGGTCGCCTCGTCCATACCGCCGTAGAAGCCGTCGTAGTTGGTCTGCGTAGCCTCGTCAAAGAAGAGGTACGAGATCCGCACGTTCTGGCCGGCCAGAATCGGCATGGTGAATGAGCCGTCCGCGTTCGAGAACGTGTTTGCCATGATGTCGCCGGTCTTCGCATTGAATGCCTCGATGAGACCGCCATCCGCGATCGGTGTGCCGTCCGCCTTCAGCGCCCTGCCGTGCAGTTGAGCGCCCGGCGAAAGGGTGATGTCGTTCGTCACCGTCGCCCCGGCGATCACACCCACCGTCTGGGCCTGATTGCGATTGCCGACCCCGCCGGTCCACTGGTCCGCGAAACCACTTGCGGACGTGAACAACGGCCACTGGTAGGGCCCCAGGTTCGTCAATGTGTAGTGGCCATCGGCGTCCGTCCCGACGTCCTCGCCGCTCGCGCCGACCCCTGGTGTGAAGGCGTTCGGACCGACCAGCGCACTCAGCGGCGTCCCATCGACCGCGCTGGTCACGGTTCCGGTCACCGTACCGGCGTGATCCAGCTTGATCGGCGCGACCGTGGTGGTCTTTCCCGCCGTCGCCGAGATGACTAGGGCATTGCGCTCTTCACCGGTGCCGCCGGTCGTCCCGACCCACTGGTCACCGTACGAACTGCCGGACGGGGCGCGGACGAACAGCGAATACGAGTTTGTGCTCAACGGTGCAATCTTGACCACGCCGCTTGAGTTGCTGCAGTAGCCGGAGGAATCCGGCCACACCGTGAATCCGGGTACGAACGGCAGCACGCACGCGCCGGCCACCGGAGCGCCCGTGGCGGCGTCCACGATGGTGGTCTTGATGACGGCGCCGCGCTGGAACGAAAGCGTCGCGTTCGTGTTCTGACCCGCGGTCACGTGCACGTTCACAGAATCGGCGTTCGCGATCACGAAGCGGTCGCTGTTCGGGTCAATGAAGACCGTCTCGTCACCCTGCCGCACGTTCGTCAGCACCGCCACGCCGGTGCCGTGGCTGCACGCTTGCTCGCCGTCTGCGTCGGCACAGAAGTGCGCGATGGGCTTGCCGGTGGTCGCGTCGGTCGCCGTCGCGGTGACCGTCCCGGTCGGCAGCATGGCGTCGTCGACCTCGATCGTCGCGCCGACCGCCACGTTGATCACCGCGGCGGTGTCCTCGGAGAGCTGGCCAAACGCGTACTGGAGCTTGTTGTCCGATCCGATGAAGGTCACGTTGTACGACCCGGCGAAGACCGCGACGGTGTAGTCGCCGGCGTCATCGGTGAACGCGAAGTTCGCAAAGTTGTCGTCCGGGAACACGACGACGACCTGGGCGTTAGCGTCCGGCGCACCGGTCGTGTCGGTGTACCGACCGGTGATCGTGCCGGTCGGCAGCAACTGGTCGTTGATCCTGACGGTCTGGTCGGCGTCCACTGCGAACGATTGCGCATTGCTCTGCTCGGCCTGTCCCGGCGCGTACTGCGCGAGCCCGTTCGCCAACTGGAAGCTGACCTGGTACGTGTCGCCGGCGAACACTTGCATCGTCCAGGCGCCATTGTCGTCGGTGGTGGCGAAGGAGTTGGTTCCGAAATCCTGGCCAAACGCACTGACGCTGATCCCAGCGGCCGGACTGCCGTCCGCGTTGGTGAGCGTGCCGGTCAGCGTCCCGGTGGAAAGCTGCGTCTCGTCCACGACGGTGTCGGCACCCGCCGTCACGCTGAACACCGTCGCCTCGAACGGCTCGGTCTGACCGTGCGCCCACTGGGTCAACGCGGTGCTGAACGAGACGATGTAGTCGCCGGGCGGTAGGGCATCGACCGTGTATGTCCCGGTGTCGTCGGTGAAGGCGGCGGCGACCGAGTTTTCGTCTGGCGTGAAGACGCTGACGAACGCGTTGGCGATCGGGTTGCCGTGTGCGTCAACGTACGTACCGGTGATGGAGCCGGTGGTGGCGTCGGCGCCCGAGGCGGCCGTGACGCCGATCAGGGTCATCGCGGCGACGGCGGCGATCATGCCGACGCGGCGGAATCTGGTTGTGCGCATGCGTTCTGCTCCCCCGGGTGTCCGGCCTTCGCTAGGACGACGCGACGCACATCGAACACCATCGACAGGATGTCGCGTCGGCGAGGATGATAGTGCAGTCGTCGACGATCGTGGGGGCAGCGTCCACATAGGTCTCGGCCGTCGCGTTCACCGGTGATCGAGCGGCGCGCTGGCGAACTAGACGCCGATGAGGGCTAGGCCGGTGCCTCCGTTGGCGTGGCGACGTTCGCGCGGAGGCGCTTGCGGTCGAGTTTGCCGACCGACGTCAGCGGGATCGCATCGACGATGTGCACCTCGCGTGGGTACTTGTGCGCGCCGAGGCGCTCGCGGGCGTACGAGATGAGTTCGTCAGATGTCGTCACACCGCCGTCCGCCAGCGCGACGAACGCGACGACCTCCTCGCCGAGCCGTTCGTCGGGACGGCCGACGACCGCGGCCATCGCGACCGCGGGGTGGGTCATCAACGCGTCCTCGACATCGCGCGGATAGACGTTGAACCCGCCGCGCAGGATCAGATCCTTGATCCGGTCAACGATGGTGAGGTACCCGTCCGCGTCCAGTCGACCGACGTCGCCGGTCGCGAACCATCCCTCCGGCAGTGGCTCACCGCGCCAGTAGTGCGCCATCACGTTCGGTCCGCGTACCACGATCTCACCGTCCGTACCGACCGGCACGTCGTTGCCGTCCGGGCCGACGATGCGTACCGCGACGTTCGGCACCGCCTTGCCGACCGTGCCACGGCGCGGTGCCCGTGGTGGGCTACTCGAGATGATGCCGCCGGTCTCCGTACACCCGTATCCCTCAAGGACCTTGGCCGACGGAACGCGACGCTCGAATTCGGCCGCGACCGCGGCGGACAGCGGTGCCGCACCGGAGAACACGAACTCCAGTGCGCTCAGGTCGTAGTCCTCCAACGGTTGCCCGAGCAGGATCGCGAGCATCGACGGCACGACGGCGGTGGTCTGCGCGCGGTGCTCGGCGGCGAGCCGCACGAACTCGGTCGGCTCGAACCACCGCTGCAGGACCGACACGGTCGGCTCCGGTGCATGGAGGCCGCCGACCGTGACGAGTAGGCCGAACGAGTGCGACAGCGGCAACGCGGTGATGCCACGCAGCAGACCGGGCACGTGGCTCACTGATCGGGACGAGGCGCCGGCGTTCGAGAGGTTCGCGTGGCTCAGCGCGACGCCCTTGCTGCGTCCGGTCGTGCCGCCGGTGTAGAGAAGGGCGGCGAGATC
>DATFRR010000290.1:0-14109 GCA_035263025.1 Micromonosporaceae bacterium
CGCGACGACATGGTGATCTGGCTGACCACGGTCGGCGCGGACGGGACGCCGCAACCGAACCCGGTCTGGTTCCTCGCCGACGGGTCGACGATTCTCGTCTACAACCAGACCACTGCGCGACGGCTGGTACACGTACGCCGCAATCCGCGCGTCGCGCTGAACTTCGACGGCGACGGTCGAGGCGGCGACATCATCGTGCTGTCCGGCCGCGCCGAGATCGTTGACGAGCAGCCATTGGCCCACGAGGTGCCGGCGTACCTCGACAAGTACAGCGCGGCGGCGGCCAGGGTCAGCGGCGACGTCAAAGCGTTCAGCGCGGCATATCCGGTCGCACTGCGCATCACCATCGACAAGGTACGGGGGTTCTGACACCGTGATCGCCGCATTCTCCGTGACACCGATCGGCATCGGGCCCGACGTCGGCGCCGCGGTCGCCGAGGCGGTCCGCGTCGTACGAGCGAGCGGTCTGCCCAACGAGACCGACGCGATGTTCACGGTGCTCGAAGGCGAGTGGGACGAGGTGATGGACGTCGTGAAGCGCGCGACGGATGCAGTGCTCGCCGTCGCCCCGCGAGCGAGCGTCGTGCTCAAGGCGGACATCCGGCCGGGCGTGACCAATGCGATGACGTCGAAGATGACCTCGCTCGAAGCCCACCTCGCCACGCCCGACGTCGACTGACCGTTACGCGTCCACGGACGCAGACGTGCCCGCGTGCTCTTGACCGTCCACGGCAACCTTGTCGCGGTCCGAGCCCGATCCGCCGCGGACCGAGCCCGTTCGCAGCCATCGCGGCGTGACGATCGCCAGCAACAGCAACGGAACCGCGTAGGCCGCGAGCAAACCGGTGACCGGCAACCACTGTGCGACCAGCGCGCTTGCGCCGAACACCGCGATCGCACCGACGTCCGCGCCTACGTCGGCGACGGATGTCACGGTCGCCCGCGCGGGGCCAGCGATTGTGTGCTGCAGCCGCACCTGCGATCCCACGATGGCGAACTGCAAGACGCCGAACGCGAGCGCCACTCCCGTGAAGCCGGCCGGATGCGCGGTCAACCCGGTGACCGCGAGCATGACGGCGCCGGCCGCGAGCGTCAGCGCCATGCGGCCGGCAGACAAGGACCACCACCGGCCCGCGCACCAGTTGCCGATCGCGGCGGTCACGGTGATCGCGAGAAGAAAGACCGGAACGACCGACGTGGGTACGTGGTAATCGTGACCGAGCAACGGCACGTACTCGTCGATCGCGGTCAACGCTGGTAGTAGCGCGGCGAGCAGCAGCGGTCCCCGTACCAACGGATGAGTTGCCGCTTCGGCGATGCCGGCGTGAAGCGTCCGGGCGTACCCCCGAATGCCACCCTCGCTGCCGGCGTCGGCGGCACGAGGCCGAGCCGGCATGGACAGTGAAACCACCGATTCCGCGACGCACACCGCGGCGCTGATCCAGCCGACCAGCTGGAAGCCACCGACGCCCAGCAACGGAATGGCGAGCGCGCTCGCCGCGGCGCTCACGACGAGCGAGATCGTGCCCGAGCGACCGGTCAGCCGACCGTAGCCATCGGTGGCGCCGACCGAGTCGAGTTCGTCGTAGACGAGCGCCTCGAACGTGCCGGACTGTAGCGAACTTCCGGCGCCCCACAGCACGAAGCCGGCCGCGAAGGCGGCGAACGATGGAACGGCCGTCCACAGTGCATAGCCGACGGCACGCAGCAGCGCACCTATGGACAGCAGCAGACGTCGAGACACCCGGTCGGCGAGCGCGCCGGCCGGAATGTTCAGCAGCACGCCGGTGGCCGACCACAAGACAAAGAGCGCCGAGATTTGGGCCGTCGACAGGCCGTGGTCGGCGAACAGGACCGGATAGACCGGGTAGATCGGGATCGCGTCGGTCAGTGCCGAGATCGCGTAGACACGGGCCGCGAGCCCGCGCGGCACCCTGTCGCGACGTTGGGGGCTAGGTCATATCTCGCCGGGAAGCCTTGTCACATCGGTCATGGCCGATCTCCGATCGTCTGATCGCCTGCTGTCCACGCTAACCGCGGCGTCCTTGCCCAGCAACCACGTTGCCGGCAACCCTGTCCTCGTGTGCCGCCGCCGCTCCTACGCGATCGTGGAGTAGATCGGGCGGACGTGACGACGCGGCACGTTCGGGAAGGCCTGCGCCACGGGCTACGATCCGCGCGTGGAGTTCGACCAATTCACCGCGGTGCTGTTGATCACCAACCCGGATGGCCCGAAGCTCACCGAGGCCGAAGACGATGCGCTTCAGGACGCGCATCTCGCGTTCCTCGCCGAGTTGCACGAGGCGGGCCATCTCCTCGCCGCCGGTCCGGTGGCCGACCTGCCCGACCGTCACTACCGCGGTCTATCGATCCTGAACGTCGACGCGGAGACCGCGATGGAGCTCAAGAGCCGCGACCCGGCAGTGGTGGCCGGGAAGTTCACCATCAAGGTGATGCCGTGGATGGTGCCGGCCGGTGCCATCCATTACACGCGAACGAACTTCCCGCACAGCATCTCGGAGGCGACCGGCGCTTAGCCGAATCCGACCGTGCATATCGTCATAATTGCGAGCAAAGCGGCGCTGCGGGGTGGCCAACCGACGTGGCAGCGCCTACGGTGAGCCCACCGGCTGACCGCCGGTGACCCTTTTACTCGGATCGTCCGGCACGTTCCTGCCGGTGAAAGGTGGCTCTGCCATGGCAACTGTGACCTACGCGAAGGCGTCCCGGATCTATCCGGGCACCACCTCGCCCGCCGTCAATGAACTCGATCTGGAAGTCGGTGACGGCGAATTCCTGGTCCTCGTCGGACCATCCGGCTGCGGAAAGTCCACCAGCCTCCGCATGCTCGCCGGCCTGGAACCAGTCGACTCCGGCTCGATCTTCATCGAGGACCGCGATGTGACCGACCTTCAGCCCAAGGCGCGCGACATCGCGATGGTGTTCCAGAACTACGCCTTGTATCCGCACATGACGGTCTACGACAACATGGCGTTCGCGCTGAAGCTGCGCAAGACGCCGAAGCCCGAGATCGACGAGGCGGTCCGCAAGGCGGCCGCGATGCTGCACCTCGAGGACTACCTCAACCGCAAGCCGAAGGCGCTGTCTGGCGGCCAGCGGCAGCGCGTCGCGATGGGCCGCGCAATCGTACGCAAGCCGCAGGTCTTCCTCATGGACGAGCCGCTGTCGAACCTCGACGCGAAGCTGCGCGTGCAGACCCGTTCGCAGATCGCCACGCTGCAGGCACAGCTCGGCATTACCACCGTCTACGTCACGCACGACCAGGTCGAGGCCATGACCATGGGACACCGGGTCGCGGTGCTGTTGGACGGCGTGCTCCAGCAGTGCGACACCCCCCGGGTGCTTTACGACAAGCCGGCCAACGTCTTCGTCGCCGGCTTCATCGGCTCCCCGGCGATGAACATCAAGACCGTGCCGGTCGACAACGCCGGTGCGCACTTCAGCGGCCTGACTCTGCCGCTGACCCGGGAGCAATACGACGCCGCGGTCGCGGACGGCGGCGACGGCCAGGTCACCGTCGGCTTCCGGCCGGAGGACTGCGACCTCGTCGGTGAGTCCGAGGGCGGGCTCCGCGTCACCGTGGAGATCGTCGAGGAGCTTGGCTCCGACGCGTACGTCTACGGCAGCTCCGAGGACGGCGGCGAGCGCATCGTGGTGCGCACCGACGGCCGTACCACGCCGCGGATGGCGGACACCGTCTACATCCGGCCACGGGTCGGCACGCATCACTTGTTCCACGCGCAGTCCGGCGTACGCCTGTAGTCGCACAACACTCGAACCGCGGGCCGTCCGAAGGGCGGCCCGCGGTCTTTGCGTCTGGGTTCATCGGCGAATTTCGTCGTGTCGATGAACATCAACATGTCGGATCCGTGACCTTAAGCCTGCGTACTCTCCCCTAGGGTTGGCCGATGCATGTGCTCGTGACCGGCGCCGCCGGACGCATCGGCCGGATGATCGCTCAACCGTTGCGTGCCGCGGGGCATGTGGTCGCACTCACCGACCTGGTTGCTGATGCCGCCGCCGGCATCGCACCGCTGGACGTGACAGATCCGTCCGCCGTGCTCGGTGCCGCGCATGGCGCGGATGCGATCGTGCATCTGGCCGGCATCCCGTCGGAGGCGCCGTTCGCATCGATCAACGCGGTGAACGTCGGCGGCACGTACAACGTGCTGGAGGCGGCCGTGGCAGCCGGTACGCGCCGGGTCATCCTGGCGTCCAGCAATCACGCGGTTGGCTTCTACCGTCGCGCCGATGCGGAGCCGGCCGGTCCGGGTGGACGTCGCGAGCTCGCCGATCCCGAGCGGCCGCGGCCCGACACGTTCTACGGCTGGAGCAAGGCCGCCATCGAATCACTCGGTGCGCTCTACCACGACCGGTACGGACTCGAGGTCATCGCGCTGCGGATCGGTACGTGCATACCCGAGCCGCCCGACGTGCGAGCGCTCGCGACCTGGCTGTCGCCGGGTGACGCCGGTCGCATCATGCTCGCCTGTCTCGACGCACCGGACGTCGACTTCCAGGTGATGTTCGCGATCTCCGACAACACCCGTCGCTGGTGGTCGATCGAGCGTTCGATGGCACTCGGGTACGTCTCCGTCGACGACGCGGAACGGTTTGCGCCGGACCTGATCGGTCGAGACGGCGAGCCGGACCTGTCGGATCCGGCCCACGACCGCGTCGGCGGTCCGTTTTGTACGGCGCCGCTCGGCGTGACCATGTCGACCGTCACGTCCGTGTCGACCGTGTCGACCGGTGTAACCGTCTCGCCGGCGTGACCGTGTCGACCCGCGTGACCGTGTCGACCCGCGTGACCGTGTCGACCCGCGTGACCGTGTCGACGGCGGCTCCGTCGGTCGTCGGCGACGCGCTCGACGCGGACGTGCCGGCCTAACCTCCTGGCCCCTGAGCTGGGCAGACACATCGGTGACCGGGCCGGCAGCGCGCGGCAACTCTCGACCAACTCCCGGGCGCTCTCGACCAATCGGAATACTACGAATCGGCTATGAGCTACCTTTGAGCTTGCCCAGCTATCCTGCCCGTGACAAAGCCCGCCCAGGATCCGGCCGGGCGAGTTGGGAGGACGCGTGCCGAGTGACCGACCGATTCTCGTTGTCGGCTCGCCGCGCTCCGGAACCACGATGCTGCAGCTGATGCTGCATGCCCATCCGCGTATTGCCATCCCGCCGGAGAACCGGTTCGTGCTTGCCGCCGTCCGGCGCCGGCGCTCGTGGGGCGATCTGCGTGACCCGGCAAACCGCCGTCGGTTCGCCGAGTGGTTGACGCACGACAAGCGGACGAACTTCGCGGACCTTGAACTCGACGCCGATGTGGTGATCCAGGAGATCGTCGACGGGGCGACCACGTTGGGTTCCGCGATGGGCATCGTGTTTCGTGCTTATGCGCGACGCTTCGGCAAGCCACGCTGGGGCGACAAACGGCCGTCGTACCTGCTGAACCTCGACGTACTGGTTCGCCTGTTTCCGGACGCGCAGATCGTCAACATCATCCGCGACGGCCGGGACTGCGTCGCGTCGACGACGGAGCAACCGTGGCACCGTGGTGGCCTCCACGAGGCGATCGCAACGTGGTGTCGCGCCGCGGACGCCGGCTGGCAGGCGCGTCGCGAGCTGCCCGCGCACTCCTACCGCGAGCTCTACTACGAGGCGTTGGTCGCCGACCCGGTCGGTCACATGAAGGCGGTGTGCGACTTCCTCGGCGAGGACTTCGTCGAGGAAATGACGAGCCCGGCGGTGATGGCCGACGTCGCGGTTCCGGAGCGCAAGGTCTGGCACGAGCTAACGCACGGCGAGGTCGTTACCAGCCGGGTGGGTACGTTCGCCGAGCGGCTGCGACCGGACGAGCTCGCGCTGTGCCAGGCGGTCATGGGCAGCCGGCTCGTACGCCATGGTTACCAGCTGGTCGACACCGATCGCCCGACGGTTCGGCAGCGGGCCGGCTACCTGCCGATGGCCGCGCGAACGTGGCTGTCGAGCGCGAAGCACGGGGCCGCGCTGCGTCGCACCTTGCATAGCGGGGGCGAGAATCCGCTCGCATCACGGCTGACGAATGCCGGGCGTGTCGACGACGTACCCGGCAACGCTGACGAGCCGTAACGATCCCCAACGCTCCGGCGACAAAGCGCGGATTTCGCCCGCGGGGTCGTACGTCGGGGCGTTCCCCCCGTACGATCACGCCCGTGCCGACGCCGCCCGAATCCGCGCCGATCGCACCCGACACTCCAGCACCGGAGGCTCCAGCACCGGAGAATCCAGTCCCGTCGCCACGAACCGAGGTCGCCGACGGCGGCACGACCGCTGGAACGGTTGACACCGCACGACGGTTCGTCATCTGCGGCGACACGGCGCTCGCCTATCGGATGGCCGAGGAGCTGACCATCCGCTATCGCGCGAATGTTCTGGTGCTCCTGACCGACCGGCGTCGCGCGAACGCGCCGCTTATCGCGCGCATCCCCGGCGTACACGTGGAAGTGGTGGCCAGCCTGGACGCGGCCGCGTTCCGGCAAGCGAACCTCACCGCGACGGACGCCGTCGCTCTGGTCACCGCGGACGATGTCGGCAATGTATTCGCGGCGCTGCAGGCGCAGGAGACCTGCCCCGGTGTCCGGCTCGTGTTGCGCGTGTTCAATTCGACGCTCAGCCAACGACTCGGTGGCCTCTTCGACAACGCGCAGCTGCTGTCCGATGTGGAGATCGCGGTGCCGGCGTTCGTCGCCGCATGCCTCGGCACCACGGAACCGATCGAGGTCACCGTTGGCTCGACGGTGGCGCGCGTGACGAGCCGCGCCGAACTCGCAGACGGAGACCGGGTGTGGTGCGGGCTCGCGGTCACGACGGGGTCCGGTGGCCTGCGAATTCTCCCGGACGACGGCGATGCCGCGGATCTCGTGCTGGCCTCGACGGTTGCGCCGGACGACACGTTCACGGCGCCGTTGCGCGAAATCGCCGCGCGCATCAGCGGTGCGCGACGGCGACGCATCGTGCCGCGGTCGATTGGCGCGGCGGTGCGTGCCACACTGCGCGGCGTTGGGTTGATTCGGCCGGGCATTCCGACGTCGCCGGGCGACCCGCGAGCCGACGCGGTCGAGGACGTCGGCGGCGCCCAACGATGGAATGCGGCGACGCGTGCCATACCGGCGCTTCGATCGGCGTCCCGGCGACTCGTCGGGATCGTCCGGGCCGTGCCGGCGCAACTGCTGCCGGGCCGGGTCAGCCGGGGCGTTCGCGTCGCGCTGGTCACGATGTTCGGCGTCATCGTCGTGGGTGCCATCGCCTATGTCGTGTTGGACGGCGGCCACGGCGCCTGGAGTTCGCTCTACGTCATGCTGTTGACCACGGTCGGCGAGGCGAACCCGGACGACACGCTGCCGGTCGCGCTGCAGATCCTGCAGACGGTCGTCACGTTCACCGGGGTCGCCCTTATCCCGGTCGCGTCGGCCGCCATCGTGCAGGCGTCGGTGCCGGTGGTCACCCGCGACCACGTCGCGGTCCGAAACCACGTCGTCGTGGTCGGGCTTGGCAACGTGGGTACGCGGGTGCTGCGTACGTTGCACGAGCGCGGCTATCCGGTGGTGGCGATCGATCACGTGGATCACCCGTACGGCGCGCAATACGTACGCGAGCGGCACATCCCGTTCATCGTCGGCGACGAGAGCCGGGAGAGCACACTGCGCCGGGCCAACGTGGCGCACGCCGCGGCGCTCGTGGTGCTTACCTCCGACGACGTAGTCAACCTCGAATATGCGTTGCAGGGCCGCGAACTCCGGCCCACCCTGCGCGTGGTGTTGCGGCTGTTCGACGGCGACTTCGCGGATCGCGTCAACGAGGTGTTCAACGTAACGATCTCGCGGAGCGTGTCTTACCTTGCCGCGTCGAACTTCGCGGCCGCGATGGTCGGTCGCGAGGTGATCGGGACCATCCCGATCCGGCGCCGCGTGCTGCTGGTCGCGGACGTACCAGTGCTTGCCGGGTCGAGCCTCGCCGGCCGAGACATCGCGAGCCTCGATCGCGAGGACAAGTCCCGCGTGGTGGCCGTGGTCGACGGCTCCGGGCAGGAGACCGTGTGCCCGCCGGCCGACCGCACGCTCGCGCCCGGCGAGCGTCTGGTCGTGGTCGCGACGCGCGCCGGCCTGTCGGACATCGTCGATCGGAGCGCCGCGCCGCACGCTGCCGACCAAAGCCAGCGCGCGGTCGGCGATCGTGCGGCCGGCGGGCTCGCCGATGGTCAGCGCGCGCCGGCTCGGCGCGGGAGGCTACCGTGATCGGCGTGGAGCCCCAGGCCAGCACGGCGCGATCGGAGTCTGCCGTGCCGCGGACCCGGTTGGCGACGCGTCCGGTCGTGCCGGCCGGCTGGTGGTGGGACGTGCTCGCGATCGGCGGCGTGGTCGCGATCACGTTGCTGGTCAACGCGCGGCACCTGCTCGCCCTGGATCTGCGGGTCCGCGACTGGTGCGCGGCGCACGATGCGGTAGCACCGGTTGCGGGGTTGCTGAACCGGCTCGGCCAGGGTGGCTTCTTCACCGCGGTATGCGGCCTGCTGGCGTTGTTCTGCATGTGGCGACGTCACTCGATCCGGCCGCTGTTGCCGGTGGTGGCCGCGTTCGTGCTGACATTCGTGACGCTCACGATCTTCAAGGACTGGACGAACCGCGCCGCGCCGAAGGCACCGATCGCTCACCCGGAGCTATTCGGCAGCGGCGGCATGTCCTACCCATCCGGCCACCTCGCCAACGCATTCGTCTGGTACGGCGTGCTGGCGATGCTTCTCGCGCCGTGGGTCACCGTACGGTGGCGATGGGTCATCCGCGTCGCGCCGCCGGTGATCCTTACGGTCACGACGATCTACCTGCGCTACCACTGGGTGACGGATACCGCCGCCGGGATCCTTGTCGGGTTCGTGTTGTGGCGGGTGATCGCACGGGTGCCATGGGACGACGTACCCCTCGGTGGGTGGCTGGAACGGCGCGGCTGGGCTGGTCCGGCGCTATTCGACCGTCAGCGATGACCAGCGACGCTAGGCGAGCGCCGTCGCGGGTCGGCGTACGGTGCGGCCGCCGCGACGGACGGCCTCGACGGCGAGATCCGGCCCGAGCGTCACGACGTCCGCGCGCTGCCCCACCGCGAGGCTGCCCCGATCCGTGAGCCCGAGCGCTCGCGCGGGCGTGGTGGCGGCCGCATGCGCGGCGAAGACGATCGACCCAGTGACCGCGAAGGCTCGCCGGAACGCCGCATCCATGGTCAGGGTGCTGCCGGCGATCGTGCTGCTCGCGATCGTGCTGCCGGGGCGCGCGGCGAGTCGCGCGATGCCGTTCGCGACCACCACCGCTTGGCCGCCGAGTTCGTACGAGCCGTCGGGCATGCCGGCTGCCGCGATCGCGTCCGTGACAAGTGCCGCTCGCCCGGCACCGACGACGTCGAACGCGAACTCGAGTGTCTCGTCGGCCAGATGTGCGCCGTCGGCCACGAACTCACAGGTGACCGCGGGCGAGCCGAGCAGCGCGTACGCCGGGCCGGGCGCCCGGTGGTGCGGCGGCGCCATCCCGTTGAACACATGTGTGCCGACCGTTGCTCCGGCGTCGATCGCGGTGCGCACCTGGCGGTAATCGGCGTCGGTGTGCCCGATCGCGACCACGACGCCCGCCGCGACGAGAAGCCGGATCGCGTCCAGCGCGCCGTCCAACTCCGGCGCAAGCGTCACCATCCGTACGGCGCCGGCGCCAACCTCGAGGAGCGACGCGAGCTCGGTCAGTGCGGGCGGTCGGAGGAACGCCGGATTCTGTGCGCCGCAACGGGATTCGGCAAGATACGGCCCCTCATAGTGCACGCCGGCGAGCACACCGGAGGCGACCAGCGGCGCGTACGCCTTCGTGGCCGCCAACATCGCGTCGTACGGGCTGCTCACCAAGCTCGCGAGCAGCGTGGTCGTGCCGTGCGACAGGTGGAACGCGGCGGCCGCGCGAGCCGCCGGGGCGCGACCCGTGGTGAACGTGTGACCGCCGCCGCCGTGCACGTGCATGTCGACGAAGCCCGGCACGAGCCACGGTGCATCGCTAGGTACCGGTGCGGGCTCGATGGCGGCGATCCGTCCGCCGGACATCACGAGCCGACCGTCGACGATCGCGTCCGGTGTCACGATCCGGCCGGTCAAACCGGTGCTCACGTCGCGGCCACCATGTCGATAGCAAGCTGCGCGGCGCCAAGGCAGCCGGCCTCGTCACCGAGCTTTGCGCGTACCAGCAAAGGCATGGTCTGGAAGGTAAGCCGCCGGCGCACCGCGGCCTCCAGCGGATCGAGCAGCGCCGGACCGGCCTCGGCGAGCCCGCCGCCGACGATGATCGCGTCCGGGTCGTAGAGCGTGATGCCGATCCGCAGGCCGTCCGCCAGCGCGTTGATCGCCTCGTGCCACACCGCGCTGGCGTCTGCGTCGCCGGATGCGGCGCGCACGACCACCTCGTCCGCCGTAACGGCGTGGCCCGAGCGGTCGGCGTAGCGCCGTGCGACCGCCGCCGCGGACCCGAATGACTCGACGCAGCCGCGCTGACCGCAAGCACACAACGGTCCGTCCGGTCGCACAACGACGTGGCCGAGTTCGCCGGAGGCACCGTGGGCGCCCGAGTCGGTCCGCCCGTCTCGGACGTAGGCTGCCGCGATGCCGGTGCCGATCGCAACAAACCAAACCCGCCCGGCGTCGCGCCCGGCGCCCAAGCGAGCCTCGGCCAACGCGCCCGCGCGCACGTCGTGGGCAAGCACCGCGGGCAGTCCGAGCCGCTTGGCGACAAGATCACGCAGGGGTACGTCCCGGAAGCCGACGTTCGCCGACCACACCGCTACTCCGGCCGCCTCGTCGATCACGCCCGGCGCGACCAGTCCCACGGCTTTCGGCGTCAGATCGTCGGCGCGCGCCCGGTCTGCGAGGCCGGACGCGACCTCGGCGATCGCTTCAGCGACGCGCTCCGGACCACGGTCCGCGCCGGTCGGGTGACGTTCGCTGTGGCGAATCGCGCCGGTGGCGACATCGACGAGCGCGCACTTGAGCCCGGTGCCGCCAATGTCGATCGCGATCACAGCGTCGTTCATGTCCGTCCGTTTCCCGCTGGCGCGCGCCGTTTGGTGGTGATTGAGTCGGCTGCGCGGATCGGCTCGCGGTGGCGGTTGAGTCGGCTGCGCGGATCGGCTCGCGGTCGCTGGCGTTGCGCGCATTATTGTGCAGGCGTGCTCGAAGATCGCACCAGGGGTGCCGTTTCGCGCATGGGTCTCGACTCGCAGGGCAGGTTTCGAGCATGATTGTGCACACGTTTCAGTCATGAAGCCGTCACGCACTGAGCTGTAGGGGAGACCGTGGACCGGTACGCACGCTGGAACACGCTGCTAGAGCTGCTGACCAACAGCGGCCGGGTGACGGTCGAGGATGCGGCGGGTCAGCTCAGCGTTTCTCAGGCGACCATCCGCCGCGACTTCGACCAGCTTGCCCAACAGCAGATGATCACGCGTACCCGTGGCGGCGCGGTCGCCAACGGCGTCTCGTACGATCTGCCGCTGCGCTACAAGACGGCCAAGCACTCCGCCGAGAAGCAGCGCATCGGTGCGGCCGCGGCAGCGCTCGTGTCGCCGGGCATGGTGGTGGCGATCAACGGGGGTACCACGACCACCGAAGTTGCCCGTGCCCTCGCGGTGCGCCCGGAGCTCAGCTCGTCGGCCGACGATGCCCAACTGACCGTCGTCACGAACGCGTTGAACATCGCGAACGAGTTGCTCGTACGCTCCCGGATGAAGATCGTCGTCACCGGCGGCGTGGTGCGGCCGCAGTCCTTCGAACTCGTCGGACCGCTCGCTGGCGGAATTCTCCGCGAGGTGACGCTCGACATCGCGCTGCTCGGCGTGGACGCGCTAGACGTGACGCTCGGCGCCGCCGCGCATCACGAGGGCGAGGCGGCCATGAACAACCTGATGGTCGCGCGGGCGCGCCGAGTCGTCATCATCGCGGACAGCTCGAAGTTGGGCATGCATGCGTTTGCACGGATCTGCCCGATCGAGCGCATCGACACGCTGGTGACCGACGCCGGCGCCAACGATCCAACGGTCGCCGAATTCGAAGCTGCGGGATTGACTGTCGTACGCGTCTGAACGCTGTTTGTTTCTGCTTTCGGCCGGCGGAGATGGCTCAATCGACGCCAGTCCGATGTGGACCGGAGCGCCGTATTGCGAGTCGAATAGTCACCGCGACGCCGTGCGGTAAGGCGTGTCCGCTGGGAACGGCGAGTGCGCTGGGTAGCCTGGGGCGATGCCTCGGGGGATGCGTTCCGGCGCACGACCGGATGCCGTGGCGCGCGTCGATGACGAGTCATACGACGGCGCACCACGGCCGCGTGCACCGTGCCTCCCGACGCTCGCGACACCGCAACGGCTGGTAGATGCGGCTGCGCCGCACCAGCCGGCGGTGGCGACGATGCCTGAGCAGCGTACGGCAGCGACGCAAGGCGAGCGTGTTACGAGGCAGATGCCGGCGCCGCGAACGGCAGGGACGTCGCCCGACGAGCGCTTAGCAAGGTCGGCGCGGCCGCCGACGTTGCCGACGTTGCCGGACGAGCGCGGGGTTGCTCCGCCTCGGCTGCGAGCGGTCGCACCGCGACCGCGGGGTGGCCAACGCCAAAGCAGCGTGACCGGAACGCCGCGCGCCTCCGCTCATCGCGCGATGCGGCCGGTAGCAAGCAACGCAGCCGACGAGATCGAAGCCGCGATCGAGGCTGAGGCGGTCGCTGATGTGTTAGCCGATTGCGTCACCGAAGGTGCGACCCATGCGTTCGGCGGCGAGGCGGACCGGCGGACAGACGTCCATCCTGAGCCTGTAGACCCCGCAGCGGACGTCGACGATCTGTTGTCTGATGCCGTCGACGCAGATGCCGCTAGCTTTCTGACCGATGCGCTGGTCGAGTCGGAAGTCACAGCGGAGCGGGCCGACCGCGAGTTCGACGCGGATGCGGTCGGGAGTCGGACCGGAGTCTCCGCGCTGGATGCCGTCGACGGCGAGGCAGGAGACTCCGCGGCGGATGTCGACGATCTGTTGTCTGATGCCGTCGAGGCGGATGCCGCCAGCATTCTGAGCGATGCCCTGGTCCGGCCGGAAAAGTCTGGCGCGTCGACGTTTGGAGCAGCCGAAACGGACGCTGCCGACGTCCTGGATGCCCTGTTCGAGCCGGATTCCGACATTCGTTTGGCGGACCCGCGGTTGGCAGACGCGCGTTTGGCGGACGCTCCGAGCGTCCTGAGCGATGAACTCGCCGAACTGGATGCCGGCCTGCACGTCGAGGATCCGGCTGTCGGGTTGTTGGTTGGCGAGGGACGTCGACTCATCGGTCGGGAACGACGCGACCGTCCGGACCGGACGCCGCCGAGCGCGCTCACCGAACGAGAGCAGGCGATGCTCCGGTTCGAGCGATTCTGGTGGCGGCAAGCCGGATCGAAGGAGCAGGCGATCCGCGAGACGTTCGACCTGTCGTCGACGCACTACTACCGGCTGCTGAACGCATTGTTGGACGCACCCGCGGCAGCCGAGTTCGACGCAATCGTCGTTGGCCGGCTACGCCGACTGCGCGCGAGCCGGGCACGGCGTCGCTCCGGTCGGTGACATGAAGGGCGTCCAGCGTGCGCACCATTTGTGCCACGTTGGTTTGTGGTGACTGGAATTGACGGACTTCGCTTCAGGAGCGTCGTACGCATGTTCTAAATTGCTGGTATGGATGAGGCGCTCGCGGAGCTGGCGATCGATGCGGCGACGTGGGCGGCCCGCCCGGCGTGGAGTCTGTCCGACGGCGAGTTGGCGGGGAGCATCCGGTGCGCACATGCCGTGGTGACCGCCATGACGGCCGGACTTGCGTCGTTGGTTGCGGAGGCGCACGGTCGCGATCTGCCGCATCGCGACGGTGCCGCATCCACTGTCACTTGGCTGCGCGATGCGCTGCGGATCGCTTCGAGTGAGGCTCGGCAGCTGTTGGCGCTTGGCCTGTTGCTCGACGTGCGGCCGGCGATCGGTGAGTCGGTTCGCGCCGGCACGGTCAACACGGCGCAGGCGCTG